>NZ_JGVK01000017.1 GCF_000731795.2 Candidatus Photodesmus blepharonis | reverse complement strand
TTTTTTTCTATTATTTCAGAGAAATTTGGATATGAAACAGTGTTAAAGAGATCTATTCCTATGATCGGAATCATGGCAATAACTTTATATGCTGGTGGAAAAAATCAATCATATAACCTCATTATGATTGGTTTATTTTTGTACGTATTAGCGAATTCTGCGATTTCCGCAACTATACATACATGTATGTATAGTTGCCTATTGAATCACGTTGTACTGGATGTAGTGTTACATACAGCGTCGCTACAACGATTTTTGGAGAAACAGATCCGATTATTTCATCTAACTTCATATCGAATGGCTATGTTACGGTACCAGCTTATTATGTTGTTTTTTTATTATAACAGCATACTTATCTATTCAATACAAAATGAATAGATATAAAATCTAAAACCTAATCCAAGCTTTATTTTTGAATTGAAGAAAGCGTTGTTCTCTGATTTAGATGTTAGCATATCTTGCTGTCTATTTAATTCGATTTCTTCCTCTCTGAGCTCATTTTTATTTCGTTAATAAATTGTTTATAAACTGCATGCACGGAAGTTGAGGCAATATCAAATTGTTTTGATGAACAGTATCCCTCCGATTTTTTTAAATCCAAGACACTTCTGTTTAAAGAAGCCGCAGCAACGAATGCTTCTGAATGCATGATATAAGCTGTAAATAATTTATCTCTACTGCTACGCGTAAGCTTATCAAGCGTTTTTCTTTCATGAGAACTACGACTATTAACATTAACTGGAAGTATTTTTATCCATTTTAAATTTCGTCCTTCAGAGGGAAGTTGGTTTAATCTTTCAGATACAGTTAACATATAGTTTGTAGTAGAAATAAAATCAAATTCATGGAGGGTAATAGGAATTACAATGCAATCAGCAGCCTCGCTTGCTGACCAGAGAATAGGAGAATCCTGAGAAGGAGTGTCAATAAAAATAAAATCATATTTTTGCTTTAAAACTGGAATAACTTTCTCTCGGAATCTAGATATCAAATCAGTTTTTTGTTTTTTATTAAGCTCATAAAATACACAGGTAAACCTATCATCATTTGGAAAAGAGGGAATTACATCAAGGTTTGGTAGGTGTGTGCTAAACGTAGCAGCAAAAATAATTTCACGTTCATGATGTCCAGCATCTAAATATTTTGAATAATCGCTATCATTTTCTACGACAGACAGCAGACTATCCACCATCGTCAAATAAATATCATTACCTTCAGAAGAACGAATTAGATTTCTTCCAACAGTTCCTTGAGGATCTAAATCAATTACACAACACTTTGCATTTAGTTTTAAATCCAGCGCAGTTGCTACAGCTAAGGTAATTATAGTCGTACTTTTTCCACTTCCACCTTTGTGATTTTCGCATGTAATAACATTAGGTTCAAAACTGTCAGAATACTTTGGGAAATTCCAATAATCCATTAAATTTTGTATATCAAAACGATTGTAAAGATGTGAACGATTTTGTAATATGGGCTTATTAATAATACCCTTTACTTCTGCTTGGTTTAAGCGTTCGTTGAACGTTAATTTTGATGAACCGAAAAGCTCATAAAGTGATTTCTTGTTTAAGCAATGGTTGTAAATTAGACGATCAACATAATCAACATCTTCATCACTAACATGTACTACAGAATTAAGCTTTATATCTTCTTCTAAAGAGGATCGCTCCTCTTTCATGCGCTTACCAATTTTTTCAATTTCATCAATGAGCCCCATTGTTTACTCCAAAATATTTCGTAGAATTTTGACGTAATCTAGCTTAGAAAATAAACCTATTGAAGCTTTTTAGCAGCGAGAATTGAAATTGACTTCATCCTTAGAAAGATTTTGTTAATTTATTTCAGTTTTTTTTCGTTTTGATTTTCAAATCATCAAGTTGACCTCCATTATCAATGTACTTTTTTATTTCTTTTGGAATACGACCAGAACCAACATAGAATATTTCTTTTCCATTCACATTCAATTTGTGAGTTGGTTGTTTGCGATTTGTTGCTTTCGCAAGGATAATATCCTGTAAATTTAATCCACTAAATTCTAAAATTCTGTTTACCTCTGATAGCGCTTCTTTCAATTGTTTTTCTTTTTCCCTTTCTTTCTTTTCTTTTTGCTGCTCTAATCTAATTTTCTCTTTCAATATGATACTCATTTTATCAATATTTTTTTTTAACTCTTCGGAATTTAAGCCTTTTAATGAAGCTCTCAGTGTTTTGATATGATTGAATGAATCTGTAAATTTTTTCATTAAAGTGTCTTTTAAAATACTTAATGTATTAATAATAGTCTTGATTCCAAAAAGTTTATTTTCTTTTAATCAAGACTTTCCATATTGCTATAGAATTTTTATTTTCCACTTTAAAATATTATGTTTATTGTAGCTGTAATCTCAGAATACACTTTTATTGAATTTCCGTTGATTCAAATATTTGCACTATCAACCATACATAGAAATGAATTCAATTCTCGTCGTAGCTTTGTCTCGACAAATAGCTCGAATAAGATGGAAAAGTATTTATGTGTTTTTTACCAAACAAGCACAAGTTTCATTCCGTAACATATCAAATATTGTATACTGGGATACCACTTTCATCAGAGTAATTTGACGTTATCAAAAAAAGGAATAAAAAAGTGAACAATATATTAGAGGGATATTTATCTTTTTCGATTGCGATCAGTGTTTGTTTATTTATCCTGGTATTACTAATATTAAAAGGAGGTGTTAAATTTGTTCCACAGAATCGCGCCTGGTTAATAGAACGTTTTGGCAAGTACCAATCTACAAAGGAAGCAGGATTGAATTTTATTATCCCTTTCATTGATTCTGTTGCTGCTGATCGCAGCCTAAAAGAACAAGCTCAAGATGTACCAAGTCAATCTGTTATCACTAAGGATAACATTTCGTTAGCCGTTGATGGAGTGCTCTATTTTAGGGTTTTAGATCCTTACAAGGCAACTTATGGTATCGATGATTATAATTTTGCAGTAACTCAATTAGCAAAAACAACTATGCGTTCTGAATTAGGTAAACTGGAGTTAGATCGTACATTTGAAGAACGCAATCAATTAAATTCTAACATAGTTACTTCAATAAATCAGGCAGCTGAACCATGGGGTATACAAGTATTGCGTTATGAAATTAAAGATATAGTACCACCTAACTCCATTATGGAATCTATGGAAGCTCAAATGAAAGCAGAACGAGTTAAACGTGCTAAGATTTTGGAATCTGAAGGGGACAGACAAGCTGCTATTAACGTTGCAGAAGGTAAAAAACAAGCACGAGTTCTTGCTGCAGAAGCAGATAAATCAGAGCAAGTTTTAAGTGCAGAAGGTGAAGCTAAAGCTATATTATCAGTTGCCCAAGCACAAGCTAAGGCACTACAGTTAGTCGGTGAAGCTGCTGATACCACACCGGGGCAAAAAGCCATACAGCTTGATCTTGCTACAAAAGCAATTGGGGCAAAAAAGGCCATTGCTAAAGAATCCTCTGTTATACTTTTGCCTGACTCTAACACCGATACTGCTAATATTGTGGCATCTGCTATGACTATTATTAATACTTTAAATAAGAAGGATTAAACGTGGTAGAAAATCCTGATCAAATTTTTATTATTGTTGGAATTATCTTAATAATAATTGAAGTTGCATTGCTAGGGGAGTCAGCTTTCATTTTTTTATTTACCGGAATTTCCATGATTTTTTCTGGTGTTTTGATGGGATTCAACTTTATAGAAACTAATTGGTTATGGGCGTTCTCCTTAACTACTGCATTTACAGTACTTCTATTATTAATATTCTGGAAACCGCTTAAAAAAATACAAAATAAGGTAGAAAAAAGCGAGGATAAAACTGATTTTTACAATAAAGAATTTATATTAGAAGAGTATGTCGATATGCAAAGCGAGAGTAAATATCATTATTCTGGTATTCAGTGGAATCTTAAATCTTTTCACCCTATTGAAAAAGGAACCTTAGTTAAAATAGATAAAATCGAAGTTGGTATAATATGGATAAAAGAAAAGTAGATAAAACTCATCATATTGATTACCTATATGATATGACCATAGATTGAATCAATCTCACTTGCCTTTACTTTGTAAGCTCATAATTAACCACTCTGCTTACAATATTCAACGAACGGATTCTCATTTGTTAACGGAATTTCTTTATGAAATGTGCTAAGTTTTATTGATTTTTGTGTCATAGTCACATTACTGTTGTCCATAACATCCTCAGAAAAATTGTAATAGATCGTTTCATCCCCATTGTAAGCTTCACGATCATTGTTTCTCGAGTGTTGGCTAACCTTAATATTTTTTATGTGATACTTTTCAATCAGTTCAATTCCATATTTGTTCTTTAACATACTCATTGTTTGATGAGGAGACAGCACTAAACCTGAAGCATTATTACCTCCGAATCCTTTAGCATTTATAATTACACCCTTATATTTTTTACCTTTTTTTCCTGCATAAATATGATCTATAAGGATATTCAAATTAGAGTTATGGACATCTTCAGCTATTTTATCGATAGTTTTTATGCCAGGTATCCAACCATACTTCCAAACTCCTAGTGATGCGATTAATTGATCACCAGATGCAGTCCCTATAGAATGGCCTACATAAGATTTAATGGCGGTTACTGGCCATTTATTAATATTAAATGTTTTTGCAACTTCATTCAAAATATGACTTTCTGTTATCCTATTTTGCGGTGTTCCAGTTCCATGAGCATGAACGTAAGTTTGCTTCAACCCATCGTTTCCTAAAATTGCTTGTGCCAATGAAACAGCCTTAGCAACAGTGATATAATTTCCAACACCTGGAGATGATATAGACTTTTTGTTAGCATCAGCATTAATAAAAACATCGGCTATTGATCCGTAGACCATTGCACCAAGCTCTAATGCCAACGTGTCCTCCATTAACACAACAAATTGAGCGGACTCTGCCATTGTAAATCCTACATTATTCGAAAATGGACGACAAGATCGACGATTATCAACCTGATCTGAATTATCTAGAATCTTCAATTTCTCGTCTTCTGCTAAGGCACCCATTACCCTAAAACCTTCCATAATTTCTGCAACAACAGGTGCCTCTGCATTACCGACAATCACTACACGTGAATGCCCTTGTTTTATATCATTGACTCCTAAACCTAAATTGTATAGAAAAGTTGCACACGCGCCTAAATTTGCACCTGTTTTGCCAATGCTATTAATAACATAACTATTGATAAAATCTGCCGGCATTTCAGCTAATGAAAATGCCATCATCTTAGAACTAACTCTGCTACCTCTCAAAGATGAAGATAATATTCCTGATAAAGAAAACTCATCTATCTGACCTAGAGCACTACCTGCATAAACTGCAATTTTATCTGGTTCTACATGCTGTAGCACAGTATCCCAATCTATACCCATGGAATTTAAAGCATCGGATGCTCCATAAATAGCTAATTTTAGACCACGTGGGTGAAAGCGTGAATTGTAAAGTTTTCCAGGTTCAAATCCTGATGGAATATTACCTCCGCTTGTCACTGGAAAATTAATTCTACCTTCTATAAGCGCATTAATATCGCCAGTAACAGTTATCTTTAACTTGTTGTTTTCCTCTCTAACATTCCAATTTTTTGGAATTTGATTCGGCAATTTTGACTTGCATATGGTAAAAGAAAGTAGTTCGTTTTCAGAACTGATAGTCGTCTTGTATTGATTGAGTTTCTTCTCTGGATCAAAAGAATCAATACGTCTTATCAAAGTCCCAGCCTTAATGTCAGCAATGATTTTATCATTAAGCCTAGTATTCTCGATCAGCCCCATTCTCCTAGCTAAATCTTGCCACGTAGATTCCATTTCGGTATCTGTTAATACATCTTCTACCATTCGTTTATAACTATGAAAACCTGAACTGCGTCCAGCAGAGTTAATGCCACCAAATCCTACAATTAAAGGTAATTTCATTATTTTGACCTACATTATGACATCTTACGAAAGTAGATTATCAATATTGTTGTTTTTATTCACCTTACATTCGTGTCATTATATCTGACATATTTCCCACATTCATTTCTTTTAAGATAAGTTGTCATGAATATAGGTTTTTTGATCTACGATAGAGCATTAGTTACAGGGGTTTCACTATCTGCAGAAATGTTTAGCAGCGCTTCTTGCTTACGATCACGGTGTGAACAAAGAAAGAATCCACTTCACATTCAGTTAATTGCACATTCTTTAACTCCAATCAGAGCAACAGCAGGTTTGCATCTTTATCCAGATACAACTTATAACCAAAATTGTGATTTTGATGTATTAATTTTTCCACCGATGTGGGGTAATCCACTAAAACCAATTCGTAATAACCCTCAACTTAAAATTTGGTTACAAAACCAACATAAGAAAGGTACACAATTAATTGCAACTGGAACCGGTGTTGTTTGGTTAGCTGAAACTGGACTACTCGATAACCAAGTTGCCACAACACATTGGTATTATTATGATCAATTCGAAAAACGTTATCCTAAAGTAAAGTTAAATCAAGAGGCAACAATAACTTCTACAGATGGAATCTACTGTACTTCTAGTATTAACTCACAATCAGAGATTGTATTGTACTTAATAAAAAAGTGGTTTGGAAAAGCCATAGCACAGACAATTGAAAAACATTATACGCATGAAATATCTTATAAAATAGAAGAACCATTCTATCAAATTGGAGGTCATTTGCAATTTGATGAATCTATCGCGTTGGCACAAGATTTGATGAAACGAAACTTATCTAAACCAATAACATCGCAATTTATTGCAAATCATTGTCACCTTCCTTTAAAAACTTTTAACAGAAAGTTTTTAAAGCAAATGGGAGAGAGTCCTCATAAATATTTGCAAAGAATTAGAATGGAAAGCGCGAAAATACTGCTTCGTGATATTGGTTTATCTGTACAGGAAGTTTCGAGACAAGTTGGTTATAGAGACGCCCATTATTTTTCAAGTTTGTTTCTAAAATATTTTCAGTTAACTCCAACTGAATACCGTTGTATAGCGAAAACGAAAATTTATAATTCATAGTCGTTAGTGTTTTTAGAAAGATGGATAAAAATTGGAGATTTAATCTTTTTCTGATGTGTATTTTACAATTAACCTTTAACTACAGAAGTTCTTTCTACTTGTGGGTTGTGTAACGTTTATTTACGAACTCTAAGAATACGTGTTTAGTGGTTCTTTTTT
>NZ_JGVK01000016.1 GCF_000731795.2 Candidatus Photodesmus blepharonis | reverse complement strand
AAAAAAAGGTATTAGCAAACTAACACTTCCTTGAACAACCATCATATTTAACGTTGAAAAACTTTTTATATATCCGATATATATACTCATATAACTGATAAAATATATGTTGCAAACATAAATATATACGGATAAAAATGAAGCAATCACAGTTATTTGAAATCAAAGAGGAATAAATTGAAAAACCTTTATTTCTTATCTCCTCATTTTCTGTATGTATTCTATATAAAGGTGATTCAATCAATGTCTTTCAAAAAAACATTAATATTAAAGAGATTACTCCAACTGAGATAAATTCTATTCTCCAGGCGTACTCATATGATGTTGTATTTACAATATAAGTGATTAAGATACCGGTGAACATATCAGATGATGAAGCCACGCCAATCCAACTTCTCTTTTTTGAACGCTCTATTAGAAAAATAGATGAGTTATTAAACTCTCCAGCTACTGCTGTACTTTGTATGAAACGAAAAAATAAAAGAAGAGAAGGAGATATGATTCCAACCGTTTCGTAGCTAGGAATCAGTCCTATACCAATAGTTGCTAATCCCATCAACATTGCACTGATTATGAGTGGTTTTTTTCCTTCCGTTAATATCGGAATGTAATCCGAATATTAAACCACCTATTGGATGACCAAGATACGATATAGAAAAAATAGAGTAGGTTAATATAATAGCAATATCACCAATTTTATCAGGAAATAAAAGTTCGCTAATTATGCCAATAAGATACATACATAAAGCGTACTCTACCCATTCAATATAAACAATTGATGAAGTCAACAATGTTATTTTATATTTTTTCACTGATTATTGTTATAGTTATATTTCTTAAATGAAAGATATTCATTAACTCATAGAAAATAACATAATTGCTTTTTACTTTCAGAAAATTCTAGGTACGCCTTGTCTGTAAACTGTTTCTACATCCCTATGCTTCTTTTTTGTACAACAGAACCATATCCAACTTTCTATCAGAAAGTTCGAGTTATATTGGACGACTTATGAACCAGTGATCACTGGATTTTCCAGAATAAGAGACGAAATTTGTTCCAAGTGATCTTACTTTTTATTTTGATTATGCATTACGTGGATTATAAATTAGATATTCCTTTACAGGACGAGGTTTTTTACTTCTACGGTTTGCATGATTCGATCGATGAATCAAGTAGCGTTCACCATTGCGTTCAACCATTTCCCCAACCTTCACTTTTCCTAGTAGCTTCAGGCATTCTTTTGCTTTTCGACGATAGGTATCAAAGTCCACATCATTTGGAACACGCATAGAAATTACACCGACTACATTCTCATTTCGCAATGCAGCCCAAAATTTACCTAAACTAATTCCTGAAACAGGTTGATTATTACGAAAAAGTACTTTTCCCTCTAACATTGTTTCCTCCAAGTTTATTAATGTCGTTTTTTAGCGATGCAACAGTGTTAGCTTCAACTATAAAACTCAGTTTTTTATTACCAACTTCAAGAGTTAGTGTAAACTCATCTTCATTAATACTAAGGTAAACATCTGATGCTTTTCTGGCTTTTAGAGCAACATTCTCACTTTTGCTCTTGTCTTGTTCCCTTTTACTTTTTTTTAACCGTCTTGTCTTATTAGCTAATTCTTTGCTTGCTTTTCGAAAGTTGGTTTTCAACTTTCCACTTCGCCACTGATCGATCATCTTTAAAACTTCTTTAGGCTTGCTTTCAAATGCCTTAGCTAAGTTATATAGCACCTCAACATCTTGGCTTTCTCCATCAATAGATAAGCCTATAACAGCGTTTGGCGCATCCAACAAAGCAATATGCTTTGATACTTTAGCAGGGCTAATGTTTAAGAGTTTTGCAGAATATGCTTGGTCTTTCCCTTGAGATCGACATATATCCACCACGCGTTTTATTGCCATAGCATTTTCGATGGCTGGTATTTGCTCCCTCTGATTGTTTTCATCAATCTGAATTAGAAGAAAATGAAGTTTATCTAGATTACCACTACGAATAATTGCAATAACTTCGGGAATAAGATTCGATTCACAAATGGCTCGCCAACGACGTTCACCAGCAATGATTGGATATTGACCGTTAGGCAACTGATTACCTACTAATATGGGCTGCAATTGACCATTAGTTTCAATACTAATACGAAGTCTATCAAGGCTCTCTTGATCAAAATTCTTTCTAGGTTGATTTAGGTCGGGGATAAATTTTTCGACTGATAGCGATAAAAGACGACCTTCATCCTTAGCTTTTTTAACCAATTTAGTCATATCTAAATCGCAGTTTTCTAAAAGAAGTTCAGAAATCTTTTCTATACGATTTTTAACTGTACCTATTTTATATTTTCTCTTTTTATATGCAACCAGCTTATCTTTCATTGATACCATAATCTACCTCTTGATCCGATCTAAAAATTCTCGACTTAAAGCTAAGAATTGTTTAGCCTGAGCGCTCTTAGGAACATGTTGACGAATGGTTTTATTAAATGAACGGGCCTCTGATACTTTCACAGAATAAGTGATAATAACCTCAAATAACTTATCTCCGTAAACCTCTTTTAGATTATCTAGGTAAAATTCTTCAATATTGATCTTGTGTGAATCTTTACCGTTTACAAGAATTCCTAAAACATTAAGTGTAGGATTTAAGTGTTTTCTGTTAAGTAAAGCTGATTGAATCTGCTGTTTAACGCCATCAATGCTATCTTCATTTAACTCTGTAGGTATTACAATGTAATCAGAAGCTCCATGAGCTGAAGTCTGTAAAGTCCCTGCAGAAGGTGGGCAATCAATAAACACATGATCAAACTCTAATGCTAAGACTTCTATCTTGTCTTTAAAGTCATAAACGCAATTAACTGATTTCGTACCAATTTCGGCTAAGTGTTTTGTAGCACCTATAATGTAAAGGTCTTCTCTCACCTTCAGTGGTTCTGGCATCTCATCTTTTTCGTATAACCAAAAAGCATTGCTTACACCTGGCAAAACCTTTTTTGAACAGAATGTGATTCTATCAGTGACTTTGATCATTTCAGATGGTAACTCATTACTCAAAATTGCTTTGGTTAAATTACCTTGCGGATCATTATCTATCAGCAACACCTTATTCCCAGCTTCTGAAACTTCTTCTCCCAAGTTACGGCAAACGGTGGTTTTACCAGGGCCACCTTTTTGAATAGATATGGAAGTAACCTTTCCCATTTTTTTCTCCTGATACGCGAACATTCGTAAACAACGATGTCATATAACCGACCAAAGAAAAAGCGAAAGCTGATAGGTGCTGTATGATTTTCTGTTTTGATTTGTATCAAGATACATATAATGGACATGCACCATCTGAATTAACCAAAATTGTTATTTGATCTCTAGTCTATGTCACCTGCGTTTTTAACTTGGATAAACACTATCCATTACATGCTTAATTTGAAAAGTATTAAGAATAATCAACTATATCAAATTATTAACAATAAGCATTGATTTTAAATATGATCTCAGTTTAGTACAAAACTGTGTACCAGTTCTTATTTTGTTCTGTTAGTTATTACTAGGACATGAACGGTATTGTGTATTGATCTAGTGAGAGGCTAAATTCTAACAATAATATGGCTTTTATTTTATGCAATAAAACACATAGTAAAAAATACTTTTGAGAAAATGAATTTATTGGTTAAACACGTTTTTTCCTCTTTCATCCATTACGCTCAAAGGTTTCGCTAGCGAAATTTGAACAACATTTTTACATTTCTTTTTTTAACTCTTTAATTAACAATGAAATTCCATGATGAGCTTCTAAGCAATTTTTAGCCAACATGTAAGCAGGTGTGGTGATAATTTTATATACATGGTCTTTGACTATGCCATCCACACTACAAGTAATATGTTCACCACCGCATGTTTTTATTGCATCAGCTGTGAACTGATCATTTCCAATCGTCAATTTTATTCCAGCGAATATTTTTGGTAACAAAGCAGGAGCAATACACATGTATGCTGCTGGTTTACTAAGTTCGTTAAACGCTCGCATTATGTTTGCAAATTCGTCGTTAATTGAACAATATGGACCTTCTAGTGCAAAAGTAGACAAATTTTTTGCTACTCCAAAGCCACCTGGTACTACCAACGCATCGAATTCGTTAGGATTGAGTTCAGAAAACGACTTGACTTTTCCGCGCGTTATACGTCCTGATTCGATGAGTACATTGCGTTTTTCTTTCATCTTTTCACCAGTAATATGATTAATGACGTCGTACTGATATATATCAGGAGCAAATACGCTATAATTAATTAGATTTCTTTCAAGTTCTAATAATGTGAAAACAACTTCGTTAATTTCTGAACCATCAAATACACCGCAACCGGATAATACTACTGCCGCGTTTTTAAATTTTTTGCTCATTTGAATTTCCTTTTATTTTGCATTATCGTTCTATATCTTTCTTCAAAGGTTCAGTTTAACTAATTATAATTAGGCACTCGATTAATTTGTTATATTAAAAAATGTCTTTATTTTTTCTCAAAAATTTTATTTGATATTGAAATATATACAATATACTGAATAGTTATCTAATAATTAGTTTTGAAAATACGTGAATAGTTATTTATTTCATTATAATGAAGAATTATTGGCAATAATAATTAAACTATTTTTGAATTCAATTCAGTTATTATTGTAAATAAACCCATAAAAACTAATGATACCAATCATAAGTAATTATGGATTACATAAAATCAAAACATTGATTTAAATGAGTGTCTCATAGATTTTTAGTTTACTCTACAGTCATAAAAAAAACATTTAACAGCTTAATTTTCTCAATACTTCTTGAGCTGTCAACCCATCATCCCAATTTAGATTTAAACTTTTCGCTTCATCTTGGTTCAGATAGCGATTTGCAATCACAAAAAAAAGAAATTCTTCACTTAATTTGTTTTTTTTTCCTTCGTATTTTTCTTTATAAATTTTTTTTCCCAAGACTTTATCAACAATCTTATTTTTCGATTGTATGAACTTTAAATCGTATTTATAGTTCACTTTTACTTTATAAGCTTTTCTCATCCTGCGTTCTAAGATCTCCATGTTAATTTCTGTAAATTCCGTTTTATCTATCAGTTTCTTGACTGTTCTCTTAAAAAAAAGCTTATTGAAATTTTCATATGAATGGTAAGTTTTAAAATGGGAAAGACCAAGGGAATGCTTAAATTTATTTACTTGAATTGTTCTTGTTGTAGAATAACCAGAACTGATCCATTCTCTTAGTATTAAGTATAATTTTCCTACATTACTATCAGGTAGTTGCATCGCACTCAGCAAAAATTGACCTGTAAAATTATCCGTTAAATTAGAAATCAACGGTTCCATTTCTTTGGCAAATTTAATGTTTACTGATCCATTCCCTTTTGAGTACCAAGTACCGTCAGTCGCAATAGTAAATGGAGAAATTGCATCAGAAGGTAGGTTGTTATCCCGTTTCTTAAGTAAACCTTGATCTGCTTCTAAAACATAACCTCTTAATTCTTTCACCCCTTCCACCATCTGACGATAAGCTGCCGAATAATCAATTACACACAATTGTGCATAGTCCGAGACTCTTATTAGAAAAGATTTCGATGCATCAAATTTAATTATTACATTGTCTTTTTTTGACCAATCACGATCCAATTGAGCTAGACAAATAAATAATAATCTTTTTGCTGATAAGCTCATATTGATCAAAGCTGGTCTCGCATCATTTCGATGGTAAATTTTTTTTCTCATATGTAATTTATTCCACTTGCATTTAGCAGATTTTTTTCAATATAAAAAAACGGAGGATATTTGGGTACTTTCAAAATACAGTATCAATAAATTTATTGATACTGTTATTCTGACTAGATTATACTGTTATTCTGACTAGACTATACTGTTATTCTGACTAGACTATACTGTTATTCTGACTAGACTATACTGTTATTCTGACTAGACTATACTGTTTAATAGCAAAAAACATTATTTATCAAATGTTTAAAACATTACTAATATATTAATTTATTAATTAAAATAATATAAAATAAGGGTTATGAACTCTAAAGACTGTGGATAACTTTCATATCAACAATAAAATAACCAGTTCCTATTTTGATGAAATGTACATATCATATGGAATTTAAACTCCATTAAACATTCTCTAAAGCTAGAGAAAAATAGGCTATGAGGAGTATTAGTCATACTTAAAATCATCGCCTTAAAACGTTCCTGACGAATTTATACATTTTCATACTTTACACATTTAACTTATCAAGACTTATATACGAGATAATTATCCTATTTTAAATTTTTTTAAAAAAGTTAACCAATAATAGATGGAAGATTTTATGTTTAAAACAACAAGGTTATCGTCCTTTAGGATAAGTAGTAATGACCCAAAGTAGATAAAAAA
>NZ_JGVK01000015.1 GCF_000731795.2 Candidatus Photodesmus blepharonis | reverse complement strand
TTGAAAGCACCGGTCTTGAAAACCGGCATATGTGAATAACGTATCTAGGGTTCAAATCCCTATCTCTCCGCCACCTATCTTAAAATAGGGGTGTAGCTCTAATTGGCAGAGCAGCGGATTCCAAATCCGCCTGTTGGGAGTTCAAATCTCTCCACCCCTGCCATCAGTCGAGTTTTTTGTTCACTAAATAAGGACTGCAATAAAGAACTTGTTGATTATTTATCATTGTTGCAAATGTGTTTTAGTCGTCATAATTGCATATTAATTTTTTTTCTAAAAACCTAAATTTTGATAAGAAACCATTTGCTAGATAGATCCTTTATGCATTAAAGTGCGCTAATTTAAACGCAAGATACAAGAGGAAAATTTAATGAACAAGACCCAGTTGATCGACTTTATTGCCGAAAGGGTCGGCTTGTCTAAAGTGCAAGCCAGGATTGCTCTTGAAGCTATTTTGAATATAGTTATGAATACTTTAAAAGAAGGTGATCAAGTTCAGATGATCGGTTTCGGCACATTCAAAGTAAATTATCGTGCATCTCGTGTTGGTCGAAATCCTAAAACTGGCGATCAAATCCAAATTGCTCCTTTGAATGTACCTACTTTTGTTCCTAGTAAAACACTAAAAAGTCTAGTCAAATGAAAATTGATATATATACGTTTATAAACAGTATTCAAGTGGTTTATTAATTTAGAAACTTGAAGTTATTTATGAAAAATTTTATTTTGTTTGGGCTGATCTTATTTCTTTTGTTAGGTTGCCATTCACCGGTTCAAACATTAGTTTTAGAACAAATATCTCATTATTCTTCTGGCGAGTCAATGGGACGTTTGACTGGTTTCTATTGGTATACTGAAAAGTCTTTTGAAGCAGACTCAGGAGGCGATTATGTTTCTATTCCTAATTATGGATGGTATAAAACTGATTATCGTTGGGTAGGTGGTGTGTTGCGAGAATTGGTTCGCCGAGGAGAACAATTAAAACTCAAAGGCTTGATCCCTTACCATGTTCATGTTCGTTTTGATGGAAATAGCGAACCTGTATATCAACAGTATCGCCTAGCTGGGAAAATATTTCCTTTGAATAAAGGGGAGTTGCTTCTCTATCAGCAGAAAGCTGCTTATATAGTAGATAAAACGAAAGAAAGTGAAGGTTTGGAATTGATTCAAGGTTTTTGGGATGGTTCAGTCTTAAGGACTTGCTCTGGCCAAGTATATGATAAAATTAACTTTAAGCAAACATTACCAGATTTTGTTTTTAAGGATTTAAGCTTTATTAATAGTTATATTGCTTTCTTGGGTAAAGCCACATCTAAGCAAGTCTTCATCAAAGAACTATTACTCTTGGAAGGTAAAGATCACGTTTGTGTTGAAAGACCGATTTATCTTTGAACAGAAAAAACACAATATTCGATACCTGATTAGAGCTAGGGAAGATCGAAAAGTGGCTTTTTTAGATTACTGTTTCTTAAATTTTTAACAAATTGCCTTAAACTTAAAGAAATCAGCGCTTATTTAATGCTTTATTCAAAAGAGATACTTTTTGTTCTAATTCAGATGTAGATTTAGCACATATGTTTATATGTCCCATCTTTCTTCCAACACGCTTTTTCTTCTGGTACCAGTGAATATAACAATCCTTGATAGCTAGTATTTCATTCGGTACAAAATCTCTACCTAAGATATTTATCATTGATGTCATTTGAGTTAATTTAGTGCTTCCTAAAGACATGTCACATATAGCACGTAAATGGTTTTCAAATTGAGAAGTTTCAGCTCCTTCCTGGGTCCAATGTCCGGAATTATGAACTCTTGGCGCAATTTCGTTGACTAGTAATCTTCCGTTGACGTCAAAAAATTCTACTGCTAATATTCCAACGTATTTTAGTTTATCTACGATAGTTGAAAATATTTTATCAGCTTTCCTTTGAAGTTCAAAATTCTTAATTGTAGTCGATAGGATTAGTATACCATTATTATGTATGTTTTCCGATAAAGTATAGGTTACAATTGTCCCGTTTTTTGCTCTTGCTCCGACTATAGATAATTCGCGAGTGAAAGGTATCAATTTTTCAGCAATGATTCCTTGTTTTACAGAAGTAGTAATACATTTTTCTAGTTCTTGCCAGATAGCATTAATATTTTTAGTATTTGTCAAGCGCCACTGATTTTTTCCATCGTAGCCACCTATGGTGCTTTTGAGTATCATAGGTATACCAATTTTTTCAATTGCTATATCAAAGTCAATGCGATTATTTATAGCTACGTATTCAACATTTTGGACTTTGATTTTATCTAGAAAAGCTTTTTCAATGCGACGATCTTTTCCTGTCTGAATTGCTTTTATATTTGGGGAAAGTTTACCACTTCGTTCAAAGAACTGTAAAATATCATCAGGAATATTCTCTAATTCAACAGTGATTGCATCAGCTTTTTGGACAGCTTCGTTCAGATTACAATTTAATAAAACTTTGCTTAGAGGATGAATGATTTCTTGGGATTTTATATCGAATGCCATTATTTGAATATCTAGAGATACTCCTGCTAAAAACATCAGACCTGAAAGTTGTCCTGTTCCAATCACTAAAACTTGCATACGCTTCTAACTCTCTATCGGATTTGGATTTAGTAGAATGTTTTCTGTTTGCTTACTACGGAAAGTCTCAATTTTAGCCATTACGTTGTTATCAAGTGTACCTATAATTTGAGCAGCAAGAATTCCTGCGTTTACCGCACCTGCTGCACCAATAGCTAGAGTTCCAACTGGGATACCTTTAGGCATTTGTACAATAGAGAGCAATGAATCCATACCTCTTAGTATATGAGATTCTATTGGTACACCAAGTACAGGAAGAGTGGTAAACGCAGCAGTCATACCAGGTAGATGAGCAGCACCACCTGCTGCAGCAATAATTACTTTCAAATTGCGTTTTTTAGCGTTTGTTGCATAATCAGCTAGTAATTGAGGTGTTCTATGTGCTGAAATTATTTTAGTTTCATACTCTACATTGAATTCCTTAAGCATATCCGCTGCTAATTTTATTGTTACCCAATCAGATTGTGAACCCATGATAATACCAACTTTCATTTCAGATTCCCTTAAATTATGATACTTTTTATATCACTGAAGAACGTGCTTATTTTATGCAAAGAAGTAGATTTAAATCAATTCTTTTCTGAATGAATACTTTTGATTTCTAGATTTAATTTTTTTAGAGGCTTCCTATATATCCAGAGTTTCATTTTGGAAATTTACTATGAGGAATTTTGAATTAGCGTTGATGGCGCTTCAAAAAGGTGAAATAATCGCCTATCCGACTGAGGGTGTGTTCGGACTGGGCTGTGATCCCGATAATTTTCAGGCTATTAGAAAATTGCTTAGATTAAAGCAGCGTCCTATTGAAAAAGGACTCATTTTGGTAGCAGCATCTTATCAGCAATTGCTACCTTATATCAATGAAAGTCAACTAAATCAAGAACAGTTGAAGCAAATATATGATAGTTGGCCAGGTCCTGTAACCTGGGTTATGCCGCCAAGTATTTTAGTTTCTACTTACTTATCTGGAAAGTTTAGTTCCATTGCAGTAAGAGTGACTGATCATCCAGTAGCGCAAATAATGTGTTACGTGTTTGGTAAACCTTTAGTCTCAACTAGTGCTAATTTGAGTGGAGAATCACCATGTACAAGTAGTTCTGAAGTTAAGAGGCAGTTTGGTGATAAATCAGTAACCATTTTAGAAGGCAAAGTAGGTAACCCAGGTAAAATAACTACAATTCGCGATGCTAAAACTGCAAAGATACTAAGAGTATGTTAATAAAAATGATCTCACCGCAAAGTTGGATTAAGAGACATAGAGAAACATTTGGTGAAATTGATATTTATGTGATATTTGGAAATCCGATTAAACATAGCAAATCTCCATTGATTCATACTTTATTTGCACTGCAAACTAAAGAAAATCTTATTTATTTTCCTCAATTAGTCCCCATCGGCGGCTTTTTTAAAGCAGTAGAAGATTTTTTTTTTCAAGGTGGAAAAGGTTGTAATGTCACTTCTCCTTTCAAAGAAGAGGCATTTCAGTTTGCAGATAAATTGACTAAACGTGCAGAAGTTGCAGGTTCTGTTAACACATTAAAAATTGATGATGGTAAAATTATTGGTGACAATACAGACGGTGAAGGATTAGTACAAGATTTATTGCAATATCATATAGTTAAAGGAAGTCGTATACTGTTAATTGGTGCTAGCGGAACTGCTAGAGGTCTTTTAAAGCCATTGCTAGATCAAAAGCCAGAAGAAATTATTATTACCAATCGTACATTTATAAAAGCAAAAAAATTGGAAAGGTTTTTTCAAAAATATGGTAATCTGAAAGCATTAAAAATGAATGAAATTAATCAAATTTTTGATGTGATCATTAATGCGACATCCGCTGGTATGAGAGGTGAATTACCTAATATTTCACCAGCAGTATTTATTTCAGCAAGGATAAGTTATGATCTAATATACGAAAATTCTGGAAGAACTTGTTTTAATCAGTGGGCAAAAAAAAATGGAGTCAGAGATGTATACGATGGTTTAGGAATGTTGGTCAGACAAGCAGCAGAAAGTTTTATGTTTTGGAGAGGTTTAAAACCTGATATTGAGAAAATATTAAGGGTATTAAGGAGAATTTAGAGCATCTTATGGTTTCAAAAAACAGTTTTCCAGGCATAATAAATCTTTCAGTTTTGCATAGTCTAATTTTATAATATCGATATTTGATTTTAATGTTTTGTGGTTTTTTTCATCGTATTTTAGGAGAAAGAGGACTGAAGGTAGCTGAAAGATTAATGGGATTATTATTAGTAATGATTTCAATCCAAATGTTTCTGGATGGGGTAAAAAGTTATGT
>NZ_JGVK01000014.1 GCF_000731795.2 Candidatus Photodesmus blepharonis | reverse complement strand
AAAAAAAATTGATGTCTTCGACGTTATCTGATTTAGCTTTAAAAGCTTCAACTTCTGATCAATACTCTGGGTAGTTTATTTTTATGGATAAACCTCGAATTTTAAAATGAAGAATGATTCTAAAAAAGATTTCAATTTAGGTGGTAGCCTTGAACGAGGTGTTTCTGGTGACTATGAATTAAAAGTTGGAGAGGTATTTAAGGAAGCTTGGAATCATACTATTAGAAATTTTTTATCTTTTTTCCCATCAATTTTAATACTTTTAATTATACAGTTTGGAGTATTTTATATTGCACTTAAGCTACAGCTTGGCGAATTGTCCGAAATTGTTGATTTTTTTCAAAATCCAGGGGTGTTTGATCAGCGTGTTATTCAGGCTATTTTTATAGCAAATTTTAGTTATGAAGTAGTTAGTGCTCCTATTTACGCAGGTATCAGCTTGATGGCAATGAGTCACACTGCTGGTCTATCTACAGAACAACGCCATATTGCTAAGGGCTTGCAGTTTACTGTTCCCGTAATTTTGGCTACTTTATTTAGCTTGATACTTCAAGGAGTGGCTGGGATGGTATTGCCGTTTTTATCTCTTTATTTTTCTTTAGCATTTAGTAACGCAATCTTACTTATTTGTGAAAAAAGGATTTTACCAATACAATCGTTGTTGCTTTCATTGCGTGCTGTAAACAAAAAGATTATTGTGATTGGGAGTATATACTTACTGATAATGTTGATGTTCATCATAGCAGCGGTATTTTATGGAGTTGCTCTAATTTTTGTCATTCCGTTTTTCTTTCATGTTAAAGGTATAATTTATCGGAATATGTTTGGAGTGAAATTAAAAATTATCTCGAACGATGACAACGATAAAAACATTAATTTTCACGTATTTGATGCGTAAGTTTATTTTTATCATGGCATTGGGCACACTTACGAATAACAAAAGGAACCTCAGATAGAAAAAAAGATATTTTTCAAGGTTGAAAAAGGTTCAAAATATATGGAATATGAATACTTCAATTGCTTTATAAGCGATAACGTGCTGGATATAAAAGAGCTTTTGTAGATTACTTCACAGTAATGATTTATTACAAGAG
Source organism: Candidatus Photodesmus blepharonis (assembly GCF_000731795.2). Lineage (GTDB taxonomy): Bacteria > Pseudomonadota > Gammaproteobacteria > Enterobacterales > Vibrionaceae > Vibrio > Vibrio blepharonis. The sequence goes on along the minus strand of NZ_JGVK01000014.1, from coordinate 26,705 downwards.
AGCGTTTATGGCTTTTATTATAAAGCCTTAGTTGTCTTGTTCAGTTCAATTGTTCTCATTTAAAGCAGTATATCTTTCTGATTTTAAAATCAAAATATCGCAATCAGTTTTTTTTATAATATTTTCAATATTATTTTCTCCAAAATTAGTAGAGTATGAAGTTGTTTGGTTCATTCCAATGATTAGCATAGCTGCATTAAGTTTTTTAGCAGCCGTAGGAATGACTATCTCAGGTAATCCTTCTTCAATAATTCTTTGCTTTACAGAATCATTGCGTTTTTTTCTTGTTGTTTCTATTGAAATAAAATGGAACTTACATGAAAAATTAGAATAAGCTTTTGGGTTTAGTTTAGATAATCTAGTGTTAGAATTACTGTCGGATACAGAATAGAAATTAATGATATAAGGAGTCAAATTAAATTGCTTAGTAAAGTTGTGTAATTGTTCCATTGTGTAGTGATAAAAGTTTATATCAGCGTTAGTTTCGGGGTTTATCGAACCTAAAATGCTAGCATTCTGTGGCCAGTCTCGACTTTTAACGAACAACAGAGGAGCAGGGCATCCAAGTAGCAACGCGTGATCTGTCGGAGTAAAGATAATTGATTGAAGTGTCTCATGTTTTTGCGTGCTTTTAATTACGATACTATGTGATCCAAGAAAAACTTCCCTAAGAATAGCTTCATGTGGTTTGTTGTGCCATACGACTTTGATGTTAAGTTTGAAATTTTCATTAAAATAAGGTTTTGCTGTTTTATGCATCCATTTTTCGCGTTGATGAATGATCTGTCTACGAATTTTTTCGTGCTCATCTCTAGATAAAATAGATAGCATTTCATAAGAAAAATCATAAACGCACAAAAAAAAGGTAACAGAGCTGGTTGTTTTACTTCGGATCACCATTTCTGCAGCTCGAGCAAATGCCAGCTGCTCATTACGATTAACATCTGCTATGACGAGTAGTTTATCACAATTTTCCACAAGCATTTCTAAAATTGTTTAAAACAGTGTTGATAAAAGAATACCATAATCGACTCAGAAAAGATGTAAGTTAACTAACATCATCAGTAACAATCAGTGAAGTTAAAAACTAATTAGTATCATTATGATTGATTCGTATGCAGTGTAAAGACCATAAATCAGTATAGATAAAGCACCTAAATTTTGATTAAATCTAGTTAATTGAAGCTTTTCAAGATAATTGAAGCTGTAACTGATAAGCAGCATTGTGGGTAGTGTTCCAATACCAAATGAGAGCATAATAATAGCACCGTTTATCATGCTACCTGATGCTGCTGCCCACGTTAATGTGGAATAAACCAACCCACACGGGAACCATCCCCATAGAAATCCCAAAGGGAAAGCATAAAATGGTTTTTTTAAGGGTAAAAATATTTTACCAATAGGTGAAATATGCTTCCAAAAAATTTGTCCTATTTTTTCTATATGTAATAATCCAAACCAGACACGAAAAAGATAAAGTGCCAATATGATCATAAAGATAGCAGATATAAGCCTAAAAAAAACAAGCGAGCTAGTGAGATTGATCATGCATGTGATGGAGGCAAACATTCCACCAATTAGCCCTCCAAAGATCGTATAACTGGATAATCTACCAAAGTTGTAGTACAGAGGAAGGAGGTTATCATGATGCGCTCGGTTTAATGAGAGTGCTGAAGCTATCCCACCACACATTCCTATACAATGTCCAGTACTGACTAGACCGATGAAAAAAGCAATCAAGCAATCTGCATACATTATTTTTTATTTTCAGTATTGTCATTATGATGCTCATCAAATAACACATTATACCCTTGTTGGTCTAAATCCTCAAATTGCCCGTTTTTAACTGCCCATAAAAAAATTACAATAGCTAAGGAAACTAAGATCCAAGCAATTGGAATAAGAATATAAAGGCTTTGCATTTATTCACCTTATTCCTTTAATAAACGAAGAGAGTTGGATAGTACTATAACCGAGCTAGCAGACATACCAACCGCAGCCAAATAAGGTGGAATGAATCCAGTAACGGCTAGAGGCAATACCAATAAGTTATAAGTTAATGACCATGCTAAGTTTTCATAAATAATTTTTCGAGTTTTTAGAGCTAACTCTCTAACCTGTAAAATGCGATCTAATCTGTCACCTAAGAGTATCATATCTGAAGATACTTTTGCTAAATCTGTTCCGCCTCCCATAGCAATTGAAAGGTGTGCAGCGGCTAAAATAGGAGCATCATTAATTCCATCGCCAATCACTAGGGTAATCTCTTTAGTTTTTAGTTTTTCTAAATAGGAAAGTTTTTCATCCGGTTTTAGATCAGCAATAACATTGTCGATGCCGATCGACTTGGCGAGAATATTAGCATTTAAACTAGAATCACCAGTTAGCAAAGTGATTTTAGTTCCTATATTTTTAAAGTAGTCAACAAACCTCTTGCTTTCTGAACGAATAGGATCTGTGTATGTAAATGTAGCAATATGCTTGTTGTCTAATGATAGATAAAAACTGTGCATTTTCACTTTTTTATCTGAATTAAGAGCAAATTTTGCGTTACCAATTTTGAGTAACTTTCCCTTGTAATAAGCTTGCAATCCACAGCCAACAATGTTTTTAACACGTTCAATTTTTAGCGCTTTATTTTGATACTGTTTCAATGCGTGCGCTATGGGATGATTTGTGTACATTTCTAAAGTTCCTGCAATTTCTAAACAGTCTTCTTCAGTAAAAGTTGAGTATGTCGTTATGTCACAAATTTCAATTTGACCATGAGTTAATGTTCCAGTTTTATCTACAATTAAGTGATTTACTTTACAGAAAGTTTCAAAGACATGACTATTGCGTAATAATATTTCTAACTTCCCAGCTCTTGAAGTCGCACAAGTTAAAGCAGTAGGAGTAGCGAGTGAAAGAGCGCATGGACATGTCGAAACAAGTACAGATAGCATGATCCAAAAAGCATCATCTGGTCTAGTTTTATGCCAAAAAATCCAGGTACAAGCAGAAATAATCAAGATTACTGTAACAAAATGACGGGCAACAACATCAGTAATTTCAACTATTTTGGGTTTAGATATTTGAGCTTCATTTTGTAGACGAATGATATTTGAGATCATTGAATTTGATTTTGTAGTGCAAACTTCCAACGTAAATGATTCATTGCCATTCAGAGTGCCAGCATAGACTATATCACCAGGGATTTTTTTTACTGAAATGGATTCGCCAGTTAGCATAGATTCATCAATGTAAACATTGCCTAGTATAATTTTTCCATCAATTGGAATATACTCGTTGGGGAAGACTTGTATTTTTTGACCAATTTTTAAAGCTTTTACCGGGATTTTTTTCCCTTCGCAAGTATTGGCTATATTAGGCGCTAGATTCAAAAGATTAGTACTTACTACGGATTTTTTTCTTGCTCTCATTTCGAGAAAACGTCCGATGAGTAAGAAAAAAGTAAACATAGAGATTGATTCAAAAAATACTTCGCCTTTTTTTGTAATCGTTGCAGTTAAACTAAAAATATATGCAAGAATTAAAGCAATTGAGACAGGAACATCCACTCCTACTACTTTTCCTTTTAAACTTCTCCATGCATTTAAGTAAAAAGGCGACGCTGAGTATAAAAGCACTGGTGTTGTAAAAATGAGGCTAACCCAGCGGAAATAGTTTTTGAACTCAGAGTCAAGATCACCAAAAATTTCTAAGTAAAGGACAATAGCACACATCATAACTTGCATAGTAGCTAAGCCAGCTACACCTAAACGGCAGAGATATTGCCTCATTAATCTATGATATGTAGCTTCTTGATTATTAATTTCAAAGGGTATCGCTTTATATCCTAATTGATGGATCAAAAATAAGAGTGCGCTCAATTTTGTAGATGTGTTATCCCAAGTCAATAATGCTCGATTGGTTGCAATACTAACCCGAATAGAAATAACTCCTTGCTTGTTAGATAATTGTTTTTCAATCAACCAAGCACAAGCAGAACAAGAACTTCCTTCAAGAGCTAATGTAACTTCGGAGATATTCGCATTATTGCGTACAAATTCTGATTGGATTTGCTTGTCATCATAATGAATCAAATTTTGCAGCTGTTCGGGAACAGAGTTCGTTCTTTCAGCATGTGCTGTTCTATATTGATAGTAGGAAGCAAGGCCATTATCCAAGATAGCTTGAGAAACTGTTTGGCACCCCAAGCAGCACATACTTCTAATTTCTCCTAAAATTTTTACTGTGTACCTTTCATTAGTTTTTATATCTTCACCGCAGTGATAGCATGATTTGCGCATGTAATTAATTTATCAATCGTATTGAAGAAGGGAAATTAACTTTGCCTTGAATTATCCAGTGTTCTTCAAGAGGAGTCACTTTAATGAACCATAGACCTGTGAGTTCGTTTTCTAAGAATAAGCGATATTGGTTATTTTCATCTAAATAAACTAAACGAGAAAAATCACGATCTGGCAACGTGCGATTAGTAAAAAATATATGAAGTATTGTTGGATCATACTCTAATTGACCCTTATTTAGAAAAATAAAAACATTTTTTCCTTCAGAATAGATATAAGCAGATAATTCTAGTTTTTTAGCTCTTTGAATTTTAGAAAGATTAGTATTTATACTTGCTGCTTTAGTGTAATAATTGTCAGTGATTAAAGAAACGGAATTTTTAGAAAAGATAACGATGGTAATTACGCTTGCTATTATAGAAGTTAGAGGAAAGAAAATCAGAAACCAAGGCCAAAACTGTTTGTACCAAGGTTTTAGCACAGAAAAATGTTTTATTGAACTGTTATTTTTAATCATTATCTAAATTGCTTAAACTCCATACATAAGCAGCAACAAGTTGTATTTTATCTTCACCTAAAAGATCTTTCCAAGCTGGCATTACACCGGAACGGCCATTCACTATTGTTTCAGTAACGTCAGCACGAGAGCCACCAAATAACCAATTTTGATCGGTTAAATTGGGAGCTCCTAAGGTACTGTTACCTTCTCCATTAGCACCATGGCAAGCAGAACATACAACGAAATGTATCTTACCTGCTTCAGCTTCTCTAGAGTTTACTGAACGACCCGACAAGCTAAGTGTGTAACTAACGATTTCTTTAATTTCTTGTTTATCGAAACGTTCTTTCCAAGAAGGCATAGAACCAATACGCCCTTGCATGATTGTTTCGACAATCTCATGAGGTTTACCACCATATAACCAATCATTGTCTGTAAGATTAGGAAAACCTTTTTGACCGCGAGCATCAGAACCATGGCACTGTGAACAATTTTGAAGAAATAAACGTTGTCCTACTCTTAGGGCGTTAGTATTTTGCGCTATCTTAGGTAAAGTTTGTAAGGTTCTGCTATTTGTTTGATATGCTAAGTTTTTAAACGCTTTGCTAAAATAAGTGTCAGCATCATCAAGTTCTTTTGCGTACTGTACAAGACGCCTATTTTTTTGCGATTCTGCAATAGAAACTTTTGATTCTTGTAAAGATTGAACCGTTTGGTTTGAACTTTGCCACTTCAATATACCTGAAAAATTACCAAGTCCTGGATATAGGATTAGATAAATTGCAGAGAAAAGAAAGGTGCTGATAAACAAATAAGTCCACCATTTTGGAAGAGGATTATTAAGTTCGCGAATACCATCATATTGATGTCCCATATCTTTACCTTCACCAATACCTGTTTTGTTTTGAAAGCACCAAACTAGTAGAGTGGCACAAGAAAGCAAGGTGATAATAGTAATTGCGATAATCCAAATACTCCAAAACTTAGTCATTAATTTACATTACTCCTTATTATTTGAATTGGAAATACGTTTGTTATCAGTAAAAATAAGATTCGCTGCTTTATCAAAATCAGATTTACGCTTTTTTCCATATGTCCACCAGACTATGATGATGAAGTTGATAAGCAAGAGAATAGTCCAGATACTATGAATAATAATAAAATCCATGATTTTCCTACCTCATTGCATGACCAAGAGATTGAAGATAAGCAATGATGGCATCCATTTCTGTTTTATTTTTCAAGTCTTTTAATGTATTTGAAATCTGTTCATCAGTGTATGGAACACCAAATTTATTTTTGAAAATTTTCAATTTCTTTTCAGATAACTCTGCATTCAAAAGATTTTTTTCTAGCCAAGGAAAACCAGGCATATTCGACTCTGGAACTAGATTACGTGGATTTAGTAAATGTAAACGATGCCATTCATCCGAGTAACGGCTACCAACGCGAGCCAAATCAGGGCCTGTACGTTTAGATCCCCAAAGGAAAGGATGTTCCCAGACACTTTCTCCTGCTACAGAGTAATGACCGTAACGCTCAGTTTCAGAGCGAAAAGGACGAATCATTTGGCTATGACAAACATTGCAACCTTCCCGTATATAGACATCACGTCCTTCCATTTCTAAAGCACTATAAACACGTAAATTTTTAACAGGTTCTGTAGTTTGTTTTTGAAAAATAAGAGGTATTATTTCAACTAAAGCACCTAGGCTGATCACAAGAATTATACAAATGGAAAACAAACCAACATTTCGTTCAAGGATTTCATGGTAATTTTTTGAATTCATACTCGAGATCCATTTTTACGTTATGTTATTAACAACAAGTTTAAGAGTATCTTTTTTTGCATGAATAGTTTTATATGTATTGTATGCCATTAAAAACATACCAGCCAAGAAGATTAAGCCACCTAAAAAACGAGCGAAATAAAATGGATAAGACGCTTGAACAGATTCTGTAAAACTATACTTTAGTGTTCCGTCGAGGTTAATTGCGCGCCACATTAATCCTTGCATCACGCCAGATATCCACATAGCTACTATATAGAGTACTATTCCAGCTGTTGCTAACCAGAAATGAGCGTTAATAAGGGTGATAGAATACATACGCTCTTGGTTAAACAAGTTTGGGATTAAATGGTAAATAGAACCGATAGTTATCATACTAACCCAACCCAATGCACCAGAGTGAACATGACCAATAGTCCAGTCAGTATAATGTGACAAGGCGTTAACTGTTTTAATTGACATCATTGGACCTTCAAAAGTTGACATACCATAAAATGAAAGAGATACGACTAAAAAACGTAAGATAGGATCATGCCGAAGTTTATACCATGCTCCAGACAAGGTCATAATACCGTTAATCATGCCACCCCACGAAGGAGCAAATAGAATGAGTGACATTACCATACCTAGGGATTGAGCCCAATCTGGTAATGCAGTGTAATGTAAATGGTGAGGTCCTGCCCAAATATAAAGAGATATAAGAGCCCAGAAATGAATGATAGACAAGCGGTATGAATAGACAGGACGTTCAGCTTGCTTAGGTACGAAGTAGTACATCATACCTAAAAATCCAGCTGTCAATAGAAACCCTACTGCATTATGCCCGTACCACCATTGAATCATAGCATCTACAGAACCAGAATAAATTGAATACGATTTGCTTATGGATACAGGAATAGCCATGCTATTTACAATATGTAATACTGCGACGGTAATTATAAAAGCACCAAAAAACCAGTTTGCTACATAAATATGAGAGACTTTACGTTTTCTTAAAGTTCCAAAAAATACTATTGCGTAGAAAAACCAAACTATAGCGATAGCAATATCGATAGGCCATTCGAGTTCTGCATACTCCTTGCCTGAGGTGAAACCAAGAGGCAATGTAGCAATAGCAGCAAAAATTATTGTTTGCCATCCCCAAAACGTGAAGGTAACAAGTAATCCTCCAAATAGGCGAGTTTGACAGGTGCGTTGAACAATATAGTAAGACGTTGCAAAGAGAGCACTTGTTGCAAATGCAAAAATAACTGCATTAGTATGTAAAGGACGCAAACGGCCATAGGTCAGCAATGGTATATCAAAGTTTAGTTGTGGCCAAACTAATTGAGCAGCGATCAGAACACCGATGCTCATTCCAACAATTCCCCACAAAATTGTTGCAATAGTAAATTGACGAACGACCGTGTAATTATAATTTTGTTCAAGTTGCTTTTTAGCGCTCATGTGAATATTTCCAATTTTAAATTTAACCACATTTTCTTTTTAAAATAAAAAAACATCTCCAGTGCTATAAAATCCTTCAAAAACAAAAATGTTGCCTGGAAAAGCTTGTTTTTCAACACGTAAAAGAATGATATTTCAGCTGAAGGCTATATATAATTGAATTAATTTCCTGATTATAGAGGATTAAGCTTATCAAAGTAAGTCTTGTTTAAACAATGCATAATAATGACTGTACATTTTATAAAATGTTCTTCTAAATGTGCTAAAAGTTAATTTAGTTAGCGAGATTTTTTACTCTTGAATAAAATTTATGATGTATACACTGTAGCAGCAAAGAGAAACTTTATCAGTAGTGTTTTAAACGAGACTACATCATAGAGAAGCATACCTTGAATTAGTTAAAAGTATTCGCTTTTTAGAAGAACTTCTTCCTAAAAATTAATCGTTGATTGCAAATTTTATTTTTTCAAAAAAATTGAAATATTCAAGCTATATGCTATATAAAAGGCTTAGAGTGCTTATATCAATCAGCGATCCAAGAGGAATTGAAGGATTAATAAATGATTTGTGTGCTATCGAAATGTATTCTATATTCTTCTCAAATATTCATTCTCAGATCGTTTCATTTTCTCGCAATGTGTATTGATTCCTATCGCCGGTATTTTTGATCTCATACTTTATAACTTAACAAGTATTTAAGATTGCCTTAGATAAACGATTTTAAATTTATTTAACCATTTAATTTTCTTTTTCATCATAAACTACGCCGAGGTTTAACAATATGTATATTGTTCTTTTTAGTTTATTTAAAAGGGATATTAGTGTATGCAATATAACAATGTTGTAATTCTAACAGGAGCTGGTATTTCTGCAGAATCTGGTATACGAACTTTTCGATCTAAGGATGGTTTATGGGAAAATCATCGGATTGAGGATATTGCCACCAAAGAAGGTTTCATACGAAATCCCTATTTAGTACAAGAATTTTACAATCAACGTCGCCGAATGTTGCAATTTGATAATATTCAGCCCAATTTAGCTCATAAGGCACTTGGTAGGCTTGAACGAGAATTAGATGGTAAAGTAACTATCATTACACAAAACATTGATAACCTTCATGAGCGTGGTGGCAGCAAAAATGTCATTCATATGCATGGTGAATTGCTTAAAGCTAGCTGTATTACCTCTGGTCAAGTGATAGAGCATAAAAGTGATATTCTCGTTGATGAGGTCTGCCGTTGCTGTCGTATTCCCTCACCAATTCGTCCGCATATTGTTTGGTTTGGAGAAACGCCGTTGAGAATGGCTGATATATACTCAGCATTAAACGAAGTTGATTTATTTGTTTCTATTGGTACTTCGGGTATTGTTTATCCAGCTGCTAGTTTTGTATACGACGCTAAAATATGCGGTGCTCATACTATCGAAATCAATTTAGAAAAAACTCCTATAGAAAATGTATTTCAAGAAAAACGTTATGGTAATGCAAGTACTGAAGTAGATAAACTTGTCTCGGAGTTACTCTGCTTATAAAATAATTGCAAAAAAACAGATAGAATATTAACTTAGAGATTTAGAATGCTTTTATATATCTAGGTTCTTTGAATACATTGAAAATTTCAGAGGATATAAACTCGATTTTTTTAGAAACTAGATTGGAAAGTACCGTACAAAGTGTTGTATAAACCCTTTTGTTTAACTAACTCAGCGTGAGTTCCGCTTTGACTGATCCGACCATCTTCAAGAACATAGATTAGATCTGCCTGTTTTACTGCTGAGAGTCGATGAGCAACCATAAGGGTTGTTCGACCCTGTAAAAATTTAGTTAGTGCTTTATGTAAAGCAGATTCAGTTTCGGTATCTAATGCCGAGGTTGCTTCGTCTAAAATCACAAACTTTGGATTGCTTAAAATCATACGGGCTATTGCTAGACGTTGGCGTTGACCACCAGATAGGCGAATTCCGTTACGACCGATTTGACTATCTAGACCAGCATTTAATTGAGAGGTTATATCATCTAGTTGCGCTACTTCTAATATACGCCAAAGTAGTATATCGTCATGTTGGCTGCCAAGTGTTAAATTGTTTCTTAAGGTATCATTGAAAAGTATAGGTTGCTGCAGAACGACAGAAATTTGTTGACGAATAATATTAAAACCAATACTATCACTAGGTATGCCGTTGAATCGAAGGGTACCAGATGTTTGACGATATATTCCCAGTAGTAATTGGATTAATGTAGACTTACCACTTCCACTAATTCCAACTAAAGCAACTTTTTTTCCTTCTGGAATAGTTAAATTTAGGTTTTTTAGAACTTGATTTTCCTCATCGTAAGCAAAGTTAAGGTTATCAATATGTATTTCTATATTTTTATTATTTCGAAATGGATTAATTTTACTCTTAGGTCTATACTCTTCTTCTAATCTAAGTAGCGCGTTAATACGTATTAACGCTGCCTTTGCACTATACCAAGAAAATTGAATACCAAGCAATTCCTGAACTGGACCTAACATAAACCACAAGTACCCAAATACCGCAAAAACTTGTCCAATACTAAGATCGCTAAATAGTACCATTAACATGGCAACGCTTCTAAAGAGTTCAAATCCAAGCAAAAATAGCAAAAAAGAAAGTCTACCTGCTGCTTCTGATTGCCAAGCATACTCATTAGCATCTAAGCAAATTTGGTTCGCTTGAATTTTTAATTGATTTAAAAATTCTTTTTCTTTATTGGAAGATCGGAGTTGGTAAATGCCATCTAGTGTTTCGATTAAACGGTTTTGAAATTTTTCAAATGATTGATTTTCTTGTTTTTTAAGACGCTTAACCCTGTTACCTAGTTTTCGAGAGAAATAAATGACAATTGGGTTTACCAATAAAATGAAAAGCCCTAATCTCCATTCCAACCATAAAAGGACTAAGGCAGTACCTAATAGGGTTAGCAGGCTGATCATAAATTTACTTAGTGTGCTGCCAACGAATTCGTCGATGGTTTCTATATCTGTAACTAAATGCGCATTAATTGCACCACTACCTTGAGCTTCATATTGTTTAATGCTAATTCGGCCAAGCTTATTGATCATTTTAGTACGCATTTTATAAGTGATCGTTTTAGAAACAAAGGTAAACTGTCGGCCTTGAAGAATATTTAATAATTGACTCGAGATACGCATTAATATAACTAATAAAAAAGTTAAGATAATATAACCAGTCGGAGTTTGTGTTGAGATCGGTAAAAGATAATTCATAATTTTTAGACCACTTCCAGGTTGATTTAGCAACACTTCGTCAACCATCAGTGGCATGAGAAGAGGAATGGGAACACTGATCAATGTAGCCAAAACGGCAATAATATTAGCGAATAAAAGCTTGGATTTATGCTTTTGAACTTGTTTAAGCAGCCAGGAACGGCCGATAGTGTCGCTTCTTTTAAACATTTTGATACAAGTGCTTCCCCATTGCTCATTATTATATTGTACAAGCATTGTTAGTATGTGTCTTTCAATTATGTTATGAGGGTCTAGTACCAGTTTCAAAAAATAAAAGTAGATCTATTTTTTGATACGTCCGATTTATCAGTGGTTTAGAGGAAGAATATGTGAATTTTCGATCGGAAAATGTTTTAACTATGTCTAACAAAAATAAGGTTTTTCGAATTTGCCTGATATGGATCCTTCTAACTTAGTATGAGATTACTGGTTGTTGCCTCATTATATATTTTTGAATAAGGCTATGTTGATTGTTAGAGAATTAAATCCTGCTAAAGTAAAGCTTGCCTACTTTTTGCCTAGAAGAGTATCATGGGGCTCTCATTAATTTATGACTTTATTGCTTTATTATGTACGAGGGGTTCTCAATAGTTGGACAATCGATTACAAGTTGGAAACTAATCGGATAATTTAAAATATATATCATCTCTACATCCGAAAATTATCAAATGCCGTGTTTTTATTTTGTTGAACCAGTATTTATAATACTAACATTATAATAGTAGACAACTTCAATACTGAAATCAGACTGAGGTGATGTGTTTCTAGTAATTTGTTCTACCTCATAAAGTGTTTAGAATTTTTACTTCAATAACTCCATCCGAAAAACCTAAATTATGGATAAAATTTTTCAAACTAAATATCGTAAGAATTATCAGCCTCCATCCTATAAAATTACTGATGTTGAGCTTATTTTTGATTTATTTGATACTCAAACTTTAGTTAATGCGAAATCTAGGGTGGTTCAAATCAAAAAAAGTGAATATTTGTATCTCGATGGGGAAGATCTAGAACTGAAAAAAATTTTAGTGAATGGTAAAAGTTGGAAGAAATATGTAAGAACTGACAAAGGGATTACGCTAAATAGCTTACCGAGAAAATTTGAGCTAAGTATTACTACCTTAATTAGTCCTGAAAGTAACACTACTTTGGAGGGTTTATATAAATCCAATGGAGTATTTTGTACTCAATGCGAAGCCGAAGGCTTTCGTCGTATTACCTACTTTTTAGACAGACCCGATGTTTTGGCTAAGTATACAACAATAGTAATTGCTGACAAAGTTCTGTATCCATATTTACTTAGTAATGGTAACTGCATTGATCAAGGTGAACTTGCTCACGGACGTCACTGGATGAAATGGCAAGATCCATACCCTAAACCAAGCTATCTTTTTGCACTTGTCGCAGGTAATTTTGATGTATTATGCGATAAATATAAAACACGCTCTGGACGTGATGTTGAATTGAGGATTTTTGTTGGTAAAGGTAATGTAGACAAGGCTAATCATGCAATGCGCTCTCTTATTAAAGCGATGAAGTGGGATGAGGAGTCTTTCAATTTAGAGTATGATTTGGATGTTTATATGATCGTAGCCGTTGATTTTTTCAATATGGGAGCGATGGAAAATAAAGGTCTAAATATTTTTAACTCGAAGTTTGTCCTAGCCAGTAAGCAAACTGCAACAGATGAGGATTATTTAAGTATTGAAGCCGTAATTGCGCATGAATATTTTCACAATTGGACGGGTAATCGCGTTACCTGCCGTGATTGGTTTCAGTTAAGTTTAAAGGAAGGTTTGACTGTATTTCGTGAGCAAGAATTTTCTTCGGATGTGGGTTCTCGTTCCGTTAACAGAATAAATAATGTTCGTATTCTTCGTTCTGTTCAATTTTCTGAAGATGCCAGCCCAATATCTCATCCGATTCGCCCTGAAACAGCTATTGAAATCAGTAATTTTTATACGGTTACTGTATACGAAAAAGGCAGCGAGGTTATCCGTATGCTGCATACGCTTTTAGGTAAAAAGAAATTTAAACGAGGAATGCAACTTTATTTTCAACGCTATGACGCTACGTCGACAACATGCGAGGATTTTCTTACTGTTATGGAAGAAGCATCAGGTATAAATCTTAATCAATTTCGGTTATGGTATAGTCAGTCAGGGACACCAATTCTCAAAGTTTCAAGTGAGTATAGCAGTAAAAATCAACTCTATAAATTAACGATAGAACAAGAAAAAGAGACATGGAAAGGTAAAAGCAATGCGCAAGTCTTACATATTCCATTTACGATAGAATTATATACTCCAAACGGAGATGTAATTGAATTACAAAACTGTGGTCAAGGAATCTCGAATCTACTAAATATTAAAAGAATAAAACAAACTTTTGTATTTGATAACATAAGGGAAAAACCAATACCATGTATGCTGACAGAATTTTCCGCTCCAGTCATTCTTAAGTATAACTACTCGAAGGAGGAACTTGCGTTTTTGATGAGGTATTCTCGCAATGAGTTTTCTCGTTGGGATGCAGGACAGATGATTTTGGGTAAATCTATTCGTGATAATATAAAAAATGTTCAAAATGATGAAGATATTTACTTAGATCATTCAGTCGTTGATGCATTTCGTGATGTGCTTCTTAATAAGTCCTTAGATCCTGCATTCGTTGCAGAGATGATGAAATTGCCAAATTATAATGAAGTCTCTAGTTGGTATGAGTTAGTCGATGTTGATTCTATTTCTAAGGTGCTAAAATCTATTCAAAGAATACTAGCTAAAGAGTTAGAAGGTGATTTTACTATTACTTACTACACTTTAGATCAGAAAAAATATACCATTGAACACAATGCTTTTGCTAAACGAGCACTAAGAAACGTTGCTCTCTCATTCTTAGGTTTGACTAGTCAGGCCAACGAAATTATCAAGGCTCAATATAAAAAGGCTAATAATATGACAGATACCATTGCTGCCATGCAAATAGCAAACAATGCGGAACTTTTTTGCCGTGAAGAACTGATGGCTGATTTTAGTACTAAATGGCGGAATGATTCCTTGGTTATGGAGAAGTGGTTTGGATTGCAAGGGAGCAATCCAGCTGAAAATGTGCTTTCAATAATTAAACACGCAATGAAGCATGAAGCATTCAGCCTCAAGAATCCTAATAAAGTATATAGTCTAATCGGTTCGTTCTTTAATATGAATCCAGTTCGTTTTCACTCTAAATCTGGAGAAGGTTATAAATTTTCAGGAGAGATTTTGCAAAAGCTAGATAGAATCAATCCTCAAATTGCTTCCAACTTGATTGATCCATTATTAAAGTTTAGAAGATACGACAAGCAACGGCAGTTCTATATCAAAAAAGAACTAGAGTCTATGAAATATTCAGATAAGCTGTCGAAAAATCTTTTCGAAAAAATTGATAAAACTCTAAATATGGAGTAAGTCAATGCAGGTCTCTTTCCATGTTTTTCTCGAGAAACATAAATTTAATTACAGAGTACACATATGATTTCTTATGAGGCTTTAGTACCAGTGCTTCTTGAAAAAGTATATAAACTCATCGAAAAAAAATTTAATTTAATTCATCAACATTTAGTTATCCAATTAGCTCAGCACCTTTTCAGAAATATCGCTCAAGATGATCTAATAGAGCGTAATGAATCCGATTTATATGGAGCTATCGTTAGTTTGTGGCACCACATAAATGAAAAAAAAACAGAAGAAATATCAGTGAGAGTGTTTAATCCGACAGTCAGCTATCAAGGTTGGCAATCGACTCATACCATTGTCGAAATGGTTATTCCAGACAGTCCATTTTTGGTTGATTCAATTAAAATGGCATTAAAGCGCTTAGATTTATCTTCTCATCTGATGCTTCATGGCCCAACTCAAGTTACACGAGATAATAGGGGGAATATTACAGAAATAAACAAAGGAAATGGTAGTTTCCAGTCTTTATTCCATATAGAAGTGGATCGTCTAAGTAGTGAAAAAAAAATGATCTTACTTAAAAATGAACTACTAAGCATCATGAAAGATGTTGGTTTAATTGTGAGGGATTGGTTACCAATGGTTGAAAAATTAAAGCAGGTAACCCACGAAATTGAGAATTTAAAGGACACAATTGTTACTGAAAGCGATCGTTATGAAGATATTATAAATTTTTTGCATTGGTTGGTAAATCATAACTTTACTTTTATGGGTTACAAAGAATATAACTTAGTGCTCATTGACGATGAAACCGAACTTGTGCCTACCAAAGAAAAAGGATTAGGTTTATTTTCATATGAAAGATACGTCAGAGGTGTGAAATTATCTGATTTTTCTGATTCAGCTCGCCTTGAAGCAAAAAAACCTTTTTTTCTCATCTTGACCAAGGGAAATACACAGTCTCGTATCCATCGCCCAGCGTATAGTGATTATATTGGTATAAAGAAATTTGATAAAAAAGGCAAAGTAATTGGAGAACATCGATTTACTGGCCTATATACTTCAACCGTTTATAATCAAAGCATTGAAAGCATACCGCTAATTAATGAAAAAGTAATGCGGATTCTTAAATCTAGCGGTTATCGTAACGGTTCATATTCCTATAAAGCGTTGCATAATATTTTAGAAAACTACCCTCGCGATGAATTACTTCAAGCGAAAGAGGATGAGCTTTTAGAAGTAGGAATGGGCGTCATTCAAATGCAAGATAGAGATTTGTTACGTCTCTTTATCCGAAAAGATTCATTTGGACGTTTTTTTAGTTGCATGGTTTATGTTAGTAAAGAACGCTACAACACAGAGTTACGCCGACAAACTCAACAGATCTTACAAAGATATTTTTGTTGCGAGCAAGAGGTCGACTTTACTACATATTTTTCAGAAAGTTCATTAGCTAGAACTCATTATATTGTCCGTGTTGATAATAATAATATGGATGTAGATGTTAAAATGATAGAACAAAATTTAATGGAGGCATCTTCAACTTGGGACGATCGTCTTTCTAAGGCAATTATTGCAAATTTCGGTGAGAGCAAAGGATTACCGCTTTCAAAAGAATACATGAGTGCCTTTCCTCGTTCGTATAAAGAAGATATATTACCGGCTTCTGCGGTTGCAGATGTTGAGCGGTTAGAAGCACTTAATGATGAATATAAGCTTCAAATGCTTTTTTATCGTTCGCAAGAAGAATCTAAAAACTCTAGAGCAGTAAATTTGAAATTATATCATCGTGACGAATTAATTCACCTATCTGATATAATGCCAATGCTTGAAAACTTAAATTTGCGAGTGATTGGAGAGTCTCCTTACGAAGTGTGTAAAGCGAATGGGCAAACGTATTGGATCCTAGATTTTTCCATGTTATATAAAAGCAAAAATATTGTGGATTTACGTGAAGCTCAAGAACGTTTCCAGGAAGCATTTGTAAAAATTTGGTCTGGTAAACTAGAAAATGACGGTTTCAACCGCTTAGTCTTAGGAGCTTCTTTATCAGGTAGAGAAGTTTCTATTTTACGTGCTTATACTCGTTATATGCGACAAGTAGGTTTTCCATTTAGTCAACAATACATTGAAGACACATTAAATCATTATCCTGATTTAGCAAAAGGTTTGATTAATCTGTTTACTACACGATTTAATCCAGATTTTCAAGGTAGTCAAATTGAAATCACAAAAAAAATTACTGAGCAACTCAATTATGTAGAAAATTTAGATGATGATCGCATCATTCGCCGTTATATAGAAATAATCTATGCAACACTTCGTACTAATTACTATCAAACAGATGAAAATAAACAGGAAAAACCATGGTTGTCATTAAAAATTAAGCCGCTTGATATTTCGGATATTCCACAACCAGTTCCCTCATTTGAAATTTTTGTTTATGCACCAGATATCGAAGGTGTACATTTGCGAGGAGGAAAAATAGCTCGTGGGGGATTGCGTTGGTCAGATCGTCAAGAGGATTTTCGTACAGAAATACTTGGATTAGCAAAGGCACAACAAGTTAAAAATGCAGTGATTGTTCCTGTTGGTGCGAAGGGTGGTTTCGTTTGCAAAAAACAACATATGTTAACAACTCGAAACGAAATTTTAGAAGAGGGTCGACGTTGCTATGAGCGCTTCATCCGAGCACTTCTAGATGTTACCGATAATATTATTGGAGGAGAGGTTATTCGACCTAAGAACGTAGTTTGCTACGATGGAGATGATCCATATTTGGTTGTAGCAGCTGATAAAGGTACTGCAACTTTTTCTGATTTAGCTAACACTATATCAGAGGAATATAATTTTTGGCTTGGAGATGCATTTGCATCTGGCGGTTCGAATGGCTATGACCATAAAATGATGGGGATTACAGCAAGGGGAGGTTGGGAATCAGTCAAACGTCATTTTCGTGAAATGGGTATCAACTGTCAGACAACGGATTTTACTGTAATAGGTATTGGTGATATGGGAGGCGACGTGTTTGGTAACGCTATGCTTTTATCTAAGCATATTCGCTTGCAAGCAGCTTTCAACCACATGCATATTTTTATTGATCCGAATCCAATTTCAATTTCTAGTTGGGAAGAACGGGCACGCTTATTTAAGCTCTCATCTTCCACTTGGGAAGACTATAGAACCGAATTAATATCCAAAGGCGGCGGAATTTTTTCTAGACGCTCTAAATCTATTCCTTTGACAAAAGAAATACAAAAAATGTTGGGTACTCAAAAGGAATCTATGACACCGAATAATTTGATTAAATCGGTTTTATCTATGGAAGTAGATTTGATTTGGAATGGTGGTATTGGTACATATGTTAAAGCATCTTCAGAAACTCATTCGAACGTTGGAGATCGTTCGAATGATGTGTTACGTATTGATGGTTGTGATTTAAAAGCGAAAGTTGTTGCTGAGGGTGGAAATTTAGGTATGACTCAGCTTGGGCGTATTGAATATGCACTTATCGGTGGTCGAGTTAATACTGATTTTGTTGATAATGTGGGTGGAGTAGATTGTTCAGATAATGAAGTTAATATTAAGATTTTTTTAAATTCTCTTATCAGGAATGGTGATCTCACATTGAAACAACGCAACATAATTTTAGAGTCGATGAAAAGCGAAGTAAGAGAGATCGTTTTAAGTGATGCTTACTATCAATCTGAATCGATTTCAGTTACTGAACATGAAGGGGTTTCTTTAGTAAAAGAACAAATTCGTTTCATACATACAATGGAAAAAGAAGGACATTTAGATCGTGCTTTTGAATGTATCCCTGATGATGAAAGCTTGCTAGAAAGAAAAAAACAAGGAATGGCCCTGACAAGACCTGAACTTTCTGTGTTAATTTCGTATGCTAAAATGGTTCTCAAAGAGGAGTTAGTCCATGAAGATATTATTAGTGATGAATTCCATTCTAAAAAACTAATTACCTATTTTCCTCAAAAATTACAAATCAATTATTCACAGTACATGGGCAGTCATCCGTTACGTGCTGACATTATTGCAACGGTCATTGCTAATCAAATGGTTAATGAGATGGGTTGTAATTTTGTTACTCGTTTGCGGGAAGAAACTGGAGCGCATATTGTTGACATAGCGAATTCTTATGTTGCTGCAAGGGAAATATATGGTTTAGGCCTAGTATTAGATCAAGTACGCAAATTAGATAATATCGCTACTGCAAAGACACAATATGATGTGATGTTTTATGTAAGACGTACCTTACGTGGTTTATCTCGCTGGTTATTAAGAAATCACACTGGAAGACAATCGGTTAAAACTCTGATCGCACTATACCAAGACGATACTCATACAATCACTAAAAATCTTGATCAAATGTTGGTCGCAAATGAGGTTGAAGAGCATAATAGAATGGCCAAGATTTGGATTGAGCAGGGTATTTCAAGTAAATTGGCAAATTATGTTGCTCGTTTATCCAGTTTATATTCAGTCTTAGATATATCCACGATAGCTCGGCAAAAGGGTAAAACTGTCGAACAAACTGCTAAACTATATTATAACTTAGGCGATAGGTTATCTCTCCACTGGTTTTTGAAGCAAATTAATAGGCAGGTTGTTAACAATAACTGGCAAGCTTTAGCTAGAGCCGCATTCCGTGAAGACTTAGATTGGCAACAACGTCAGCTAACTAGCCAAGTACTGAGTCGTGACTATATATCTGAAGAGTCAGATGTAATTAAAGCTTTAGATAAATGGATGGCTACTCATAAACTTTCTTTGCATCGTTGGGAAAATATTTTAAATGATTTTAAAGTGGGTCCAGTACATGAATTTGCAAAATTTTCAGTCGCTTTGCGGGAGTTAATGCTATTAAATTTAAATTGTGCGGCAAACGAGGAAATAATGAGATCTTAATATTCTTTAAACTTTGGAGGTACAATGTTTTACCGTATAACTAGGTTATTCCTTTTCAAATTTAGCCCTGAAAGAGCGCACGCTTTTACAATTAAGTTTTTAAAATTTTTTTCTAGAACGTGGTTGGATTTTTTTTATCGTCAAGAACTGCCTAATCGTCCTGTTGAATGTATGGGAATAAATTTTCGCAATCCAGTTGGTTTGGCAGCAGGATGGGATAAGAATGGTGAGTGTATAGAGGCATTCGATGCAATGGGTTTTGGTTTTATTGAAGTAGGAACTGTTACTCCAAGACCACAATTTGGTTCTGAAAAACCACGCATCTTTAGACTTTTAAAGGCTAATGGAATCATCAATAGGATGGGGTTTAATAGTGTAGGTGTTGATCATTTTGTGGAGAATATTAAAAACTCTAAATTTAATTGTGTATTAGGCATTAATATAGGAAAAAACAAGGATACACCGATTGAGGAAGCGGCAAAAGATTACTTGTTTTGCATGGAAAAAGTATACGAGCATGCTGATTATATCACTATAAATATTTCTTCTCCTAATACTGCTAATCTTTGTTCTCTTCAATATGGGGAGAACCTGGATCAATTTCTTTCTTCACTTAAACTCAAACAAAATGAATTATCTGAAGCGCATGGGAAGTACGTACCTTTAGCTTTAAAAATTTCACCAGATCTCAATAATGAGCAAATTGCTCAAGTTTCCCAATTGTTAATAAAAAATAATATTGATGCTGTAATTGCAACGAATACAAGCCTTGATAGATCTCTTGTTAGAGGTATGAAACATTCTAATGAAGCCGGCGGTTTAAGTGGTAGACCTATTCAATATCGTAGTACTGATATCGTGCGTTGTTTGCATAAAGAACTTGATGGAAAATGCCAAATTATTGGAGTAGGCGGTATTGATTCGTGTGTTTCTGCTAGAGAAAAATTGATTATGGGAGCTTCATTAATTCAAATATATTCTGGTTTTGTTTATCATGGTCCAAAGTTACTGAGGGAGATCGTAGAAAATCTTTAGTATATTGTAGAGAGAATCCTATTCGATAATAATCAATGTTATTTTATTAAATAGACCAGAAAGTTAAAGATAAGTTTGAAATAAAATTAAGGATAACAATGAGTATAAAAGCGTTGCGATTTGTGATTATAACTATGGTCTTTTTTATAACCATCAATTCTAGGGCAGCACTTTATGAAATTATTGAGGTATCAGTACCCAGCGAAATAGAAAACTTAGGTAATTACAATGAAGTTTATGGCGTTGCCATTATACCTAGTGTCAAAGGGGGAAATTTAGGTTGTTTTGCAATATCTTGCAATCCTGAAGAGTTTGCTTTGGCTGCTGAAACCAGAGTAACACCGGATGGTTATAGTTACCGCGAAGAGTCACCGTTTGGAATGGATCGTTCATTTAACTACATACAAGAATATAGCGACTTTAAGAATTATTGTCATCGCGAACTTTTGTATTCAACCTGTGACATTTGGGCGAGTAACCATTGGATTTCTTGGAATAACGAATTGGTGGGAGATACTGTTTCGAATGCGTTAGCATTCATAGAAAACGGTAATTTTGATAATAAATTTAACAATATTATTAATAGATTAACTTTTTCTGGCGAAGCCATCGGTAATCAAAGCATAGCTGGGGGCACTCGTAACACAATTGTTTCTCCTATTCTTCCAAATGGTAGTGCTGAATTAGGAAATTGGAAACAAGGTAGAGCATGGGCTATAGATAGTACAAATACTTACGCTGTCGGTAGCATTGCTCGTGAAGAATTTAACGAAAATGGTTCACATCATACTTCGAAGGCTGCAGTATGGAAAAGCCGTGAAAATCCAGTAGAGTTGCAATGGCAAAGTGGTATTGCAAATTATGGAGGATTACTAGCCCAAGGGAGTATGCGCGATATAGTTTTGAATGATGGTTATATTTATGGTGTTGGGTATAATGCCTATGGTAGCGGAAACTACTATAATGCTTCTATTTTCAGAGTATTGGAGGTTGATTATACAAAACCAAGTAGTTGGAAGTCTATTATAATTCCTAATGCAAGATCTAAAATTAATGGAAATTTTGTTCATAGTAACTCAGTAGCGACAGCTATTAACAATAATCTAGTTGTTATAGGTGTAGCTAAGCGTTCAGGTAGTAAACCGGAAAATGGAGCAGCTAACAATAGATTGTTTATTGTAAATAATGCTTCAGAATCCAATCCATCTGCTATTTTTTTATCAGGCGGAATTTTTTTTAATAGCGCTGGTGGAAAAGCAGGTGCTATTAATAACTATAATGAAATAGTTGGACAATTAGATTTTGAAGATACACGCGAGAAAGGTGGTAAACCTCGTCGTAAAAGAGCTTTTATTTATCCATACAACACTCATGGTACTAATTTTACTCGCGCTGATATATTTAATAATCAAGCTCATTTTCTTGATGATCTAACTAATGGCGATAGTATTAATACTCCACCTGGTATATCTTCAAAGAATAATGCCTATCGTATTGTTGATGCTACAGATATCAACGATGCAGGAGTCATTGCAGGTACTGCACTTCGATGCACCAGTTTAAACGGTGAAATAAAAGAATACGACGACAGTACTCATAATTCACATTGTACTCAAGGTGTTGAACGTCTTGTAGCTGTTAAATTAATCCCAATTTTCAACGCAACAAATTCTGATATTCAGAGTCGAATGTTAGAATCAGAGAGTAGGAGAGTCGAAAGAAATGCGGGTTCTTTGGGTTGCTTTTCTCTGTTTATTCTTGCTCTGGTTAATTATAACCTTTATATTTATAGAAAAAGAGAAAAACATGGCAATAATTAGTAGCTCATCGATCTAAATCCACAAATTTATAGAATATAGTTCTAAAAAGAAGAGGTATCTCGAAACAACCCCACTTTAAGGTCTTTTGCTAAGTAAATTTCCTTATTTTCTACAAACACATAGCCGTCAGCTAAGCCCATAACTAGTTTACGGTTTACTGCGCGTTTAACATGTATTTCATATCTCACTTTTTGCGAGTTAGGTAAAATTTGACTTGAAAACTTAACTTCGCCAACTCCCAATGCTCGACCTTTTCCTTTACCTCCAATCCAACCCAGAAAAAATCCAACAAGCTGCCACATCGCATCAAGTCCTAGACAACCAGGCATAACAGGATCACCAAGGAAGTGGGAGTCAAAAAACCAAAGTTCTGGAACAATGTCAAGTTCAGCTGAGATTATACCTTTTCCAAAATTACCTTGAATTTCAGAAATATTAGTTATCCTGTCTATCATTAACATGTTTGGTGCGGGTAATTGTGGATAGCCTGAACCAAAAAGTTTTCCTTGGCTAGAAGCTAAAAGATCATCGCGGTTATATGAATTACGTTTATTTTGCATATCTCAATCACTTAAATTTTTTAATAAATGGACGCCAGTTTAAAGAGGTATACCTTAAACAACTTTAATCAGTAGTAAAACAAAAAAGTTATAAAATTTAAATTTTCAAAAAAATACAAAGCATAAGTTCATAACTTTAATATGAGCGAGTTGATAGAAATATATCTTTTAGCTTTCAAAAGATAAAAGACGGAACATTCTAAATGAAGATGTTATTTTAATGCAAAACCAGTCTACACTTGTATACCGATATAAAAAACTCCTTTTAAAGCAAAATTCGCTATACAATTAATTTTTTTAAAAAATATGGTTAAAGGTAATGTAATTGGATAGTATTTTTCTTGCTAAAAATATATAAAGTTGAATAAATCTAACTTTATCATTGAGATATTAAGTAAGCAGAATGAAATATTTATCTTTGCTCATTCTTTTATCATTGACGAGTTGCATATTACCAGATACGGTTTTGAAAAAAGATGTGCTTCACACCGCTCCTAAAAATATCCGACAATTGATTAATTGCGACTCTCAATTTGTACTAAATTTGAAAGGTCCAACTATCCAGAAGGATATGCTAGCCTTTATTTCATTACAAAATTTTTTAAATAAAAATGAAATTTCTCATGAAATACTGACTGGTAAACACATGATGATAAAATTGAAAGATATAATTCAATTTGAACGAGGATCAGAGAAGGTGTCTAAAGGTTACCTTTCTCGGTTAAATTTGATAGGTAAGCATTTGTCAAAAAATCGAAAAATAGACACAATAGTTAGCGGTCATACGGACAATACTGGCTCTATAATCCTCAATGATGCTTTATCGTTAAGACGTGCTCAGGAAGTTAAGGAGATTTTAACCTTTAATAATGGTGTTAGTGCAGATTCTATTTTTACTTTGGGATACGGTAAACATATTCCACTTTGCAAAAATAAAACTAAGATAGGAAAAGCTTGCAATCGTAGAGCGGAAATCTTCTTTATATCTTCCAATGATTAATTTTTATAAACACTTAACTGGTTTAGGTAAACCAGCCAGTTTAGTCGCTTGCTTTGCTGGCCCCTTTGGAAACAACTTGAAAAGGTATTTACTGTTTCCTTTTTCGAGGCCATATTTTTTTTCTATGGCTTTCACTAAAATTCTTAATGGTGGAGAAGTACTAAACGTTTGATAAAAATCACGAACAAAATAAATAATTTCTAGGTGAGATTCAGTTAGGCAAATATTTTCTTTCTTCGCTATCACTTCAACTATTCCAGGTTCCCAACGATCAGAGTCGACTAGATAACCATCTAAGTCGACTCTGATTTTTTGATTTTTGTAATCAATCAACTTCATGTTTTAGTAGAAATTATACTTAATCATTGTTCATTATACCTAAGATACTCAGCAAACTAATGAAAATATTGTAAATAGAAACATAAAGTGCAACGGTTGCAGAAATATAATTAGTTTCACCTCCACGAACAATACCTTGAGTTGTAACTAAAATTGACATAGTGGAGAAAACAATAAATAAACTGCTAATTACAAGATGCATAGCTGTTGAATGCATGAAAATATTAGCGATGACTCCCAAAAGCAATACACAAAACAAAGAGAACATTAAACAACCCAATTTTGAGAGATCGCGTTTAGTTTTGAACGCGTAAGCCGAAGCAGCTATCAATGAAAAAGCTGTACCAGAGAGAGAGGTCACAATTACATCACTCATACCCAAACCAACATAAAAGTTAAGAATCGGAGCAATCGTATATCCTAAGAAACCAGTAAAGAGGAACGTGAAGACGATACCTAAGCTATTATTACGATTTTTTTCGGTTAAAAAAAGCAAACCATAAAAACCAACAAGCATGATTATGATTCCAGGACGTGGAAGGTTCATCCACATTGAAATACTTGCTACAATAGCAGACCATAGTAAAGTCATAGAAAGTAAAGCATACGTATTGCGTAATACTTTATTATTTTTGATGATACTTTTTTGGGCTGATGTTTTGGCTACAATAAGGTTACTCATGATCTTCCTGCTATTTAAAATAATACATTGATGTATATTACTATGATGATAGTTCTTTCAAAAATCAAGTCATAAATATAATCAATTGTGCGATTATATGCCCGTTGGTCAATGGACAACTGAAAGATAACGCTTGGTATTTAGACGTCTAATGTTGATATCGCGTTCTTGGCACTACTTTTGCGCTATAACAGTTAAAGCGGTTAGTTTTACGGGGGAACAGTAAAGATATTATGTATTTATAAGAAACAATACGATAAGAGTGTTAAATATTCGAAGAGAGGTTTCAGAGTAGAACGAGAATTTAAATCAAAAAATTGAAAGTATCTTTATGAGTTACCCAGTTTTATAATTTGGATTTGATTATATACGATTCAAACGGTATCTCGGATTCAATAAAAAATGTCCAGTTTGGACAGTATAAATCGATGTTGATCTCAATGTGTAATTTTCCTAACTATATCATCCATGCTTATGTGTGAATCACCTTATCGGTTTATTGTTAATTCATGCCTCCGAAAGGGATAACAAAACGTTATAAAGTCTGTATCAAAAATAATTTTGTCAGAAAATTTTCCACAGTTTTTCTAAAATTCGCTGATCGGTACGTTTAACGGGATATAATGAAATTTATTCATACGGTAGGCAAAGACCATTGTTCTAAATTGCATTCTCAGAAAAAATAAGTAAGAAAAAAGCGCACCCATGCTATGCATTTCCAAACCCATAAAATACTTCAGCAGGAATGACTTGAAAAGAATAGATTCATCAGCAGTGACCTTATATAAAGATTTAATCTTATTCAATCTCGTTATAATTTAAAGCTCATCTAATTTTGATATCACTCTTAGCCAATGTCATCAAGTAATTTCGAAACTCAACATATACTCTCGAACAAATTTCCATAGCAGGTGATTATTTATCGTCGTACGTAGTGATAAAATATCATGTTTTTCCGTTAGCATTGCCTTTCATCCACAATCCTCGTCAAAAAAAGAACTGGTAGTAACTGGGATGATTTTACTCAAGGATAAGAGACAATCATGTTCAGATATGTTTTCAGTATTTTTCCAAAAAGTTAGAATGAACATCACTATCCGACGAAAGTCTTGTTACCTATTCAGTAATGTGTACGTTTAAATGGTGTAAGCAGGGAGCCTAACTCTATCATGTAACTTAAGCTATTAATGATCGATCTGTTATCATCATGAACGAAGGATGGGCTGAGTTTTCAGATCAGTTAGGAACTATAACCGACTGATTTTGTTTTAGATGTTGTTTGATGAATCTATTGAATGAATCCTAAATCAAGCTCAATAAACAGCGAATTTGAAATCCACTAAAAATATTGAGTAATGTTGAAAGACCCACTTCAAATTCAACTGTAAGTATCTGTCGAAGACGGTTACCTAGTAACAAGGACTGACACCCGCAAGAATTAATCCAATTGCTACATATAATAAAATACCGGATCAAGCATGGACGATATATTAACTAAAATACTTACTGATTTGAATCATTTGTCAGGCCTAATGTGCAGCAAGCGAATAATGAAGAACACGCAGTTTAACTGTCATCACCTATCTAGTCATCTCTAAGGCTAAGGTATATAT
>NZ_JGVK01000013.1 GCF_000731795.2 Candidatus Photodesmus blepharonis | reverse complement strand
GTTGAAAGGGCACTATTTGATGCCCCTTCTTAAATATGACTCTTTGAACATATGTGCTTTGGTTTATTGCCAGTCAACTTTACTAATTCAGGTTATTTCTTATGAAAACCAATAGAACCGAAACTCCTAATATCTCAAAAATAACCAACGTATTTAGGTGGGTTATCACTTTGTCTCTATTGGCCACAGCTGTCATAGGAAATTATATATATAATGGTGAAGTATCTGCACTTATCCGCGCTATAGGAGTCGTTGTATTAATCTCATGTGCACTCTTCGTAGCTTCAAAAACAACTGAAGGTGAGGCCGCGATTAGTTTCACACGTGAATCCAATATGGAAATTCGTAAAGTAATTTGGCCAACTCGCCAAGAAAATATACAAGTAACTTTGATCGTTTTAGCTGTAAGTATTGTAATGGCTTTAATGCTGTGGGGTATTGACGGAATAATGGTTCGTCTTGTTACATTAGTAACCGAGATGTAAGGATTTTAATTCATGACTGAAGCTCAAAAAAAACGGTGGTATGTAGTACAAGCTTTTTCTGGTTTTGAAGCTCGCGTAGCACAATCACTGCGAGAACACATTAAAATGCACAATATGGAAGAACTATTTGGAGAAATTCTAGTACCTACTGAAGAAGTAGTTGAAATGCGCGCCGGTCAGCGTAGAAAAAGTGAACGAAAGTTTTTTCCCGGCTATGTATTAGTAAAAATGTGCATGAGTGATGAATCATGGCACTTAGTTCGTAGTATACCACGCGTAATGGGCTTTATTGGTGGAACCTCCGACCGTCCAGCGCCTATTTCTGATAAAGAAGCCGAGGCCATTCTGAATCGTCTGGAAAAGGCTAGCGCAGCTCCTCGTCCCAAAACAATGTTCGAGGCAGGTGAAGTCGTACGTGTTAATGATGGACCATTCGCTGATTTTAATGGCACTGTCGAAGAAGTAGACTATGAAAAAAATCGAATAAAAGTATCAGTATCAATATTCAGTCGTGCAACACCAGTTGAGCTTGAATTTACTCAAGTAGAAAAGCTTGACTAAAAAACATTTTTCGAAAGCTTGTTTTAAGCATAAATTTTGATTACAATCGCGCCCACTTTTAAGTTAACCTGGTTGGATTATCACTTGACATTCATGCTAGAATTTGAGGAGTATCATGGTTAAAAAAATTAAAGCTTACATTAAACTGCAAGTTGCAGCCGGTATGGCGAACCCAAGTCCACCAGTCGGTCCAGCATTAGGTCAACATGGCGTTAATATCATGGAATTCTGTAAGGCTTTCAATACCAAAACAGAATCTATCGAGAAAGGCTTGCCTACTCCTGTAATTATTACAGTTTATGGTGATCGTTCTTTCACCTTTGTTATAAAAACTCCGCCTGCTTCCGTACTTCTTAAGAAAATAGCCGGTATAGAATCCGGTTCCAGTACTCCTAATACCGATAAAGTTGGTACTGTAACTGATATCCAAATACAGGAAATAGCAAAAATTAAGGCTACTGATATGACTGGTTCTGACATCGAAGCAATGAAACGCTCTATTGTGGGCACTGCTCATTCAATGGGTCTAGTAATAGAGGGCTAATTATGGCAAAATCAACTAAGCGTATGCGTTTAATCCGTAAAAAAGTTAGCGCAACCAAAGGATATGAAGTTACTGAGGGATTATCTCTTCTTCAGAATTTAGCTACCGCTAAATTTGTTGAATCTTTAGACGTTTCTGTTAATCTTGGCATTGATTCCAGAAAATCTGATCAAAATGTACGTGGTTCAGTAGTGCTACCTCACGGCACGGGTAACAAGGTTCGTGTCATAGTTTTTAGCCAAGGTGAAAATTCTGAAATTGCCAAACAGGCTGGTGCAGATGTCGTCGGAATGGAAGATCTAGCCGAAAAAATTAAAAAAAACGAGATAGACTTTGATGTTGTCATAGCTTCCCCAGACGCAATGCGCACTGTAGGCCAATTAGGAACGATATTAGGTCCACGTGGCCTGATGCCAAATCCCAAAGTTGGTACAGTAACTAAAGATGTTGCTTCAGCGGTCAAAAATGCTAAAAGTGGCCAAATTCGTTACCGTAATGACACAAACGGTATTATTCATGCTACAATTGGAAAGGTTGACTTTTCTACAAGACAACTTCAGGAAAATTTAGAGTGTCTTATAATAGCTCTGAAAAAAAACAAGCCGTCTTCAGCGAAAGGAATTTTTTTAAAGAAAATAAGCATCTCTACAACCATGGGAGCTGGAATTTCTCTTGACCTGACCAATCTAGTAGGCAGCACATAATTATTTGCTTAAATAAAGAGTTTATGTATAATGGTGCGCTCGATTATTTAAATGAAGACAAAGATTCCTAGATAATAGCTAGGTCGTCTCTCTCCTAGATTGTAGGTGTTCCGTTTTGTATTCCCTACTTCTATCAGATGGTGCTTGGTTAATCATAAGAAAGTCTTTTGTATTTCTGTCTTTCTTTTATAAATTGTGCTTTTCTGTTTCATAGCAAGTGGTGTAACCATATCCAGGAGTAGATCAAAAATGGCTTTAAACCTTCAAAAGAAGAAAATAATTGTTGATGAAATCAACAAAAAGGCCAGTAATGCACTTTCCGCAATCGTAGCTAATTCTCGTGGTGTAAAAGTAGATGCGATGACTTCTTTGCGTAAACAAGCTCGTGAAAATGGGATATACGTGAGAGTTGTGCGTAACACTCTTGCAAGACGTGCAATTTTAGGAACGAATTTCGAATGCTTGATTGATACCTTCACTGGCCCAACCTTGATTGCGTTTTCTAATGAACACCCAGGTTCAGCAGCGCGTCTTTTAAAAAAATTCACAAAAGAAAATACAAACTTTAAAATAAAAGCTGCTTCCTTTGAAGGAGTCGTTGCTGACGCCGAAATGTTAGCAATACTACCAACTTATAATGAAGCTATTGCGCAATTAACGGTGTGTATGAGAGAAGCTTCAGCCGGTAAGTTGGTTCGAACCATTGCTGCTATCCGTAATCGAAAAGAAGTGAACACAGCATAGATCTTGCTTTGTTACTGGTTGCTAAATAAACTTATTGTTGACTTTAAAAGAGAATTGTTATGTCTATTACCAACGAGCAAATCCTAGATGCAGTTGCAGATATGTCTGTGATGCAGGTTGTCGAACTAATTAAAGCAATGGAAGAAAAATTCGATGTTTCTGCTACTTCTATTGTTACTAGTAGTCCTGCTAATGAGGATGAAATTGCTACTGAACAAACCGAATTCAATGTAGTACTAACTGCGTCAGGAGGCAATAAAGTCGCTGTGATCAAAGCAGTGCGCAGTGCTATAGGTCTTGGATTAAAAGAGGCTAAAGGTCTTGTAGACTCTGCTCCAACTGTTTTAAAAGAAGGTATTGAAAAAGCTGAAGCTGAAGCTTTAAAGAAACAATTAGAAGACGCAGGTGCTTCTGTTGAGGTAAAGTAGTTGCTACTTTATTTTAACTAGCCTAGTGGCTGGTGGTTTTAACCACCGGCCTTTTTGCTCTCTTAAGGTATATTAGGTGATTTTCCAGCTGTTTAAGCGCCTGAATACCGTTTAAAGTACCAAAAAATTATCCGTGGTACTTACTTAACAGTAAACAGTTTTAGTCATTGCTTCAATTTTGAAGCAGTTTGGGTCACTTATCAGCCAGCTGAGGAACCCCATGGTTTACTCTTATACCGAGAAAAAACGCATCCGAAAAGATTTTGGCACTCGCCCACAGGTCTTGGATGTTCCATATCTGCTGTCGATCCAGCTAGATTCATTCGATAAATTCATTAAGCAAGATCCTGAAGGACAATATGGTCTCGAGGCTGCTTTCCGCTCCATTTTTCCTATTCAGAGCTACAATGGCAACTCCGAGCTACAATATGTTAGTTATCGTCTTGGTGAACCAGTTTTTGATGTTAAAGAATGTCAAATTCGCGGTATAACCTATTCGAAACCGCTACGCGTTAAACTACGCCTCATAGTCTTTGACAGGGATGCGCCGACCGGAACAATCAAAGATATTAAAGAACAAGAAGTTTATATGGGTGAAATTCCACTTATGACAGAGAATGGTACTTTTGTAGTTAATGGTACCGAGAGGGTCGTTGTATCTCAACTACATCGTAGTCCCGGAGTATTCTTTGATAGCGATAGAGGAAAAACTCATTCATCAGGAAAGGTTCTATATAACGCACGTATAATCCCTTACCGTGGTTCATGGTTGGATTTCGAGTTCGATCCTAAAGATAATTTATATGTGCGTATCGATCGGCGCCGCAAATTACCAGCCTCTATTATCCTTCGCGTACTTGGTAAATCAACCGAAGAAATTTTGGATCTTTTCTTTGAGAAAATAAATCTTGAAGTAAGAGATCAAACTCTACTTATGGAACTAATTCCTGATCGTTTACGTGGTGAAACCGCATCATTTGATATTGAAGCAAGCGGTAAGATTTACGTTGAAGCTGGTCGTCGTGTTACAGCTCGCCATATTCTTCAACTTAAACAAGATGGCATAAAACATATTGATGTTCCTGTTGAATATATTATAGGAAAAGTTTCGTCCAAGGACTATATAAATAAAACAACAGGTGAAATCATTGTTAGCGCAAACCAAGAAATTAATCTAGAAGATCTTACAAATTTGTCTAAAGCAGGCCATAAAAATTTAGAGGTCCTTTTTACAAATGATTTAGATCACGGTCCGTTTATGTCTGAAACATTACGCATTGATCACACTGTCGATCGTATTTCATCCTTAGTAGAAATTTATCGCATGATGCGCCCTGGGGAACCACCAACGAAAGAAGCTGCAGAGTCATTGTTCGAGAGTTTGTTTTTTTCACCGGAGCGTTATGACTTATCAACTGTTGGTCGTATGAAATTTAATAGTTCTATTGGACGAAAAGATACTAACGAAAAAGGAACTCTAGATGAAACCGACATAATAGAAGTAATGAAGAAACTAATTCAAATTCGAAATGGAAAAGGGGAAATTGATGATATTGATCACCTTGGCAACCGTCGTATCCGTAGTGTCGGAGAAATGGCGGAAAATCAATTTCGTGTTGGTCTCGTGCGTGTTGAAAGAGCAGTAAAAGAACGCCTAAGCCTTGGCGATCTCGACACGGTAATGCCTCAAGATTTAATCAATGCTAAGCCTATTTCAGCAGCTGTCAAAGAATTCTTCGGCTCTTCACAGTTATCTCAATTTATGGATCAAAATAACCCACTATCAGAAGTAACGCACAAACGCCGAATTTCTGCGTTAGGTCCTGGTGGTCTAACCCGTGAACGTGCTGGTTTTGAAGTACGAGATGTACATGTAACTCACTATGGTCGCCTATGTCCTATCGAAACACCTGAAGGTCCTAATATAGGTTTAATTAACTCCCTTTCAGCATTTGCACGTTGTAATGAGTATGGTTTTTTGGAAACCCCATATCGTCGTGTCGTAGATGGTGTGGTGACAAACATGGTCGATTATCTATCGGCAATTCAAGAAGGTCAATTCATAATCGCGCAAGCTAATACTATTCTTACGAAAGAAGGAACATTTTCCGAAGAACTTATTACTGCTAGACAAAAAGGCGAATCAGGTCTCCATCCTCGCGAACATATTAACTATATGGATGTTGCAACAAACCAAGTCGTTTCTATAGCTGCATCGCTTATCCCATTTTTAGAACACGATGATGCAAATCGTGCATTAATGGGAGCTAATATGCAACGCCAAGCTGTACCGACACTTAAAGCTGATAAACCGCTAGTCGGTACAGGTATTGAACATAATATCGCAGTTGACTCTGGTGTCACTGCAGTTGCTAAACGCAGTGGTACAGTCCAGTCTGTTGATGCGTCACGAATTGTCATTAAGGTTAATGAGGATGAATTAATTCTCGGTGAAGCTGGCATCGACATTTACAGCTTAACTAAGTATACTCGTTCTAATCAAAATACGTGTATTAATCAACGTCCGACTGTAATGCCAGGCGAGTCTATTGTGCGCGGTGATGTACTGGCTGATGGACCTTCAACTGACCTCGGTGAATTAGCACTCGGCCAGAATATGCGTATTGCATTCATGCCTTGGAATGGTTATAACTTTGAAGATTCAATCTTGGTGTCTGAACGTGTAGTACAAGAAGATCGTTTTACAACTATTCATATACAAGAACTCTCTTGTATAGCACGTGATACTAAGTTGGGATCGGAAGAAATTACAGCAGATATTCCTAATGTAGGAGAATCTGCTCTCTCTAAATTGGATGAATCAGGTATCGTTTATATTGGTGCTGAAGTTAAGGGCGGAGATATCTTAGTTGGAAAAGTTACACCGAAAGGTGAAACTCAACTTACCCCAGAAGAGAAACTGCTACGCGCTATTTTTGGAGAAAAGGCATCCGATGTTAAAGATACATCGCTACGCGTACCGAACTCTGTATCAGGAACTATCATAGATGTGCAAATTTTCACTAGAGATTGCATAGAAAAAGATAAACGTGCTCTTGAAATCGAACAAATGCAGCTAAAAGAAGCCAAAAAGGACCTTACCGAAGAATTCAAAATTTTAGAAGGCGGATTGCTCACTCGTGTTCGTGCAGTTTTATCTAATGGAGGCTACTCAGCAAGCAAATTAGATACAGTCAATTCTGAAAAATGGTTAGAACTAATTTCAGATAATGATGATGAAGCTCAATCACAGCTTGAACAACTTGCAGATCAGTGGAACGAATTGAAATCAGACTTCGATAAGAAGTTTGAAACTAAGCGCCGTAAAATCACTCAAGGAGACGATCTAGCACCTGGTGTTCTAAAAGTTGTAAAAGTATATCTAGCGGTTAAACGTCGTATCCAACCTGGTGATAAGATGGCAGGACGCCATGGTAACAAAGGAGTTATTTCTAAAATAAATCCTGTTGAGGATATGCCTTATGATGAAAACGGTCAACCGGTTGATATTGTCCTTAATCCCTTAGGTGTACCATCACGCATGAATATTGGACAAATTTTAGAAGTGCATCTAGGTTTAGCTGCAAAAGGAATAGGTGATAAAATCAACAAAATGATTGAGGAACAGTGCGACCTGATTGAATTACGTAAATTCTTACAGAAAGTTTACGATCTTGGTAATACTCGTCAATCAGTAGATATAGCTTCTCTTTCAGATAAAGAAGTACAAGTATTACTTAAGAATTTGAGTGATGGTTTGCCAATTGCAACTCCAGTTTTCGATGGCGCATCAGAAAAATTAATCAAGGAACTTTTAAGCCTAGCAGAACTACCAGAATCTGGCCAACTCACTCTCTTTGATGGCCGAACTGGCGAGAAATTTGAGCGTCCTGTAACCGTTGGCTATATGTATATGCTAAAACTAAACCATCTCGTCGATGATAAAATGCACGCTCGTTCAACCGGTTCTTACAGTCTAGTAACCCAACAGCCCCTCGGTGGTAAAGCTCAGTTTGGCGGTCAACGTTTTGGTGAAATGGAAGTATGGGCACTGGAGGCGTACGGGGCTGCTTATACGCTCCAAGAAATGCTAACCGTTAAGTCTGATGACGTTAACGGTCGTACTAAAATGTATAAAAATATCGTTGATGGAAATCACAGCATGGAACCCGGTATGCCAGAGTCCTTTAACGTGTTGTTAAAAGAAATCCGCTCTCTAGGAATCAATATTGAACTAGAAGACAAAGAATAATCCTTCCAGGATCATTTAAAGGGAGATTGTCCATCGTACAAGCTCCTTTTAACTTCTTACAGGAGCTAAATGTGAAAGACTTATTAAACTTTCTAAAAGCACAGCATAAAACCGAAGAATTTGACGCAATCAAAATCGGCCTATCTTCACCAGATATGGTTCGATCATGGTCTTTCGGTGAAGTTAAAAAACCTGAAACAATTAACTATCGTACATTCAAACCTGAACGCGACGGTCTTTTTTGCGCACGTATTTTTGGTCCAGTTAAAGATTACGAATGTCTTTGCGGCAAGTATAAACGTTTAAAACACCGTGGTGTTGTATGCGAAAAATGCGGTGTTGAAGTGACACAAACCAAAGTTCGTCGTGATCGCATGGGACATATTGAGCTTGCTTCACCAGTTGCACATATTTGGTTCTTAAAATCATTACCTTCTCGAATTGGTTTATTAATGGATATCCCATTACGTGATATCGAACGTGTTCTCTACTTTGAAATGTATGTGGTAACAGAGCCCGGAATGACCTCCTTAGAAAAATCTCAAATGCTCACTGAAGAAGAATACTTAGATTGTGTAGAGGAATGGGGAGATGAATTTACTGCTAAAATGGGAGCAGAAGCAATCAAAGATTTACTTTGTACTATGAATTTACAAACTGAAGTGGAGCAGATGCGTGAAGAACTAGAAACCACTAACTCTGAAACTAAACGAAAAAAAATTACAAAACGTCTAAAACTCCTTGAAGCGTTTATTCATTCTGGAAATAATCCAGAGTGGATGATCTTAACTGTTCTTCCAGTACTTCCACCAGACCTCCGTCCTTTGGTTCCTCTAGATGGTGGACGTTTTGCAACTTCAGATTTAAACGACTTATATCGACGTGTGATAAATCGCAATAATCGTTTAAAACGCCTTTTAGAACTTGCGGCTCCTGATATTATTGTACGCAACGAAAAACGTATGTTGCAAGAATCTGTTGATGCCCTTTTAGATAATGGTCGTCGAGGTAGAGCTATCACAGGTTCCAATAAACGTCCTTTAAAATCTCTTGCTGATATGATCAAGGGTAAACAAGGTCGTTTCCGACAAAATCTATTAGGTAAACGTGTAGATTATTCGGGACGTTCAGTGATCACTGTAGGTTCATACTTACGCTTACACCAATGTGGTCTTCCTAAAAAAATGGCACTGGAATTATTCAAACCATTTATATATAGCAAACTAGAAATTCGTGGTATGGCTACAACAATTAAAGCCGCAAAAAAAATGGTAGAACGCGAGGAAGCAATAGTTTGGGATATACTGGATGAGGTAATACGCGAACATCCAGTTTTGTTAAACCGAGCGCCTACACTACACCGTCTAGGTATTCAAGCATTCGAACCCGTACTCATCGAAGGAAAAGCAATTCAACTCCATCCGCTGGTATGCGCAGCATATAACGCCGATTTTGACGGTGACCAAATGGCAGTTCATGTCCCTTTAACTCTAGAAGCACAACTAGAAGCCCGTACTCTAATGATGTCGACGAACAACATTTTATCTCCAGCCTCTGGTGATCCAATCATTGTTCCTTCTCAAGACGTTGTACTGGGTCTTTACTATATGACTCGCGAAAAAATCAACGTAAAAGGAGAAGGGATGTATCTTTCTGGACCTGAAGAAGCTGAAAAAGCTTATAGTACTAAAACTGCTGAACTACATGCCCGCGTAAAAGTACGTATCACCGAAACAATAGTTGACGAAGAAAATAATAAAACCATACAAACAAAAATGGTCGATACTACCATTGGTCGCGCTATGTTATGGCAAATAGTGCCAGATGGTTTACCATTTTGCATCGTTAACCAAAAGTTAGGAAAAAAACAAATTTCCAATTTACTCAACGAAGCGTACCGTAAACTTGGCTTGAAAGACACTGTCATTTTTGCTGATCAAATTATGTATACAGGTTTTTCGTATGCTGCACTTTCAGGTGTGTCTGTTGGTATTGATGATATGGTTATACCTGAAGCTAAACATACGGAGATTTCCGAAGCAGAGGAAGAAGTCCGTGAAATACAAGAACAATTTCAATCTGGCCTTGTTACTGCAGGTGAACGTTATAACAAAGTGATTGACATTTGGGCATCTACCAATGATCGTGTTGCAAAAGCTATGATGGATAACCTATCTTCCGAGACAGTTCAAAATAGTTATGGACAAGAAGAAGAACAAGAATCCTTCAATAGTATTTATATGATGGCTGATTCTGGTGCTCGAGGATCCGCCGCACAAATTCGTCAACTCGCCGGCATGCGAGGCTTAATGGCTCGTCCGGATGGTTCAATCATTGAAACACCAATCACAGCGAATTTTAAGGAAGGTCTGAGCGTATTACAATACTTTATATCAACACATGGCGCTCGCAAAGGGCTCGCTGATACAGCGCTTAAAACAGCGAATTCAGGTTATTTAACTCGTCGTTTAGTGGATGTCGCACAAGATGTCGTGGTACACGAACACGACTGTGGTACTCATGAAGGAATTCATATGATGCCTCATATTGAAGGGGGAGATATAAAGGTTGCTCTCTCCGAACTGGCGCTTGGTCGTGTAGTTGCCGAAAATGTTCTAAAACCAGGCACTAAAGATATATTGATACCACGCAATACTCTGATAGACGAAAAATGGTGCCAAGTCATGGAAGAAAACTCCGTTGATAGTATGCAAGTACGCTCAGTAGTAACTTGTGATACAGATTTCGGTTGTTGTGCACAATGCTACGGTCGTGATCTAGCACGTGGTCACCTAGTTAATCAAGGCGAAGCAGTAGGTGTTATTGCTGCTCAATCTATCGGAGAACCAGGAACACAACTGACAATGCGCACATTCCATATTGGCGGTGCAGCTTCTACAGCAGCAGTGGAAAATAGTATACAAGTCAAAACAACCGGTACCATAAAATTACACAACGCAAAATTTGTGACTAACAAGGAAAACAGTCTTGTTATTACTTCTCGTGCGTCTGAAATGACAATTATTGATGAATTTGGGCGCACTAAAGAGAGACACAAATTGCCTTATGGTTCAATTTTAACTAAATCTAATAACGATCCTATTACTGCTGGAGAGATTGTAGCTAACTGGGAAGCACATACCATGCCAATAATTACTGAAGTTGCAGGTCGTGTCAAATTTGTTGATATGATCGATGGAGTTACTGTTTCCCGTCAAACAGACGATCTGACAGGCTTGTCTTCGAGCGAAGTAACTGAACCAGCCGCTCGACCAGCTATGGGCAAGGATATGCGTCCGGCTATTAAGCTGGTTGATGAAAATGGAAATGATGTAATGATCCCAGGAACTGATATGCCAGCTCATTATTTTTTGCCTGGTAAGGCCATTGTAAACATTGAAGATGACACTGAAGTTGGTATTGGTGATACTCTTTCTCGTATTCCTCAAAAATCCGGTGGTAATAAGGATATTACTGGTGGTTTACCACGCGTAGCTGATCTATTTGAAGCTCGTAAACCTAAAGAACCTGCAATTCTTGCAGAACATACAGGAACGATATCTTTTGGCAAAGAAACGAAAGGTAAGCGTCGTTTAATAATTACGCGCGAGGGTGGTAATACTTATGAAGAAATGATTCCCAAACATCGTCAACTAAATGTATTTGAAGGTGAAAAAGTAGAAAGAGGGGATGTAATTGCAGATGGTCCAGAAACTTCACATGATATTTTACGCTTACGTGGCGTTCATGCAGTAACTCAATATATAACTAATGAGGTACAAGAAGTTTATCGACTGCAAGGAGTTAAGATTAATGACAAACACATCGAAACTATTGTTCGCCAAATGCTACGAAAATGTACTATTACACATTCTGGCGATTCTGAATTTCTTCCAGGTGAGCAAATTGAATACTCTCAGGTTAAGATTGCTAATCGTATTTTGGAATCTAAGGGTAAAAAAATTGCCTCTTTTGAGCGTGAACTGTTAGGTATTACTAAAGCGTCTTTAGCAACTGAATCGTTCATCTCAGCAGCGTCGTTTCAGGAAACAACCCGAGTGCTCACAGAAGCTGCAGTTTCTGGTAAGTGCGATGACTTGCGTGGTTTAAAAGAGAATGTAATTGTTGGTCGTCTGATCCCAGCTGGCACTGGTTTCGCGTACCATCAAGATCGGCAGACTAAGCGTAATGAAGAACAAGAAAGTCCATCTGCTGAACAAGCAACAGACAATCTCGCTGCTCTCCTAAACGCAGGCTTTTCTTCCGATTCATGATGGATGATATAAGTCCTATTCTTGACAATAACTATATAAGAGAAAAATGGATGAAACTACGAATGATCTTCTCACTTGCAGTAATTGTTCATTTTTCTTTAGAAAACTTTCTAATCAAAAAAATCAACCATAACTTAGTCAAAGATTTAGTACCCCTACGACAAGCAAATACAAATATTCAAAGAGAAGAATAAACAACTTGACGCTAATCTTAATAGATATAGATAATGCTTACACCAAGCATGTAAATCAAATTCCGAAGGAACGTATTATTATTGCCATGAAATTCTGTAAAAATTAGTATTCTGACGCCTACTCTAACTGCAGATTATACATTTTTTATCCATGGCTTATTATCATTAATTTTATTCATTTAAATGATGCTATCATATATGAAGAGCAGCAGCTATCCAGAAAATTGCTCAAGTGTATACAGAAATTCGGACAGAGGTTACGTGATTACGCGTAAAATAGGCTAGCTATTGTGCTTTTTAAAAGCAGGAATAAGACAATTTACATGAATTAATCGACGGATTGTAAAACAAGGTCGATTGAACATATATCTGCTGTTGTCTCCTTCTTTCAGAGTTAGCGCTAGATCAGATAAGATAAACCGCCATTGATCAAAAAAGCAGACACAGTTCTACTACTATCATTGTAAAGGAATGTTGCCGTTTTCCTAAATGCATAAGATACATCAAATACCAACGTACTCGTCCATCATTAAGAGAACATTTTGCAATCGAACAAAGTATAAAATATTTTACCTTACTTATTCTCCTAAAAACAAACGATTAACCAACGCTCATTCATTAAACTAGTGAACTACATCATTGAAGGTAAAATACTCCTTTCATTTAATTTCAATTAAGTCAAAACTCTTAATTAAACTATCAAGAGACTTCATTTGCTCTAAAAATGGTTCTAACTTATCAAGCGGTAATGCAGACGGACCATCACAGTATGCTTGCTCAGGGTTTGGGTGAACCTCAAGAAATAGACCAGCAATCCCTGTAGATAAGCCAGATCTCGCTAATTCAACCGCTTGCTCACGACGACCACCAGATGTAACGTTCAAAGACTCACGGGTTTGCAGTGAATGAGTTACATCAAAAATTATTGGACTAAAATTTGACACTTTTTTCATAACGCTAAATCCTAGCATATCTACCACTAAATTATCGTAACCCATACAAGACCCACGTTCACACAAGATAATGTTATTATTACCAAATTTACTAAACTTCTCAATAATATTACCTATTTGGCTGGGACTCATAAATTGAGGTTTCTTAACATTAACAACAGAACCAGTTTTCGCTATCGCCTCTATCAAATCAGTTTGACGAGCTAAAAACGCCGGTAGCTGAATAACATCAACAACCTCAGAAACTAGTTTGGCTTGAGCTTCAGTGTGAACATCGGTAACAATTTTTACATCAAAAAGATTTTTCAATTCTTGAAAAATCTCCATCCCCTCTACAATACCAGGTCCACGATAAGAATACACAGAGCTTCGGTTTGCTTTATCAAAAGAAGCTTTAAACACATACGGAATACCTATCTTGTTTGTCACTTTTACACAATGCTCACAAACATCTAAAACTGATTTGCGAGATTCTAAAACATTTACGCCAGCAAACAGAGTAAACGGCTTATCGTTGGCAACTAAAATATCGGAAATACGAACTACTTTTTGCTTCATTTCTTTTTTTT
>NZ_JGVK01000012.1 GCF_000731795.2 Candidatus Photodesmus blepharonis | reverse complement strand
AAAAAAAATCAAAACTTAACATTGTTCTTATTAAAATTATCTCGTTACAATATCTATGTTAGATACATATAAAATAGCATAAGAGTATACAAAATTTACTCTTTGCGTCCTTATATCATCTAAAAATACTGTTGTCGAATTTTTGTTTTTGCTCTTAATGCGTAGCTATTAACTTTAATGTT
Source organism: Candidatus Photodesmus blepharonis (assembly GCF_000731795.2). GTDB lineage: Bacteria > Pseudomonadota > Gammaproteobacteria > Enterobacterales > Vibrionaceae > Vibrio > Vibrio blepharonis. The sequence goes on along the minus strand of NZ_JGVK01000012.1, from coordinate 10,612 downwards.
AATTTATCTCTATTGTGTATTCACTACACGAAATTCAAGATTATTCTCAAAAAAAATGATAGCTAAATTTTTGGAGTTGTAGTTTCCACACTAAAATTTTGAATACGATGACGTAATAGATGATCGAGCAAAACAATTGCGAGCATAGCTTCCACAACAGGCACCGCACGAATACCTACACAGGGATCATGACGACCTTTTTTTTTAGCAGCGATCTGCGTTAACTCTCCATTTTTGCTAATGGTTTGAGCAGGAAACAAAATACTTGAAGCTGGCTTGAAAGCAATGTTAACAACAATTTCTTGACCAGTAGATATACCTCCTAGGATACCACCGGCATGATTACTAGAAAAGCCATCGGGTGTAAGCAAATCACGCTGTTTACTTCCCTTCTGTTCGATGACATTAAAACCATCACCAATTTCAATACCTTTGGTTGCACTGATGCTCATAAGAGCATGAGCAATATCTGCATCTAGGCGATCAAATATGGGTTCACCTAATCCTACAGGTACATTGATTGCGACCACTTGTAATTTAGCACCAATCGAATCGCCTTCCTTTTTCAAATCATAAATTAATTGTTCAAACGCATCAACTTTATCAATATCTGGACAAAAAAAGGCATTATTTTCTATCTCATCCCAATCAATCTTATCAATTACAACAGCACCCATTTGAACTAAGTAAGCACGCACTTCTACATTGAAATTTTCCTTTAGGTACTTTTTTGCAATCGCGCCTGCAGCGACACGCATCACAGTTTCACGAGCTGAAGAGCGCCCTCCTCCACGATGATCGTAAATACCATATTTTTGGTAATAAGTGTAATCAGCATGATTTGGACGGAACTTATTTTTAATATCTGAGTAATCTTTGGAACGCGAATCAGTATTTGTAGCTAATAAGCCAATGGAAACACCTGTAGTTTTACCTTCAAAGACACCAGATAGAATTTTTACTTCATCAGCTTCGCTGCGTTGTGTCACGTAAGGTGAACTACCCGGACGACGACGCGCTAAATCATATTGCAAATCTTCTTCTGTAATAGCAAGACCTGGAGGACATCCATCAATGATACATCCCAACGCAATACCGTGACTTTCTCCAAAAGTAGTGACTCGAAAACTTTCCCCTATACTATTTCCTACCATGATTATTATCCCAATTATTCTTAAAGCCGAAATATTTTCTATTAACTGGTATATAGTAAAAATTAATTAGTGTACTTTGAGATTTGCTCATAAGTAATTACAAATACACCATGACCACCATTTTTAAATTTGATCCACGTAAATGGAATATATGGATATTCTTTTATTACATGCAACATCGAATTGCCAACCTCGCAGATCAAAATACCAGTATCACTTAAGTAATTCGCTGCATTCGCAAGAATACAACGCACCAATTTTAAGCCATCAGTTCCAGCAGATAAACCTAATGTTGGTTCATGACTGAATTCATGCGGAAGATTGTTCATATCTTCTTCGTCTGCATATGGTGGATTTGATATGATTAAATCATATCGCTCTTTTGGTAAGTCATGAAATAAATCTGAACAAATAGGAAAAACCTGATGATCCATACCATAACTTTGTATGTTTTGTTCAGCTACCTGTAGTGCATCCATTGAAATATCAATTGCATCAATTTCCGCTTCTGGAAAAAGATGGGCACAGGCAATTGCAATGCAGCCACTTCCCGTACACAAATCCATAATTCGCCGAGGTTTCGCCAACAAAAACGGATAAAATTGTCTTTCAATTAGTTCAGCAATTGGTGAACGAGGTATTAGCACGCGTTCATCCACAAAAAACTCTAATCCACAAAACCAAGCCTTATTAGTTAAATAAGAAGTTGGAATGCGCTCGTTGATACGCCTAATAACACGTTCAACAATAAAGATACGTTCGCTAGTGGTCAATCTAGAACCGAGTACATATTGAGGTACATTAATCGATAGATATAATGTTGGTAATATAAGCTGGATAGCCTCATCCCAAGCATTATCTGCGCCATGACCATAAAACAAGTTAGAAGCATTAAAACAACTTGCAGTCCAACGAATCATATCTTGAATAGTACGAAGTTCGGAAACTTCCTCTTTTTTTAAAAAAATGTCCAAAACTACCTCTTATCAAGTAACTTATACAGCCATATTTGATCAAAATTTTCTAGAATTTTTAAAAAAAACGGAACTTCACAACCATCTAGATACTTTCTTCTACTAATATCTAATTGAATATTTCATATACAATCTTGAAATAAAACTTTTGAAATCTCATTTCACCGATAGGGAAAATACCTTCCAATACTCTGGACAAAAATAAACTTTAATATTTTATCCCTTTCGTTCCTCATGAAAGTTGACTATCATCGACAACTATTTTCCCAAAATATTAGGCATATAAAATGCGAATACAATACAATCTGATTATTACATTATGCTTAACGGGATGTCAGCTGATCCAATTTTTCGAACAACCTCTATCTATTATAACTGATTCATCATCAATTACTATGCCTAAAAAGCAAAATGCAGACTTATCTGAACCAAAACTTGACTCAGAAAAAATAAGTTCAACATCAACTATTGCTCCTCACTTTCAAGAAGATGTCTGGCAACGTATTGCAATGCAACTGAAGATGGATATTCCAAACCATAAAATTGTAGAGTATTATCGAAATTGGTACATTGATCACCCTAATCATTTGAAAGTAGTATCCAAACGTGCTGAACCATTTCTATATCTTATTATCAATAAGATTGAACAACGTAATATGCCATTAGAAATTGCTCTTATTCCCATTGTCGAAAGCTCATTTGATGTACTTGCATACTCAAGCTATAGTGCATCTGGACTTTGGCAATTTGTACCAAGTACAGGAAAAATGTATGGCTTAAAACAAAACTTTTGGTACGATGGAAGACGTGATATTTCAGCTGCTACAGAAGCAGCACTAGATCACTTAACCTATTTGAATAAACGCTTTGATGGACAATGGACTACAGCAATTGCTGCTTACAATAGTGGTGGGGGACGCATGTCCAGAGCAATTCAAAAAAACAATAAACTCGGTAAATCCACTGATCTTTTATCACTCGATTTACCGAAAGAAACGAGTAACTATATATTAAAATTACTTGCGTTAGCAGATGTGATTGCCAATCAAAAAAAGTATGGAATTGATATTCCAGTTATCAAAAATAAAGCTGTAGTTACACTAATAGATCCTAAAGAGCAACTAGATTTAGCCACAGCTGCCAACTATGCAGGCATATCAATTAAAAAACTACAAAATTTAAATCCAGGCTACAATCAATGGGCTACAGGACCCGACGGTCCTTATCAGCTGCTTTTACCAGTAGATTCTATCAAAAACTTCCAAGAAAAAATTAAAAAAAAATGTAGAAAAAACATGAAACTAATCCATTACCAGGTAAAACCTGGAGATAATTTAAGCATGCTTGCGAAAAAATATAGTACCACAGTCGAAGCAATTAAAAAGAGCAATGAACTCTTGCATAACAAGATCCGAATCGGGCAAAACTTAATTATACGTACCTCTTCTAAAGATAAAAGCGCTTACGCATGAGTCCTATGCTAAAAAAATAATAATTTTAAACAGATCTTAAAAACCGCTATTAGTAAAGATAGATCGTAGATAGAATCTCAAATTAGATAGCACATATCAATTTGACTAAATTATTTTACTGCAAAATGTTCTAAGATATAGTATAAGTAGGCAGGGTTAGATAGTGGTGCAACGCTAGATCGTTGTTTATAAAATGCATATGCCACATTTAATGTAGAAAACACCGTTAAATCTATCATTAAGGGTAAAACGGGTGATTGATGAAAGCAGTAATACACAACAAAAAAAAATTTGAAAAGCCCACTTCGTGGTTACAGCTTAAGAATGGTCGATGGATAAGCGGATCAATCCAAGCTCGTTTAGATGAGTGGTACCATAAGTTATTTGGAGAGCACATGCTCAAATTAGGTGGACTCAGTTGTGAACTGCTTAGTCATCACTGTAATATTCAACATCAAGTGAACTTAGACATCCACAATCCTTTATGCAACGTCATTGCAAATCAAAAAAACTTACCTTTTTTAGAAAAAACATTCAACGCAATCATCATGTCACATCAACTTGACTACTGTAATAATCCACATCTTGTATTGCGTGAGGTTGACCGAGTTATGATTGACGACGGTTACTTGATCTTAACAGGATTCAATCCTATCAGCTTCGCTGGGCTAGCAGGCTGGATTCCATGGAGAAAAAAAAATTTGCTACAAAATAAGTATATGTTTACACCTTACCGGCTTAAAGAGTGGTTAACGTTACTTAATTATCAAGTAATTCATTGTGATTTATATGCATTGTTTCCTATGCAATATTACCAAAACATATGGACTTGGTTTGAAAACAACCTAGGTGATTGGAGCACACCAATCAGAAGCTTGTATTTCATTGTGGCAAGAAAACGAACCTACCCGATCAAGCCAATCAAGTCACACTGGGAATTAAAACGCTCTTTATTTCCAATGAATGCAAGTTATAGACTAAACAAAGGAAAAAATTGGTCATCTTTCGTTAACTAGTATTGATAACCGGTATCTTTCTCAGTAGGGTTTGCTGCAGACATGCGTGCTAACTCATCGCATATTTCATTTTCTCTATGGCCACTATGACCCTTGACCCAACGCCAATCTATTTGATGTAAAATGGCTTCTTTATCCAGTGCTTCCCAAAGATCAATATTTTTGACTTTTCTTTTATTCGCTCTCTTCCAACCATGTTTTTTCCAAAGGTATATCCACTTCTTATTAATGCCTTGGCATACATACTGACTATCTGTTGTTAAAACAACGTTACAAGGTTCTTTTAAGGTTTGCAACGCAACAACAACTGCTAGCATCTCCATACGATTATTCGTCGTAAGAACATAACCTTGAGTTAATATTTTCTCTATATGATTATAACGCAAAATAGCACCATAACCACCAGGACCTGGATTACCTAAGCAGGAACCATCAGTAAAAATTTTCACTTGCTTCATCACAATTTGATATGATTAAGATATATCATCTGAACAGTCTTACATACAATTTACTATGAATGCTAGAAATAATTCTAAAAATAAACGTGTTGTTGTTCTAGACACTGAAACAACTGGTATAAACAAAAAAGGTGGAGCACCTTGTTACGGACATCGTATTATCGAGATCGGTGCTATTGAAATAATTAATCGTAAATTAACTGGACGTTACTTCCACGTCTATATTAAGCCAAACTGTGTAATTCAACCTGAATCGATCGAAGTACATGGAATTACCAATGCATTCCTATCTGATAAACCCGAATATCATGACATTCATGAAGAATTTTTAGAGTTTATTAAAAATTCTGAACTTGTAGCTCACAATGCTCCTTTCGATATAAGTTTTATTGATCATGAATTTCTAATGCTCAATAAGAAAATTGGTAAAATAATCGATTACTGTGAAGTAACTGACACACTCGAAATGGCTAAAAAAATGCCAAAAATGCCAACAAGAAAAAACCTTAATTCTTTAGCTAAACATTACGCTCTAGATATTTCTACCCGCACTTTTCACGGAGCATTACTTGATGCAAAAATTCTTGCTGGGGTTTATTTAGCAATGACAGGAGGGCAAAGCAATTTGCAGCTTACCTCCGGATTAAGAAATAGTTGTAATGAAAAATGGCTACAAAATAATACAGCGAATAAACAAAAAAAACTCAAAATTCTATATGCAACAACCGATGAAATAAAAACACATAAAACAAGATTAGATGCTATGAAAAAGACAGGTGCTTGCCTATGGGGATCGAGTGGAAGAGACAAAGCCTAAATTGCTGGAAAATAAAAACTACTTCAAAATTTGACCGTTTACTCGAAGGTTGATTTTAAAAAAATCCAGGTAACCTCATTATTTATTGGGAGGTAGAATGTTTAAATTTAACGCTACTGCATTAACATTAGCATTAATTATATTGTTTGGTACAAGCAATAGCTTTAGTGAAGAAAATAATGAAAAAGAACTTTCAATGTCGCTGCTCAATAATCGTTTTCGAGTTGATCCTACCGTTGAACGAATTACTTTCATCATTCGTCGCATAAAACAATCACAACCTGCTATTTTAGTTCGGCCTGATGGTAAAAAATATTATGCATGGCGTAACCCAGAAAATGTTCACTGGTATCAAAACTCATTGATGGATATTATATCTATTGAAAAACCAATGCCTGGACCATGGCAGGCTATCGGAAAAATTGATAGTCAGAATAAAATTCAACTTGTTTCTAACTTGACACTCCAAGCAGACACTTTACCGAAACGTTTATTTAATGGTGAAATCATTAAGTTCAAAGCACAATTGCTCAATCAAGGTAACCCTTTACTAATAAAGGATTTTTTAGATAACGTGAAATTAAAAGTTACTTTCCATAAATTAACTTCAGAAGACAACGCATTAGAACAAAACATTCTACCAATAGCGGAAATAACTGATGAGTTTGCCGATAATGGTAAAAAATTTGATGAATATCCAGGAGACGGCATATTTACCGTTCCATTAATCATTAGATCTCAACCAGGAAAATATCGTGTTGAGATTACTTCAAGTAATGATATTTTTCTAAGATCTGAAGAACAAATAGTTTCTATCTATCCTAATCCTATAAAAACTAATTTTATCCAAGGAATAAACAAAAACTCACATCAAATTGTTTTCTCTGGAAAAAAAGAAACAATCGCACCCGGTTCTTTAACAGCATCAGTCGAATATTTTGATAACAAAAACACATCAACAATAATTCAAAATACGACAAAAGAGAGAGAAATGACACTAATTCTAAATCTTGCAAACAAAGGAACAGTAGGAACACTTAATTTGTATAGTAGTATATATGCAAACGATATGGATTCTAATCGTCCATTACACTTTATAATAGAAAAAAACTACAGAATATTAAAACAAATGGACTACAAATTAATTCAAGAGGTAGAAGAAAGTAAATTGAAAATACAACAAAATAAGAAAAAAAACATACGTAATATCATAGTCATAATGATTAGCAACATAACCATAGTAGGATTAGCAGTTTGGTTTGCTCGCCGCTTGAAAAGACATTAAAGCATGGACATTCACTATTTCAATTGCAGTAAATAATCAACTAAATCAAAGTACTCATCTATGGTTTGAACCGACTTAGCTTGAATAAGATAACGACCATTTACAATAATCGCCGGAACTGAGGAAAGGTTAGCATTTCGAAAACGTTTATCAAAAAAACGTACCATTCCATCAACAGCAAAACTACTAAACACCTTGTCATATTGTACGGGATCAATGCCCTCATCAAGAAAAATTTGACGTAATTCTGCTTCATTTTTAGGTGTGCTACGCATATCGTGGATACGATTAAACAATACTGGAACCATTTTGTTCTCAATTTTGAGAATAACCATAGTTGCATAGGCCTTACCCATCGCTTTTCCCATCGTGCCACCCATAAAGGAAACATGATTTTTATTAATCTTCACGTTGTCAGAAAATTTAATTTTTAATTTTTCCATTACAGCCTCAAAAGAACTACAATGCTGACAGTAAAATGAAAAAAATTCAATGATGCTCGGTCTTTCGGAAAAGATTTCTGAACTTAATACCTTGTAATGCTCATTTACCTTATAATTAGCAGAGTTAGCAGTTAAATTAAACATCATTAACAAAGCAATTCCCAGTGAAAAAAAATTCTTCATTATTGAACTCCGTTTTATAGATTAAGATCTACTTACGAAAAAAACAAAACTTGAATATCAAAAAGATATACTTAATAAAAGAGAATAAACAAATGCTTTATCTAGTTAATTCATCCATTTAACAAATCGACTTTCTACTTCAAAATTAGAATTTTGAGTGTCTGAAAGTACAAAACGAATAGCCGTGACCGGTAAATTTAATTCGTTTGGATAAACCCCAAGACTCATAGGTAAGTTACATATCTCTCCAGGTTTCACTTTTACACTTTTCTTACCATACCACGAAACATCAGAAAAACCTTTAACATTCAATCTATATTCTTGTACTCGTTGCGTCTTATTAATAATCTTAAGTATATAAGTATTTTCAACTTCACCTAAGTTATTAACTTTAAACAATTTATTGCGATCTCGCAAAACACTTAAACCTACGGAATCAACAGAAGAAAGCTGCATTCCAAAACAAGTTAACATTATCAGAAAAACTCCACTATATACAAATAATTTAGGTCTAAGTATCTTCGTATAATGACCTGATAAACGACGTTCAGTAGTATAACCAATGAGCCCTTTTTTATAACCCATATGAGCCATAGTTTTATTACATATGTCAACACAAGCACCACAATTAATACATTCGTATTGCAAACCATTACGAATATCAATACCTGTTGGACACACTTGCACACACAGATCACAATCAATACAGTCACCAAAGCCTAAAACTTTAGGGTTTATTTTACGTGATCGAGGTCCACGATTTTCACCACGTTGAAAATCATAGCTAACAACAAAAGTATCTCTATCAAACATCACAGACTGAAATCGAGCATAAGGACATATATGAACACAGATAATTGAACGCATCCAACTAGCGTTAATGTAAGTACATCCTGAAAAAAACAATACCCAAAAAGTGGACCAAAAACTAAAATTTAAAGCAAAAAAATCAATTATTAGATTCTCCACCGATATAAAATAACCAACAACAGTAAAACCTGTTAGTAAGGCTATCATTAGCCAAACAACATGTTTAACTGTTTTTTTAATAACTAATTGAATAGTAAGTTTATTAAGATCCTGTTGACGACGTTTATTAGCAGGACCCTCAAGTTTTTCTTCAAACCAAATGTAGATAAATGTCCAAACTGTTTGCGGACAAAGATAACCACACCAGATTCTCCCAAAAAAAGTAGTTAAAAACAACAAACCAAAAGCTGCAATCAAAAAGAAAAATGCTAATAACGTTAAATCTTGCGGATAAAAAGTAACAGAAAAAAAATTAAATTGTTGTTCGACGATATCTAATAAAATAGCTTGACGTTCACCATAGGACACCCATGGCATAAAAAAGAAAATTAACAACAAAAAAGTAGCAATAAAACGACGCAACCTTTGAAAAGTACCTTTACTTTTTCTAACGTAAATTCGATTGCTAGGATTCAGTCGATCAATATTTCTTTTATACGTACTCGAAGTAAACTTTTTTAGAGTAATATCTTTGATATCAATTTGATCCTGATTCACGAAGTTTATCATTTCCTTTTGAGTACACCCTAATTACTCTGCATTCAACAAATTCTCATGTTTAGAAATATAAAAGAAAATCTTGAAATAATTTTTCAAAAAATACGATAAATTTTTTAAAATTATGCGAAGCATATATACTAGGTCTAATACTACGATTTTTAATCTTCTTAATCAAATTAAGAAAACCATCTCAGAATAGAAATTCTAATCACAAAAAAACTATTGAAAATAAATATAATCACTCGATCCCTTTTGTTTGCCGCATTGAGAATCGACCAACCAGTATCCCATATATCAATTAGTAATCTAAAATAAATTTCTATAAAAAAGCAAAAATAATGTGAAAAGGGTACTTGAATTTTAAAAAAGGAATTAAATAGGAGGTACTGATGTCATTATTTAAAAAAACTCTTACAAATTTCGCTATTGGTTCTGCAAAAGTTGATTCAAGCTTAAAGCAAGAGATTCTTTTCCCAGGTCAAAATACGAATATCACAATTCATGTTTATGGTGGATGTAAAAAGGAAAAAATAGATTATATCGGGTTAAAACTATGCTGTTGCTACACTGAAAAAATATTCAATAATTCAAGCAAAAACAATAACGAACAAAACAAAAAAATCAAGCAATCATATACTTTAAGCGAATGGAGTTCGCCATACGAGTTTCTCATCGAAGCTAGAAAAATTAGAAATTTTAGTACTACTCTAAACGTTCCATGGAATACACCAGTAACAATTGGTAATGCTAAAGTTTGGTTAGAAAGCAAAATGAAAATCTCAATGAAGATTGATTTAATAAATAAAAAAATTTTGACTGTACGTCCTGATCCATTAATGGATAGCATTTTTAGTACATTAGAAAAACAAAGTTTACGAATACGAAAAGTAGTATGCAAAACAGTTCAAGGTTTTGACGATTTACCTTTTATGCAAAAATTTGAATTTATACCAATCCCAGGACCTTATTACGGTTGTTGGCGTGGACTTGAATTCATTGCGCGCAGAACTAATGGGGCTCTTAAACTATGGATAGATATTGATCGTAACCAAAAAGATTCAAAAAAAATACCTTCTTCTAGCTTCAGCAAATTAAAAAGTCATCTAGAAATTCCAGTACAAAAAACTACTACCGAAGCTAAAATGATGATACTGGAATACTTAGATGACATCTCATCACAACATGTGCGACCCCTATTTTAGATAGGTGGCGGAGAGATAGGGATTTGAACCCTAGATACGTTATTCACATATGCCGGTTTTCAAGACCGGTGCTTTCAA
>NZ_JGVK01000011.1 GCF_000731795.2 Candidatus Photodesmus blepharonis | reverse complement strand
AAATATTCAATTCAGAAGTAATCAATTGATAACAAAACAAAGGCTTAATTATGAAACGCAATCAGTAATGCCATCATGATGCTGATGCCTACATAATTATTGTTTAAGAAAGCTTTAAAACAATTTTCCCGTTTACGATCTTTGATCAGTCGTTGTTGAAATATAAATAAAACACCTATAATAAAAAGAATCCAATAAAAATAACTGACAAATTCATAAAAAATACCCAACATAATCAACATGATCATAATGATTAATTGCAATCCTCCAACAATCATTCTATCAAAATGAGCAAATAGTATGGCAGTAGATTTAACCCCAACCTTAAGATCATCATCCCTATCTACCATTGCATATTGGGTATCATAAGCAACAGTCCAAAAAAAATTAATAGTAAATATATACCAAACCATCATCGAAAGCTCATTTGTTTCAGCAGCCCAGGCCATCGGAATAGACCAGCTAAAAGTTAACCCCAAAAAAAGCTGCGATAAGTGAGTAAAACGCTTCATAAATGGGTAAACACAAACTAATATAATCCCAATAAAAGACAATTTAACAGTCAATGCATTCATAGTGTTAACTATGAGAAAAAAAGAAAAAATACTTAACAGAAAAAAAAGAAAAATAGCTTCTACAGTAGAAACTAAACCAGAAGGTATAGGACGATCCCGGGTTCTTTTAACATAACCATCAATCTTACGATCTGCAAGATCATTGATCACACAACCAGCCGAACGCATCAAAATGGCGCCTACTATAAAGATCACCAAAATACTTAGCTTAGGTTTACCCTCAGAAGCTATAATTAAGGACCACAATGTAGGCCAAATTAAAAGCATTAAACCTATTGGACGATCCATACGCATAATTCGCCAATAGGCACACAGTTTGTCTAAAATCACGTAATTAAAAGCTCCACATAAAACAAAAAACAAATTTAAAACATTATGTAACTCTTACTAAATCAACTGACGAGAAAAGGAATAAAACCTAAATTCTGTATATCGCAACACAGAAAATTTTCATTGTGAATAAAAATTCTACACTGCAGAAAACCGCTGAAAAATATAGTTCATGCTCAATGAATGGATAGGACCCATTTTTCTAAATGTCGTCGAGCTTCATTCCAATTCTTGTCTCGTATATAAAACCGTGCAATAGCACCATGCACAGCGGAATTGTTCCCATCTCTTTTTAAACAGTGCTTTAAAAACAGTATTGCAGGTCGACTATCCGTTAAACTCATCTCTGGAAGTAATTCATAATAAACAGATGAATAAGGATATTTCTCAATAGCTTTTTTCACTACAACATAAGCTTCAGAATCAGCTTTACAAATGATTAGTTGTTTGGCGAAACAATACATTAAATGAGAATCAGATTTACTTTTTTGAGGCAATTGATTCCAATAGTCAATTAAACCCTGCTTACCTTTTTCCTGAGCAATGTCAGATAATAAACCACACTGTGCTCTTTGTATAAGCTTATGTTTCTCTTCTAAATTAATCAGCCTAACTTTAATTAAAGCAGGCAACAAATCAAGCAAAGGCCTCCATAAATTAAGCTGAAGATAAACCAATTTGAGTAAATTTAATAAAATACAATTATTCGGATACTCTTTTTTTAAATTTATTAAGATATCAAAAGCAAGACTAAATTCTGATTCATCAATTTTTTGCTTTGCCTTAGTGAGCTCTACTGCAAGCTGAGAGTTCTTCTGCTGAGAAGCGAAGTCAAGATATTGATCGCGTTTTCTCTTATTTCCCATTTCTTGTGCAGCTTTAGCGGCAACTAAATAACATAATAACGGAGTATCGTGATGATCCGAAAAACGAAGAACGTTTTTCTCCGCTGCTTTCCAATCCCCTTCAAATAACTTGATAACACCTTCATTCGTACAATGATACGATTTTTCTAGCTTGGAAATGTTTGATAAGTTCCAAATACTTAAACTTATACGCAATACTTTTTTAATTAAAGACAGACAAACAAATACAGTACATAAGCAACCAATTACTAATGAAACTAAGGTTGTTACACTCATCTCAAGTATTGAATTTCCAGCAGAAATTAATACATAACCCTGCTGCTCGGAATATTGCGTACCTAAAAATAATCCAATACCAAGCAAAATGAATATCAAAAATAATTTAAACATTACTGATTGTCCTTTACACTTATAGGAGTATAAAAACGATCAGCGACTACATCAGATATTATATTTGAAGTTTGAAGTTTTTCTGGATACTCAAAAAGAAGACTTTGTTCAGTTAATTCATCCAAAAGTTTATTGAATTCCATAACAGCACTATCCTGCTGCTCAAAAGAAATTAACGACCACTTTGCAACAACGTTTAAAGATGTAATGTAAATCTCATTCTGCTGTGCGTAAACCGAATTAATAGCCGTTTCAATTTTTGATTTGATATTTTCTTTTACATAAATGTGTGTCTGACGAGATAAAAGCGGAATAGAATCGCCACTATAAGTCTTAAAGGTAAAGAAAATCTTTAAGAAATCTTTTAGTGACGTTTTCAAATGACTCTGCCAGCCCTTAGTATCTTGCAGTGCCGTTTCTTTGCTTTCAAGTGCGTCACTTAACAGCGTGTAATTAATGAGAGGAAGATTATCAACTTTTTTTTGCAGATTAATAAGACTAAGAACTAGACTGTGGCGATCAATCGGAGAAACTTGTTTAAGTTTCAGAATATCATCTGATATGGCTTCTCGTAAAAAAACTAAACCTAAATCATCCAAGGCAGCGATACGCTGGTCAGCACTTTCCATCAGTCTTATCGCACTAATAACATCATGTTCGAAAAAGAGTTTTTTTTCTGTTAACCTAACAAGATAATGAACTTCAGCTAACAACCAATCTTTTGGACGAAGAATTTTAACATCATCAAGAAGAAGCCGGACATTCTCAATGTTCTTTCTTTGTTGAGAAAAAACGGTTTCTACTCTATTGGTAATCTCTGTTGTTTTATGTAAAACACTTCTCTCTATTAACCCCATGTTCTCTTGAATTAAATCTAATTGGGCACTAAGTTCCGAAATTTGTGCCTCGTATTGTGCGCTTTTTCTATATATTTGAAAAATAAAAGCACCGGTCGTTAATATTAAAAATGTAACAATAGTGACTAATACAACCTTATACTTCACTGAACTCATCATCCCACATTTCTAACTTTTGTTTATCGTTAAAATATACTCTATCTTATTTATACATCTGAATAGCTTCTATTATTTTCAAATTCGATGCACTACTACTGTTTATAACGCGAGTAAATCCCATTTTCTCCGCCTCAACAACAATACGCACACTTGGTACAAACAAAACAAGATCTTGCAACCAAATTCTATATGACTTCATTTGAGACAACAAAAATTGAAGCTGACCAATACTTGTCACAACTAAAGTATCAACATTATTATTTTTCCAGTGCAAAATTTGAGTGTGAGAATTAAATGGTATAAGAGCTCGTCGATATGTTTGCTGATACCTTACTATCGCTTGGCGTCTGAACAGCGTGTCAAAAATGAGTTCTCTTCCACTATTACCACGTAGTATCAAAATTCTTTTTTTTTCTACATTACGCAATTTAGGCATAGCTAAAAGATTTTCACTACCACTTTGGCTCGGATGGTACACCTTCTTCTGAGTTACTCTGCTTAAAATTTTTGCAGTTTTTTCACCAATAGCAAAATAGACAGCAGACTTGGGCCAAACAAAAGAGGAATTAATAAGAGCTTCCTGAACACAAATTACGGCATGCTGGCTAATTGCGATGATTATATCGAACTCATACAATTCTGATCCAAAATCCGATAAACTCGGCTCCGATTGTATAGAAATCAACGGATGATGGATAGAAGCAATATTATGCTGCGTTAACAGTTGACACAATTTCCATCCCTGTTTACCTGGACGAGTAACCAACACCATCATAACTTTTATCCCTAGAGTAAAATTTAGATAAAATCTCACGGGCGCCATCATTCAATAATTTATTAGCTAACTCAACTCCTAGCGTCTCCAGATCTTTACGAAAACCTTTAATCTCCCCTCGCACAATCAAAGAACCATCAGGTTTGCCTACTAAAGCACGCAACCAAATAGTATCGCCATCTAATAGTGCATAACTACCAATTGGCACTCGACAGCATCCTTGTAAAACAAAATTAATAATCCTCTCACATAAAATCTGATCAACGGTATCCTGGTGGTTTAATGGAGCAAGAAGTTGAGATAATTTCTTATCATCAAGACGACATTCAATCCCAATAGCACCTTGCCCTGCCGCAGGTAAAGATTTTTCTGGTTCTATAAAACTACGAATACGATCTTGACGTTTTAGACGCTTTAAACCAGCTGAAGCAAGAACAATAGCATCATATTTACAAGCATCAAGTTTATCTAAACGAGTATCTATATTACCCCGGAGTTCTTTGATCACAATATCAGGACGATATTCCTTAATTTGACACTGTCTGCGTAGACTACATGTACCAATAACCGCGCCTCGTGGTAGATCATCAATGCAAGCGTAGATATTAGAAATAAACGCATCGCGAGGATCTTCGCGCTCACAAACTGCAACCAAACCTAAACCATCAGGTAAAGTGACCGGTACATCTTTCATTGAGTGAACAGCTAAATCTGCTCGATTTTCCAATATAGCCAGTTCTAACTCTTTTATGAATAGCCCTTTACCACCAATATTAGCTAAAGGAGTATCCAAAATGACATCACCTTTAGTCACGATAGTCACTAAATCAATTTCCAATCCAGGATATTTTGCTTTTAGTGCGTTTTTAACATAATGAGCTTGCCATAATGCTAGCGGACTTTTACGTGTAGCAATTCGGATAGGCATTGCTTGTATCATTAAGGTCTCTTTAAATTATTTAGAAAATAGCTGCTATGAATATTAACTGAAACACCTAAACGAATCTGCTAAAACAAATCAATATAAATAAAACAGCGCAGGTGAAATAAACCCCTTTACCATTCTATGAAAGCAACATAGTATCTGCTATACAACGATTGGAATGCAATATCATAAAAATACCTATTTATAATACAATCAAGGAATTAGCTTTGCAAGCCTATATGAAGACTTTAGTTCGGAGATTAGACGATCTAAATCAACAACGCATTGAACGTGCACTTTTACTTATGAATTTACAAAGCCGAAACGTGTTCCATCTCGTCCCTGCGTTACTCCATTTTAATCACCCTGCCATTCCTGGCTATTATAGTCCCGATGTACCATGCGGTGTATATGGATTAGAGCTTAATAAAATTCAGCAACAATTTATAAGAGATGTCCAGTTAAGAACTGATCAGAAATTTGAGAGTACTGAAGCGGAAGAGATATTAGGTCTATACGCTATGGGTAGCACTTCATCTATTGCTCAAAATACATCCAGCGATCTAGATATTTGGGTAAGTGTATCTCCTAAAATGAGTAATGAACAACGTAACAATTTAACAAACAAGTGTCTATTAATTACTGATTGGGCAAAAAAACAAGAAGTTGAAGTAAATTTCTTTTTGATGGACGAAGAATACTTCAGAAACGACCACTCGAAAGAAATGGCTGTCAGTAACAGTAGATCCTCTCAACATTTATTGTTGCTTGACGAATTTTATCGTTCAGCTGTACGCTTAGCAGGAAAAAGGTTGCTGTGGCAAATTGTACCTCCAAATATGGACGCATATTACGATGAATACGTAGAGAATTTATATGACCTAGGTTATATAAGAAGCAGTGAATGGCTTGATTTTGGTAAACTTACCTATATCCCTGCAGAAGAGTATTTCTCTTCAAATCTTTGGCAACTCTATAAGAGTATCGATGCACCATATAAATCGGTATTAAAGGCTACTTTGCTAGAAGCATATTCATGGGAACATCCACACACTCGACTTTTAAGCATAGATGTCAAACGTCATTTTTTTGCAAAATCACAAGATCTACATGAAATGGATCCATATTACTTAATGCTTCAAAAGATCACTAACTACCTTAAGTGTATTGGAGATGACTCTCGCCTGCATTTAATTCGCCGTTGTTTCTATCTGAAAACTCATGAAAAGCTTTCTTATAAACCAAAAATTGGTTCTGATACCTGGCGCCGTAAAGTGCTAGTTGATATTATCTCTGAATGGAATTGGAATGAAACAACGGTTAGGAAATTAGATAATCACCAAAATTGGCAAGCTGAACAAGCAAGAACGATACAGAACGCATTACTTGATGCGTTGATGCTGAGCTATCACTATTTAATTCAATGCAAAAGTATTGGATCAACTATTAACCCCCGAGATGTAAGTATGCTAGCACATAAACTTTACACTGCATTTGAACTACTACCTGATGAAGTTAAAGCACTAAACTCGCAAAGTTTACCAAACCCACTATGAACTCTCATTCAACTTATTGTATTGATCCGTACTCACTAGGTTAACCCAAATTACAAAACAAATTCACAGTTTATTTTTTCGCACACCACGGACAGACATATCAACCAAATGAGAAATTCTATTCATTTCTATGAGTGTATTTAGATTAATTAAACTAATCACAGATCAATTACCTTTCATTTTATTAGTGTAGGATTATTTAAAGAGGAAAACATTCCAAATTCCTGAAATAATTAATCCCCTTACCATCTATAAACTCAATACAATTTTTCTTTGCAGACACCCAAAAATTTTCAAGATTTATGTTTTGAACAGGTTCAACCAAACTGGAATTAATCACCGATCTAAAAATGATAGATCAGTGCTCATTTCAAATAATTAACTTTAATTTTCCGCAATGCTGCAAAATCACATCCATAAAAAAACAAGAAAAATCTGCATTACCCTATGGTTAGCAATAATAACAACTTAGTAGTTACTTACTAGAAAACCATCATAAATCATGAAGGATTCATGATTGCATCCTCGTTCACAACCTACGGCTCAAGTCCAGTTGATTTTTTTTCCAATATATTTTTCACATTCTTTTTTAACCATATCGAGCAATTCGATGCTCGTTTTCGAGCAACTCCATTTATTTCCAATTAGCTTGAAATGGAATCCACCGGATTTCGAAGCCAACCACAATTCATGCATTAGTTCTTGACGATTAATAATGATTTTACTAGAATCACCAAATTCTAAGATCATAACATTCCCAGACGTTTCGAAATCTATATCAGCATCTGAATGAATCATGGTTTCTTCAATGATTCTCATCTGTGCATCTGCCAATTGATGGAATTCGCTGTTATTCATAGTTTCCGTCCTAATTTTTCCTAAACGCAGTGCGATTATAGAAGAATTCGATCGATAAATCACAATATACAATTAATGAAAAAAATACTCTCGCTGCTATCTATACTCTCAATTTTAACTATTGAGGGCTGCGGGCAGACTGGTCCTCTTTACACGCCCAAAGATACACTACAGACTACAGAAAATCCAAAATTGTACAATCTGCAGCCTTAGAGCGTATACTGCCGGAGTAATTAGCTTATGTACTTTCATTTTTCTAAAATGCATGGTCTGGGTAATAACTTTATGGTTGTTGATTGTATTACTCAAAAAATCTTCTTCCAACCTGATTTTATCAGACGTTTGGCAAATCGAAATACAGGAGTTGGATTTGACCAGTTATTAATAGTCGAAGCTCCATACGATCCTGAAATTGATTTTCACTATCGTATATTCAACGCTAACGGAACTGAAGTAGAACAATGCGGTAATGGAGCACGTTGTTTTGCACGTTTCGTACGCATGAAAGGATTAACAAATAAACATAATATTAGTGTTAGCACGAAAAAAAGAAAAATATTTCTGAACATTGAACATGATGGTCAAGTAACAGTAAATATGGGTATACCTAATTTTGAACCAAGCCAAATTCCATTTAATGCAACACAAACAGAAAAGATTTATGCTCTACATATAGACAAGCATACCTTACTCTGTGGTGTAGTTAGTGTTGGAAATCCACATGTAGTAACAGTCGTCGATGACGTCAATATTGTTGATGTCGAAACGCTTGGATCTCTATTGGAGTCACATGAACGTTTTCCTGAAAATGTTAATGCTGGCTTTATGCAAGTGGTTAACCGAAGGGAAGTTCATTTACGTGTTTATGAACGTAGCACAGGTGAAACACAAGCCTGCGGCAGCAACGCTTGCGGTACTGTTGCAGTAGGTATCATTCAAGGATTGCTAGACTCATCAGTTACAGTACATTTACCAGGTGGCGATCTACGTATTCAATGGCAAGGTCCCAACCAACCATTATATATGACTGGCCCTGCCATCCATATCTTTGATGGTAAACTTTCTTGCTAGAAATTTAAAAAAACAGTTTCACTGCTTATCATTAACAAATAGCACGTTTTTGTGAAATTATAGAATCCATTCAGAGAATAATAAAATTTCAAAAAATTAATTAATACAGGTTAGAATAAAAGAAAAATCTTTAAATAGAGCGATATATCTTCGATAGGTTAATAGGATCGTCAATAAAATTTAGTTGAAACGCATCTAGATTCTGAAATATTGGTTCATACGTTTTTTCGTGGGAAATATATGAAAAATGAAAAAGTTACCAAAATTACGTTTAGTGACTTCCAACAATCCTTAGATTGCTTTTATAGATATCTACAACAGGAAAAAGGACTGAGCTTACATACACAGAAAAATTATAAACACCAACTCAAAATTGTTACTTCTCATTTAATTCAGATGGGTGTTAAAAAATGGAAACAAGTTGATTCTAGAAAAGTTCGTCAATTAGTTAGCAAAGGAATGAGACAAGGCATGAAAGCCAGCTGTCTGGCTACACGATTGTCCTCCTTGCGTAGTTTTTTAGATTTTTTAATTCTGCGTGGTGAGCTAAGCATCAATCCAGCAAAAGAAGTTTCAGCCCCTCGTAGAGAACGTCCTTTACCAAAAAATCTTGACATCAACGAAATTTTTCAATTACTTGAAATAAACGATAATAATCCACTTTCTATTCGTGATCGTGCTATGATGGAATTAATGTATGGGTCAGGTCTCCGTTTAGCAGAAATGGTTAATATTAACACACACGATATCAGTGCTTGCATGGGTGAAATTCGAGTGCTTGGAAAAGGTAATAAAGAACGTAAAGTACCATTTACCGGATTAGCGAAAACGTGGGTAAAAAAATGGATTAAAGTACGCGTTCAATTCGCTAAACACAATGAAAATGCACTATTTACGTCTAAGTTAGGTGTACGAATTTCTCATCGCAATGTGCAAAAACGTTTAACAGAATGGGGAAAAAAACAATCGGTACCTAGTCGTATTAGTCCACATAAGCTACGTCACTCCTTCGCCACGCATATGCTTGAGTCTAGCAGTAACTTGCGTGCAGTACAAGAGCTTCTCGGGCACGAAAATATTTCTACAACACAGATTTATACTCACTTAGATTTCCAGCATCTATCTAAAGTATACGATCAAGCTCATCCAAGGGCAAAAAAAAGGAAAGAATAAATGCATTTTTATCGCCGCTTATTTGACGTCAAAGCAATGACTTTCGATTTAGATGATACACTTTATGACAATCGCCCAGTTATGCATCGTTTAGAACAAGAAATGGTGAGTTGGCTCTATCAGAATCATCCTATTTCGGCCAGTCGTCCCATCGAATGGTGGCAAGAAATCAAACATAAGTTAGCTGATCAAGAACCTTTATTAGAACATGATGTAACCCTCTGGCTATTTCGCCAAATAGAACGAGGACTACAGCAGTTAGGCTATGAAATGAAAAAAGCAACTAAAGTAGCAGAATCAGCAATAGAAAAAGTATCGCAGTTACGAAACCAATTTGAGGTTCCTAGAGAGACGCACCGTGTAATGACTTTACTAGCGAAAAAAATACCGTTGGTAGCAATCACAAATGGCAATGTTGATGTTGAGAAAATAGGCTTGGCTCCATATTTTCAATTAGTACTGAAAGCAGGTCCTGATGGTTTAGCTAAGCCTTACGCTGATATGTTTGATAAAGCTAGAAAATTCTTACGACTAGACGCTAAGCAAATCTTACACATAGGTGACCACTTAATTACCGATATTGTAGGAGCTAAGCAAAATGGATTTCAGGCATGTTGGTACAATGATAAAGATCGGAGCGTAAAACAAGCTAAATTATTACCAGACATAGAAATCAGTGAACTGAAGTCATTATTACTATTAAACCTTTAGTAAGCAATTAGATCTTATTTCTATAAACAGATTGTAGCAACTTCAATCAATCCAAATATACGAACGATATTCATTTAATAGAAGATTGTCTATGTATTACGATTTAATCAAAAGCGAATTAACTGAAGCCAATAACGTATTAAATAATTTTTTAAGCGATGAACGCAATATTATTAAAATTGAAATAGCAGCCAAATTAATTGCTGATTCATTTAAGTTAGGTGGTAAGGTGCTATCTTGTGGAAATGGAGGTTCACATTGCGATGCTATGCATTTCGCAGAAGAATTAACAGGACGTTACCGTGAAAGTCGCCCAGGCTATCCTGGTATTGCTATTTCAGATCCGAGTTACTTATCTTGCGTAAGTAATGATTTTGGTTATGATTCTGTTTTTTCTCGCTACACAGAAGCAGTAGGAACCAGTGGTGATGTGCTATTTAGTTTATCTACGTCAGGTAACTCTCGCAATATTCTAAAGGCAATTGAAACAGCAAAAAAAAAAGGAATGAGCACCGTTGCGTTAACAGGAAACAATGGAGGCAAGATTGCAGATTTAGCTGATGTTGAAATTCGTGTCAATCATATCGGTTATGCTGATCGCATTCAAGAAATGCATATAAAAATTATCCATATCCTTATCCAATTAATCGAAAGAGAAATGGCCTAAAAATCTTTATAATTATTGCTATAAAGTTAACTTCTATTGGTCAACTAACACTTCAGATGAAATATTAGGTGTAACGGCATGACTAATAGTACTTAATCATAGTGCATCTCTTTACTGTTTTTTCCCTAGTTAGCAAAGTATCCAATATTCGAAAATACATCAGATTTAGATAATTCTACGACTTATAGTATAGAAGGGTCTTAATGATACTCTCGAATTAATTGTAAGGTAATCAATAGGATAGTACCAGCTTTAGTCGATGACACGACGATTAAACCACAATATCGTACAATGTTTAACAAAAAAACTAGATCTTAAATTTATGAAGAGTGATAATGAAGAGAACCAGCCCATAGATTTACTTGTATATTCACCATGTCGAATTCAATTCTTATTACGAAAAAAGCTCAAGCGCACTTCTCTTTTTTACTTGAGAAGCAACCTAAACATACGAACATCCGTGTATTTGTCAGTAATCCAGGTACGCAAAACGCTGAGTGCGGCGTTTCATACTGCTCGCAAGAATCCATCAAATCGACAGATACTGAATTTAAATTTGACGGTTTTTCAGCTTACATTGATAAATTAAGTTTACCTTTTCTTAAAGAAGCTAAAATTGATTTAATCACTGAAAAAATGGGTACCCAACTTACACTAAAAGCACCTAACGCTAAAATGCGTACAATTGCTAGTGATGCTTCCCTCTTAGAACGTGTAGAGTATATAATACAAACTCGAATAAATCCTCGACTTGCAGAGCATAATGGTTATTTGAATTTACTTGAAATCACTAACGATGGCGTTGCTATGGTTATATTCGGTGGAGGTTGTAATGGTTGTTCAATGGTTGACATGACACTAAGGGAAGGTATTGAAAAAGAGCTATTACAACAATTTGAAGGTGAATTAACTAAGGTTTGTGACGCAACTGAGCATAGTCGAAATACATATTCTTATTACTAATAACATAACAAGGTCAAGGATGAGCATTTTCTTACTAGATACCTTAAAATACAAAATAAAGCTAAATTGAACAATTTCAAGTTCATATCCTATGTCAAATCTATCCTTTTCTTATGTTTCTCGGAGAAAATATCATGGTCAAACGTATCCTGCCTAAAATTTTAGCCAAACAAACAGTTGCTCAATCAAGTTTTTTTTCTATAGAATCGCTTAACTTACTCTTTAGCAATGGAGAAAAACGTACTTATGAACGTATCAAACCAAGTAATCGCAATGCGGTAATGACCGTACCCATAACAGAACAAGGTGATTTGCTTCTTGTAAGAGAGTATGCAGCTGGTACGGAACGCTACGAATTAGGTTTTCCTAAAGGTCTAATAGACTTCGGAGAATCTCCTCAAGAAGCAGCAATGCGCGAATTAAAAGAAGAAATTGGGTTCGGTGCTAATACGCTTATCCCACTAAAAGAAGTAATATTAGCACCCTCCTACTTTTCGAGTCGCATGACTTTATTTATAGCGAAAAACTTGTATACAGAAAAATTAAAGGGAGATGAACCTGAACCACTGGAAATTGTACGCTGGCCACAGACTCAAACTGAAGAACTGCTTGCCCACCTTGACTTCTGTGAAGCGCGAAGCATAACGGCATTAATGCTTTCTTTTAGATATTTTGAGAAAAATGACAACTAATAAATTAAAGTGTTCTTGCCTTCTATCTATTTGTTGCCAAAAAATAATCTACTCCGTTGACAGCTGAAATTACTAAACTGATATCATAAAATAATCCTTGTAAAAGAATTTATATTGAACAAGATCGATTTGAAGGTTTCACAGCGACTAATTTAAAATATTCCGTTGATAGCTAAAGTTATAACGCCCTTCGCTATCCAGTTTTGTCATCCACTTCAGCGTACTCTTGAATCCTGAAGGAAAACCCTGCTTTGGCCTAAACCAAACATCAACTACGTAACGATCATCTATTTCTAGCTTTCCTCCGAATTCGCTGCTCATTTGGTTGCTTTTTTGTTCACCAAAAATAGAAATCACATTATTTTTACAATCTAATTTTGCCATTATCTTCCCTAAATTGAAATCTCCTAAAAGAGAACTTATCTTAGCTGTGTTCCACAGCAGCACACTTTTACCTTTTTGGCAATATGGCGCATCGTAAACAAGCTGATGAATCGCGAATTTAAGTTCTCCTTCTGCCTTAAAAGAAACAGGAACCTTGTATTTATCAATCACGTACTCAGCGGGCATGGACACCTCTAAATCTTCAATATAAGGGCCTAAAAAAAGTCCGTAACCAACATATCCTTCGCCATTAATACCAATTCTGGAATTGTAACCGAAGCGAACCATAAACTCTACCTTAGCTAATAAGAGCTTACTTACACTAAAGTCCCACTCAACCCATCCAAATTGTTTATCTAACCATAAAAACTTTTCAGCACGTCCCTTCCACAATTTTCCTTCCACTCCAGTTACCTTAAACGGAAAAGTATCCGGAATAAACCCTATAGCAATATGCGCAGGAATATGAGCAACTAAACTAGAGAGCATTACAAAGAAAAACAATACTAAAAAAACAGTGATACTCTTCACAATTATCCCTGACTAAATTGTAAATGTTTGACTTCAATAACACCAGATCGATTGGAACGCTCAATATCAAGAAGCTCAACTCGTACTCCATACTCCTGTTTCAAACAATTGAGCCAACTAACAAACTCACCAAACACAATTGGTTTAGTCCACACCTGTATCATTCCACCATGTGGCTTGATACGAATCAATTCCACTTTATGACCACAAGCTGAAAAAGAAATCACTTCGCTAAGAGATTGAGTTGGATTGATGGAACCACTCTCAATTCTTAATTTATTAATTTCATTAGCTTTTTTGGTTACCCAAGTTAGTAGCTCTTTTTCGAAACTAAAACGCGACTCAGCTGCATGTACTCGTTTATTTAACAGATTACACGTTCCAAAATAAACAATAAAAATTGCAAATAATGCAGAAAAAATCGTCATTATACATTGCTCACATCGATTTAGATCAAGCCACCATTCTTTTAAAGACGAAAGCAAATTATTCACTACACATACTCTCGTAAGATAAAAATACTGTCAACCCACTCACCAGAACGCTCCAATTGACCCTGCTCAACATCAAATTCTTCAGAAAGCTTTAATTTGATATCCTCGAAACTTTGAAAATTTTGGCTTTTCAATCGAATGCGAACTTCTGAACGGCTAGCATCGTATTTAATACTCTGCAATTGCGTGAAACTAGACGTTTTAAGCAAATCTGTCAACTTAAGCATCCATACCAAAACACCAGTTCTGGATATACCTTCGGAAAGATGTTTTATTTCTCTCTCCATTTCTCTCTTTAAATAATTTGTAGTAGGAATTTTATTTTTTCCCGGTAAAGAAATCCGGAAAATACGCTCACTCTCAGCTCGATAAGCATCTGACTTAACATTAAATTCTTTTATTTTGAACATATTATAAAACAACAGTAGTGCAGCGAAAAGCATACCTAGTAGCAATACCTTACGCCATGCTTTATAATGGTGAATAAATGGCTGATGAAACCTAAATAAACCTGTCAACAAGTTACATTTTTCTGTTAGTGCACCTTGACTCAGCAAATTAATAATTGAACACTCTTCTTCACTTAATCGCCAATTTTGACCTTCATTCAAATCCAATTTAGGCAACACACTGTAGCTTTTAAGAGGAATATATTCATCACCTTTCTTAACCCAGTTTGAGTTAACCAATAACGAAAAGTGATCCACACACAGGCTAAGACCTAAATACTTGCCCTTTTTAATTATCCATTGCTTACCAATTTGAGCCGCTGTAAGACCTTCTGCACTTGGCAATGCTAATACATCAGGCAGCACTTTTTTAACTTCAATATCGATTTTTTTGAACTCAGCAAGCAAATCGCTCAACCACTGCTTATCAATAGCACAAACAAATACTTCATTAGCTACTTTAGCAATCACAGAAAAATGCAACTCTTCCACATCTTGAGCGATGTCATCTTCCATCAAATACGCCGGAATAGAACCTAATTGGCCCGATGCACCAATCGGTACTGTAAAATGAGATAAAATTACATCTTTTGCCGAAATAAGTAAGTTTACGTATCTTTGTTGCGAATAAGCTTTCAGCTCTATAAAATTTTCCCAACTATTTAATTTACCACTAGTAATTAATCTGTTTTGTCTGGAAGACCATATCGACCATAAAATAGAAGCATTCTTATCACTCCCCAGTTGAACGGTTAAGAACTCGCTCACTGATTCCTCCAAAGCGACGACGTACTACCGTCACAGTGTCTCTATTATGACTAAACAATAAACTTCGAATTCTTATTCGAGATTTTTCTACTAATACTTCAGCGTCTAATTCAAAATAAGCGCTATCAACACCTAAATATTTTTTTGCCTGTTCGCGAACTGACTCATCAATGGAAAGAACTTTGATTTCTGACATAAACTTGTTAACGGAAGACCAACCATTAATTGGTCTATTCTCAATGAGATCTATTGCATCAAACTCAGTAAGCTGTGAAATAAATATAGCACTGAGCAACTTAGCCTGTTCTGTTGTAATAGTGTTTATATTGAGACGAAAATCACTGCTAGGTAAAGCACAAACGAAGAAAAATATTTTTTCCATTATTTCTCCAGAAACCTGATATACCGAACGTAGTTCACTAGCGTCGACTATAAAATTATTTGGTGTTACATACGCTGGAAATAGAGCTTTATATTGACTGTCTTCCACTCCAGTTGGACTGTTCACTCTACTATCTTTATCCAAAAATTCCCAAACAGAATCAGCAATCACTTCAGCTTGATAGCTATCAACATCAAGCTCTTTAAGCAAAGTTTGAAATATTATAACCAAATATGGTTTATCGACGATATTTCCTTTATGTCTATCAATAGATAAAGCGTTGAGGTTGAAACAAGCTTGCTTATCTAGCATACGACCTTTTATTTTTCCATAATCTAGAAAATAAACTGATTCTGAATATGCCCACGGTTGCGACAAATTTACAGTTTTGCTATCCCGATAACTTTTTTTTATTATGGCTTTAGCTAAGCTCTCCGCGCCGATGCTATACCAATAAGATTTCTGATAATGCGCTCTATTCATCATACGATCAAATTCTATGAATAGGTACCCAGATGTAGTAGCAACAATCGAAACCATAACAGCAAGTAACATCAAAACAATCATTAATGCAACACCTTGTTGCTTGGTCTTAACTTTCAATACAGGTAACACTCTTTTTATTACTTGCTATTAACAGTTTGATTAGAAGCAATCAAATAAACCCGTTCAATTTCACCATAATCTTCAAGTTCAAGAATAACAGAAACAGCTTGAGGCAAAATTTTTAATGTTTGCCATTGTTCATACCAAATATTACCGTCATAAAATTTCATATTAAACGATTCTATACCAGTAAGAATTGGAGCTATGGTCCCAATATCCCCTTCTAAAGTATCTGGATATTGCCACCACACTCTTTGTAACACTTTATCTTTAAGATAATAACCGACTTTTGCCACTTCTCCGCGAGGAAATCGTTGTTGCGGATTATGCCAACCTAATCGAGTAAATAAGACACTTTCGTTCTCATAATTTAACAAAAATTGACTACTTGATTTATCGCCATTAGTACGAAATACACGTGCAGCCATCTGACGAAAATCACTATCCATAAAAATTAAAGCTCTCTGTAACTCCTTTAAGCGATTACCACGCTCTAAAGATAATTCATTGCTCTTTTGTACTTGATCTACAATTTGATATACAGCAATGCTTAAGCTAGCTAAAACCGCTATTGATACCAATGTTTCAACTAACGTAAAACCACGGTTACGTTCACCCTTTGAGTATTTGTTCATTTAACAACATAACTCCTCACGGTAAGCAAAGAGGAACCAGATTTTGCTCGGGAAACACTAACGTCAAAAGCCTGAAGCAAATCATCAGCGGTTTTAACAGGTTCAATTGTCCAATACCAAATTCTCCCCGCTAAATTTTCTTCACCCTGCATAAACTTTAAATTCTCTGGCTTGAGTATTACTTTTGCCATTTGATTGTTAATCACCATAGCAGAAAAAATCTTTTCTTCTAAATAATCTGTAAAATTAATGTGTTGATTAACCAGTTGAAGTACCGAAAGCGAAATCATTGAGAAAATAACTAGCGCAAAGAGTACTTCAAGTAATGTCATACCTCGAGAATTATTTATCTTCAATTTTTTTCCCTGGTGGCAATAAAATCAACTGACCATTTTTTTTGAAAACAATCTTCCATCCGTACTGTTCAATTTTTTTCTCTTTAGAGTAAATAACTACAGACGCAGGAGTTACTTCTCCATTTGATAAGATCAATATCTGTGGAAATTTCATCTTTTCTTTTTTTTCCAAATCAAGAAAAACATCGCCATAAAATGAGTTTTCTGGAATAAATAAACGCCCATTATTACTCCAAACTTCGTCATTAATATTCAAGTGGACTACAATACTTTCTTCCTTAAACTTAGTTGATGAAAAAACACGATTATCCAAAATTGGTCGCCAACCTTCGCTATTCAAACTCATCAACGTATAACACGATTTACTTTCATCAAAGTATAAACCAAAATTTTTTCCACTAAGAATAGCTTCCTCCTTTAAGAAATTAACTTGATTGAATAAAGCTCTTACACGCTTTTTAGTCATATCTTCACTACTTGGTAGAATAACGACTACCACTGCTGCGCTAAGAGAAAATAAAATCAAAACTAACAAGATTTCGAGAAAAGTAAAAGCGCGAAACGTTTTCATAAATCAAGCAAACTTCCTGGCAAGAAAGACTCAATACGTTAACTTCACTTTTATTGAAATCCCTGAAGATTCCAATTTCCAATATCAGCTGATACACCTTCACCGCCCTCTTCGGCATCAGCACCTAAAGTAAAGATATCAAGAGTACCGTGATCTCCCGGGTATAGATACTTGTAGCTATTTCCCCATGGATCACTTGGTAAGCGCTTTATATAGCCGCCGCTGCGATAATTTCGTAACTCAAGATCAGAAGGTTTAGTAACTAAGATCGCGAGACCTTGATCTGTTGTAGGATACATACTATTGTCTAATCTATACATATCCAACGCATTTTCTAATGCAACAATATCAGCAATTACCTTTTTCTGATCTGCTTTTTCTTTGTTACCTAAAAGATTGGGAACAACGAAGCTTGCCAATATACCTAAAATCACTATCACTACCATCACCTCAAGTAAAGTAAAACCTGACCGTTTCATTGTCCCTCCATACTTTGATTTTTTTGAAAAACGAGCAGTTATCCACTTATTAAATTATTCATTTCTAACATCGGCGTCAAAGTCGCCATCACAATAAACAAGATCAAACCAGCCATCAATGCTATCAACGTAGGATTTACAATCTCTAAAACAATATTTACAGTTAATTCAAAATTAGCATCTTGAATATCAGCAGCATATATCAACATAGTTTCTAACTTACCGCTTTGTTCACCACTTGAAATCATATGTAACATCATTGGCAAAAAAATTTTAGTTTTCTCTAAAGCTTGAGATAAGCTAGCTCCCTCTCTCACATTATCCACCGCTATTAACATCTGCTTTTTCATATATCGGTTCGATACAACATTAACAGCAACACGCATTCCTTCTAAAATTGGCATAGTGTTAGAGATACACATCGCTAATGTACGCGCGAATCGAGAAGTGTTTATATCTTTATGTATTTTGCCTATTACAGGGAAAAAAAGTATCTTTCTATCCCAATTTAAACGAAAATCTGGTTTGCTTAATAGCCGTTTCGTCAAAAAACTACAAATCAAGATTAAAATAAAAAACTGAATACCCCAGACTTGTATAAATCTGCTCATTTTAAGCAAAAAATCTGTGGACTGCGGTAACTCTTGTCCTACATGAATAATTGGTTCGATAATTTTAGGCACAACATTCACCAACAAAAATGAAACAATACCGAATGTAAATACTACTAATGCAAAAGGATAAATCATTGCCTGCTGAAGCTTATAACGTACTTTCTGATTCTTTTCTGCATAACTAGTTAAACGTTCTAACGAAGTGGCAAGATGACCTGTTTTTTCACCTGCAAACACCATAGAGCAAAATAGCTGATCAAAAATGTAAGGATGGTCCGCAAGGCTATCTGACAAAGTATGACCTTCAGACACCTTAGAACGAACAGAAGAGAGAATGGAACGAACACGCGGATTTTTAGATTGCTCTAACACAATCCTAAGTGACTCTTCCAACGGTATACTAGACTGTATTAAAACTGATAGCTGACGAGTAATCAAAACTAAATCTGACAAGCGAATCCTTTTTTTTAAAAAAAATACACTTCTTCCTAATTTTTTGTATTGTTGAGCGGAAATATCTTCTAATCTAACAGGCACCATACCCTGTTCTCTTAAACGTGTACGAACCTGTCTAGCACTATCGCCTTCAATAATTCCTTTTTTTTGTCGACCCTTTTTATTTAGTGCCAAATATTCAAATGATGCCATCATATTCCCTCGCACTTTACTCGTATCAATTCTTCAAGAGAAGTGATACCTTGACGAACCTTTTCTAAACCATCGCTATATATACTCGGGTTTTTTACTCGAACTAATTGTTCAATTACTTGCTCATCTTCTCTCCTATGGATCAGCTCCCGAATATGCTTATCCACTAACAAGAACTCATAAATACCAGTACGTCCCCGATAACCTTTACGATTGCAACTAGCACAACCATCAGAACGGTAGAGAATTAATTGTTCTTCCATATCTCCAGAAAGATCAAATAACTTTTTCTGTTCTTCATCTGCTGCATAGGGTATTTTACAATCATGGCATAAAATTCTCACTAAACGTTGCGCTAGTACACCAAGTAAAGAAGATGAAATCAAAAATGGCTCAACACCCATATCCCGCAATCTTGTAATTGCGCCAACTGCACTATTAGTGTGTAAAGTCGACATTACGAGATGACCTGTCAAAGAAGCTTGAACAGCAATTTGTGCTGTTTCTAAATCACGAATCTCACCAACCATAATTACGTCAGGATCTTGACGCAAGATAGCCCGAAGCCCACGAGCAAAAGTCATATCTACTTTAGGATTTACTTGAGTTTGACCAATACCATCAATATCAAATTCAATTGGGTCTTCCACAGTAATAATATTTTTTTCACTATTATTTAATTCTTGCAAACCAGCATATAAAGTAGTGGACTTACCAGATCCAGTTGCTCCAGTTACCAGAATAATGCCATATGGCCTTTCAATAAGAGCTCGAAAGTTGGCGCAGTTATCAGCTGTCATACCTAAACTATATAAATCTAAGTGAATGACGTTTTTATCAAGTAAACGCATTACTATACGTTCTCCATGGGAAGAAGGCATAGTGGAAACACGTACATCAATAGGACGACCACCTATACGCAGCGAAACACGGCCATCTTGTGGGATGCGTTTTTCCGCGATATCAAGCCTTGCCATCACCTTTACACGCGAAACTAGCAATGGAGCTAGTTTTCGACTTGGAGCTAATACGTCTCGTAATATACCGTCAACACGAAAACGAATTAATAACGCTTTTTCAAATGTCTCAATATGAACATCCGATGCACCTTCTTTAATGGCTTCTCCGAGCATAGCGTTGATTAGCTTAATTATTGGTGCATCATCTTCTGATTCCAGCAAATCTTCATCTTCTGGTAATTCTTCTACTAACGAAAAAAAATCCTCACTAGCTGTACCAATATCTTCCATTAACTGACGTGCTTCAGAAGAGTTGCGTTGATATACTTGAGTTAACTTACTATCAAATTCTTCTGAATTTAGCTCATGCAAAATAAAAGAGACCTTAACAACACGTTTAACTTCAACTAATGATTCAATAAGCAACGGTGCAACATAATATAAAACATATCCTTTTTTCTTGTCATATTCGAAAACTAATTTAAAACGATTTGCAAAACTAAATGGAATGTAACGAAAGACCGTAGAACTAGTTATCATATCACTCATTCTATTTCTTCCATTTGCTTAAGTAATATTTCAAATTCAGCATAGTGACCAATTACTTCACCAAATTTAGGTATTACAGGAATATTTATATCGTTCATTAACCTTAAACCTTCATCCATTTTGTACAGTTGTTCTGCTCGGATAAAGTTATACTTACGTTGAGTAATACTGTCAGCCATTATACCATCACGAATAATAGTCGGTTTAATAAATACCATGAGGTTTTTCTTCTCAATTTGAGTACTAGTTGATTTGAATAAATATCCTAAAATTGGTATGTCACCAAACAAAGGAACTTTAGATTGGCTTTCAAGCACATGCTCATTAATCAAGCCTCCAAGTACAATCATTTGACCATCTTCAACCATCACCGAAGTATGAAGCTGACGCTTAGAAAAACGCACATCAATAGCACCATTAGCTCCTAACACATTTGATACTTCTTGTTCAATATTCAGATGAATAGAATTACCTTCATTAATTTGAGGTATTACTCTTAATTTTATGCCAACTTCTTTACGATCAACAGTTTGAAAAGGATTTCCATTATTTAAACCAACTGTAGAACCTGTAATAACCGGTACTTCCTCACCAACAATGAATGATGCCTCTCCATTATCCATTACAGTTATGCTCGGTGAGGATAAAATATTAGAATCGGAATCAGAAGCTACAGCATGAATTAAAGCAGTCCAATCCCCGGTTGCAATACTAAGTGCGGCACCATTTAATCTACTAAAAACCTTAGCCAATCCAGAATAATCACCTCTTTCTGTTAACTCCCGAGTTTTCCAAGAGCTACTGCTTGAATCCCAATAACGCTCTGTTATAGTTTTATCTTTGATATCTTCTAGTCCAAGCATCACCTGACCAATTGGTGTATTTGAATTTCTATATTGAATAAGTGCGCCGCTTGCCAAGGATCCCCATTGCACACCAAGATTGACACCATCGCTTTCTGCGATTTCAACAATCAGAGCTTCAATTAATACTTGTGCGCGACGGATATCAAGCTGAGAAATTACACCTTGAATAGTGTTCATAACATCGGGAGGAGCAGTTAATACTAAAGCGTTAGTCTCAGGATGAGCAGCGATCATTACTTCGCTACGTCGAGCGTTGCTATTTTCTTTAGGAGCAGACTTTTCTGCTTGAAGTTTATTAGATAACCCTTCAAGAACACTAACTAAGTCTTCTGCTCTAGCATACTTAAGATAAACAACTCTATTGCTACCTTTCGGAGCCATTTCTAGATCAAGTTGCCTCATAAGGTTTTTCAAACGAACTCGAACTTCTGGATCACCTGAAATAAGCACAGAATTAGTGCGATCATCGGCTACTAATTTAGGTTGTAAGAAAATTGGGATATTCGAAGTAGAGGTATTTTTGTTTAATGCTTTAACGATACGCACCATCTCTGTAGAAGATGCATTTTTTAGCTCTACTACTTCGATTTTTTTGTCACCTGCTTGATCAACACGCTTGACAATTTCTGCTAAACGGTTGACCACTGCTGCGCTACCAGTAATCAGAATTATATTAGCAGGATCATAATGAACCACATTACCCGAACCGGCATTATCGTTCAATTGGCGCAATAATGGAGAAAGCTCACGTACTGAAACATTATGCACTGCAACTACTCGCGTAACAACGTTATCCCCATCAATATTACCATCGCTAACAACAGGAATAGCTGAAGTTTTTGCATCTTTAGATTTAATAACCTTTAGAATTCCACTCTCCATTTCAACAACAGAAAAACCATAAACTTCAAGCACATTTAAGAAAAAACTATAATATTGTTCTTCTGTTAATACATCATAGCTACGAATATCAATTTTTCCACGAACAGAAGGATCAATTATAAGAGTTTTCTTGAGGTTACGGCCAACAATATTAATGAACTCTTGGATATCTGCACCTTTAAAATTCGCACTAAAATCATTTGCTGCCACAAGCGAAACTACCAATAAACTTCCGGAACATAACCAAGAAATTCTCTTTAGCCAATAAGTCACTCTCTAACATTCCTTATGCTCACACATCAGTATCAAAATCCAATGTATATATCGTGTTCTTGACCATTTCTGTGCACTTTTAAATTAATTTCGCTTAATTGTGAAACACTTTTTAAAATTTTTCCAATAGAGATAGACTCGGTTAAATCTTGTCCGTTTATCTGAATAGCAACATCATTAGGCTTCAACCCAAGCAAATTAAATAGTTCAGATTTTTTGCCTGGATTTATACGATATCCAAAAACTTTTCCAGCATGTTTCACTTTCGATACATTCATATATTGAAAAATATTCTTTGGATCTTTCAGAATATTCTGATGAATACGACTAAATTCAATATTTTTTTTAAAATCATTGGTGTCAATTTTAGACGAAAATACAGTGGCTGTTTTTTTTTGAGCAACTCCATGAAGCATCAAGATTTCATCATAACCGGAATTATCAATGATCACTCGATCAAGCATGACTGCTTTTAACTTAGCTTTAGTTCCCTCAATTTTTTCATTCACACCATAAGTTGCTTGTAATCCTCGATTAGCAATAATTGCTAATCCTTTATCAGGTTCGCTAGTGATGACAACCCCCACCAAAATTAAATTCAAATGCGCTCTGGAAAAATCGTTCGTAGAATCTTCTGATAACGTCATAACTTTATGTTCATAATGACCAAACAGATAACCTTTTTTCAATTCAGCAATATTAATACTACTTTGTTTAGAGGTTGCTTGTAATTCCATGTTAGGAAACCAGGAAATAATTGGCTGTGATTGACCATGTACTATCCAGAATATCTTGCCAAGTAACCATCCTAAACATGTCAACAAAATTAAAGTAAATAAAACACTAATTCTCATTTGGAATTCATCAATTTTATTCATAAGAGTATTTAATAAAAAAGATCAAAAAATTATTGCAGTTCGCTTAGATATTATAAATAACCCAGCTGCTATAGCTAAGAAAAATTAATACTATTTAAATTGATCAAATTTTAATTTTAAACAATCTACAATCAAATTACCTTTACAACCATACGAAACAACATCATTGATTGACATCACAAGACAATAGTGCTATTAGTTTATGTTGTCGGAGGGATTTTAGTAGTATGGTTTCCAATACGGTTCGACTTGATAAATGGTTATGGGCTGCTCGGTTTTATAGAACCCGAACTATTGCTCGTAATATGATTAATAGTGGCAAGGTCCATTACAATTCCCAACGTAGCAAAGCAAGCAAAACAATGGAAATTGGTTCTATTATTACTTTAAAACAAGGGAATACAGAAAAAACCGTTGTGGTTAAGGCTCTATCAAGCCAACGTCGCGGTGCTCAAGAAGCTCTCACTCTTTATTCAGAAGTTTTTGACAATTTAGCAAAACGCAAAAACAATTCGCTACAGCGTAAATTTCATACATATAGCTCTTCTAATTCAGAACGTCGACCTAATAAAAAACAACGTCGAGATATTATAAGATTAAAAAAGTGTCAATAAATTAAAAATTCTTCTGGGAAAATAGCCAACTCGCAAACGACGCTTTAAGTCCTTCTTGTTGAGCAAATTCTAATCATAACAGAACAATGAAGTTTAATAGGCACTAGAAAGTTTAGACGGGAAAATTCAATTATCAAAAACTACGGAATATACAAACAAGGAGCGAAAAATAACCTTTCAAATTTGTTTAAGCAAGTAATGAACACTCTGAAAACACGGAATTATTTTCGTTGAAAAATCTAAGTTTCCATTCTTCGACTATTCTGAAATTCACTGTACTTTCAACGAAAAAGAGCTATGATTATACAATCTCTGCAAGATAACATGACTGACTCATTTCTCAACTGTTAAAACATATTGGAAACATGGATATTTTAGAGAGCGATTTTCCAGTTTTATACATTATACTTAGTTACCATGTCTTGAAAAGCAAAATGCTTAATAAGCTTTTTCTTAATTTAAATGAGTACCTCTAAACTACCATGGAACACACGAGAATGCAGCAAACTACTTTAAACCTTAGAAAATATGGATTACAAAATATCCAAAAAATTATCCGAAATCCAAGTTACGAAATGTTGTTTAAAGAAGAAACCTGCACAGATCTCCATGGTTATGAAAAAGGAATAGTAACCAAATTCGGAGCTGTAGCTGTGGATACTGGAATCTTTACTGGTCGCTCACCTAAAGATAAGTATATCGTCAAAGATGCAATGACTGAAAAACGCATTTGGTGGACATCTGATAGAATCGAAAATGATAATAAGCCGATCACACAGCAAGTATGGAATGAGTTAAAAAAATTAGTAATTAATCAGCTTTCTGGCAAGCGTGTTTTTGTTATTGACGGTTATTGTGGTGCAAATCCAGATACGCGTTTAAGTATTAGGGTGATCACGGAAATAGCATGGCAGGCCCATTTCGCAAAAAATATGTTTATTCGTCCTTCTGAACTAACAACATTCGAACCTGACTTCATAGTAATGAACGGTGCTAAATGTACCAATCCAAAGTGGAAAGAGCAAGGTCTAACCTCTGAAAACTTCACTGCGTTCAACTTAACTGAACGTACACAACTTATTGGTGGTACTTGGTATAGCGGTGAAATGAAAAAAGGAATGTTTTCAATGATGAACTATTTTTTACCACTAAAGAATATTGCGTCTATGCATTGTAGTGCAAACATGGGAAAAGATGGCGATGTAGCAGTATTCTTCGGTTTATCTGGTACAGGTAAAACAACTCTTTCTATCAATAACAAACGCGCGCTCATTGGTGACGATGAACATGGTTGGGATAAAAACGGTGTATTTAACTTCGAAGGTGGTTGCTACGCAAAAACTATCAAACTTTCAAAAGAAGCTGAACCTGATATCTATAACGCTATTTATCGCGATGCTCTATTAGAAAACGTGACTGTCCTCGATGATAATTCAATTGATTTCGATGATCATTCAAAAACCGAGAACACACGTGTTTCTTATCCTATTTACCACATTAAAAACATTGTAAAACCTATTTCTAAAGGTGGCCATGCAAACAAAGTAATTTTTTTATCTGCTGACGCATTTGGTGTACTACCTCCAGTATCAAAACTCACTCCAGAACAAACTAAATATCATTTTCTATCCGGCTTCACTTCTAAGTTAGCTGGTACTGAGCGTGGCGTTACAAACCCAACGCCTACATTCTCAGCTTGTTTTGGTGCGGCGTTCTTAACACTACACCCAATTAAGTATGCAAAAGTGTTAATCAAACGTATGGAAGAAGCTGGTTCTGAAGCTTATTTGGTTAATACTGGGTGGAATGGTAGCGGTAAGCGTATTTCCATTGAAAATACACGGAAAATTATTGATGCAATTTTAGATGGCTCTATTGAAAAAACAGATACTAAAAACATTCCAATATTCAATCTGGAAATACCAATCAAATTAATAGGAATTGACCCTAAAATTCTAGATCCACGCAATACTTATTCTGATCATATGCAATGGAAACATAAAGCTAACAACCTAGCAGCTCTGTTTATAGATAACTTCAATAAGTATACTGATAACAAAGAAGGTAGAGCACTTATTTCAGCAGGACCTCAATTAAGCTATAACTGATGAATCCTATACCCTGTTTTGTTTCCACTTATAAGTATGAAAACCAAAGATCTACAAATCTACCTTCGTTGAAAACCATGCATTCTCAATGTGTGCAAACGGATTAACGAATCTTAGTTAATGTAGAAATACAAGATGAAGCGATGACATAATTGAATGAAAAACTCTTATCTAGTTCATTGAACTTACTCTCTTATGTAGCTTTTAAAAGTGGTTTCCTCAGCAATTTTAATTTTTTTTCACCCTTTAAATAGAGTTTTTCAAAAAAATAATTAGTGGCTTGAACGTAACCCTCCACACCACCGCAATCAAAGCGTTTTCCCTTAAATTTATATGCTAAAACACATCCATATCTTGCTTGTTTTAAAAGTGAATCAGTAAGTTGGATTTCTCCTCCTGTACCTAATTTTGTACACTCTATTAACCCAAAAATATCCGGGGTTAAAATATAACGACCCACAATAGCCAAATTACTCGGGGCACTGCCTCTCTCTGGCTTCTCTATCATCTCATTAACGCAATACAGATCATCTCTAATCATTTCTCCGGATATAATCCCATATTTACAAATTTCATCTTCAGGCACTTCTTGTACAGCAATAATGGAACAACGAAACTGCTTATAAAGTGCAACCATTTGTTCCAAAACACTTTCCCGTTCATTAACACATAAATCATCAGACAATATAACAGCAAATGGTTCATCGCCAATTAGTTCTTGACCAGTCAAAACAGCATGTCCTAAACCTTTTATTTCGTGCTGACGAATATAAGTGAAATTAGCGATATCAATTACCTCACGGATATCAACTAATAGCTCTTCCTTATTCGTGCCGCTAATTTGATGCTCCAATTCATAGTTTTTGTCAAAATGATCCATAATAGAATGTTTTCCGCGCCCCATAACAATACACATATTATTAATACCCGCTTTGATGGCTTCTTCAACTCCATACTCAATTAAAGGCTTATTAACAACGGGCATCATTTCTTTAGGCATTGACTTAGTAGCAGGCAGGAAACGCGTTCCGTATCCTGCAGCAGGGAAGAGGCACTTTTTTATCATAATTATAAAAACCCATTGAACTTTATAGAAATCATACTCTGATCAACCGTTAGTTCTAACAAACATTTATTTTAAACACAAGTCGAGTGGTATTTTACTATTTCTTCCACTGATTTCTCTAATTAATCTAGGTACTAGATAACCTGATACTCTTTCAATGACTCCTTTCATAATTTCTCTAGCCCTTTTATCAGAAACAAAAAAATGAGCCGAGCCTTGCACTTTGTCTAAAACATGAAGGTAATAAGGAAGAATACCAACATCAAAAAGCACTTCGTTTAGAAGGACTTGAGCCTCAATAGAATCATTAACTCCCTTCAGCAAAACTCCTTGGTTAAGAAGTGTGATTTCTCGATTTTTGAGTTTTTTGAGTTGTTGCTGCAATTGGCAATTAATTTCATTAGCATGGTTAATATGTGTAACTAAAATAACCTGAAGACGATCTTGGCTTAAAATTTCACAAAGCCTAGCAGTTATTCGCGCCGGTATAACGATTAGCAATCGTGTGTGGATACGTAGCCTCTTTATGTGTGGAATTCCAGCTATTCTGCTAACTAACCATTCAAGTTCAGCATCCTTAGCCATTAAAGGGTCACCACCAGATAAAATAACCTCATTTAACTCTGAATGTTGAGCCAAATAATGAAGGTTTTTCTTCCAAACAACCTTGCTCCCTTTATTCTCTTGATAAGGAAAGTAGCGTCTAAAACAATAACGACAGTGTATTGCACAACTACCTTTCACGATCATGAGTGCTCGATTTCTATATTTATGAAGTAATCCTGGAGTATTATTGTGGTGTTCTTTCAAAGGGTCAATAGAGTATCCATTATGTACTTCAAGCTCTTCAATTATTGGTAAAACTTGACGTAAAAGAGGATCCTTAGGATTACCTTTCTCCATCCTATCGATAAAACTTTGTGGTACACGTTGCGCGAAAGGCTTTCTAGCTTCAAATCCTGTTTTCCAAGCAGATGGATCTATCTGTAAAAATTCCAATAATTTTATTGGATCTGAGATAGCACCGGCTAACTGTTTCATCCAATTTTGCTCAACAGAAACAATTTTTCGGGTTATGATATTGGACATAAATTAACTCAAACAATAGCGAAATTGGATAAATAAGAATGACCAAAGTGAAGGTAAATGAATTTAAAAGCGGTCTCAAAGTCATTTTCGATAATGAACCTTGCATAATCATAGATAACGAGTACGTAAAACCAGGCAAAGGCCAAGCGTTTAATCGTGTTAAAATCCGTAAATTACTTTCTAGTAAAGTTTTAGAAAAAACATTCAGATCGAGCGATTCCCTAAAAATAGCTGATGTAGTGGAAGTGACTCTAGACTATATATACAATGATGGCAAATTTTATTACTTTATGAACACTCAATCCTTCGAACAGATCAGCGCAGATAAAAAAACTATTGGTAACAATGCCAAGTGGCTAGTAGTGAATAACGCCTGCACATTAACTCTTTGGAACGGAAATCCTATTGTAGTCACACCATCAAATTTTGTTGAACTTAAGGTAATCGAAACAGCCCATGGTCTAAGAGGAGATACCCAGGGAACTAGTATTAAAATGGCAACACTGCAAACTGGAGCAATCGTCCGTGTTCCACTATTCATCTCAACTGGAGAAACGATCCGAGTTGACACTCGCAGCGGAGAATATGTAAGTCGCGTGAAATTATAACTGAATGTGCTCAAACACAATAATGTCTTTGTAAAAGTCACGAAGATGTTAAAAATACTTAAGTAATTTTTAAATTGCCACCTTAAGTGTATCACTTCCAATTAACATAATGGTCAAAGATATACCCAACGATCTAAAATTGAAGACAAAATTCCCTTACTATTACACAACTCAATTTATTATGACAGACTTGCTTTTTGGATGATTTCTGCAAAAATCCTTGAATCAAGCGCTGAATTACCAACCAAAGCTCCATCAATATCTGGTTGCATGAAATAAGCCTTTGCATTTTCTGAATTAACAGATCCGCCATACTGAATTATAATTTCTTTTGCAACTGTAGGATTGTGTTTTGCAATATGAGCTCGAATTGCAGCATGAATATTTTGTACATAGCACGCTGTTGCTGCTTTACCAGTACCAATAGCCCAGATCGGCTCATACGCAATAACAGCGCCATTTAAGATTTCAGGACCATGATTTTTTATAACAGAATCAATTTGACGAGTGCATATCGCAACAGTTTCTCCAGATCTATTTTGAGCTTCAGATTCACCAATACATAAAACAGGAATCAAACCACTCTCTTTTAGAAAAATAAACTTTTCAGCTATAAACTCATCGGATTCTAAGTGATATGAACGACGTTCAGAATGACCGATGATAACATAAGTGACACCGAAATCCTTCAACATGCCAGGAGAAATCTCTCCGGTAAAAGCACCTTTAGTATTTACGCCGCTATCTTGAGCTCCAAGAACCACAGCACTACCAATCTTGTCTAAAGTTCGTCTCGCTAGATCAATATAAAGTGTTGGTGGAGCTACAGCAACATCAACATCTATTGTACCTTTAAGTCTTGTATTCAGATCATTCAATAATTGAACAACCATTTTTTTGCTACCATTTAGTTTCCAGTTGCCTATAATTACTGGCTTACGCATAAAATATCTCCGTATATATTCTCAATATCATTGAGCTTTGCAAAAAAAATTGTAATATAACAGAAAAATATTTTTCAATAATAGTTTAAGTTGCATTTTCTAGTCATATATTTGCACTTCGGTACAAATTCTGAAAATTAAATGATGAAAAACTCCGTTGATACAAAATAGAACCTGGGCTCATCTTCTTAAAAGCACCTCTTCAACAGTATGATTGTTCCCCTTCTTCAAGATTAGCTGTGCTTTATCCTTGCTTGGCAAAATATTTTTCTCTAAATTAACTCCATTAATCGATTTCCAAATACTTTTTGCTTTTTTGACAGCAAGTTTTTCTGAAAGCTGTGTATAGTGACTGAAATAAGAACCTGGTTCTGTAAATGCACCATAACGAAACTTAAGAAAACGCTCAACATACCACTTTTCTATTATTTTAGTATCAGCATCAACATAAAGCGAAAAATCTAAAAAGTCTGCAATAGACACTCGATGAGTTAACTCTGTACTAGTTTGTAAAACATTAAGTCCTTCAATAATTAATATATCAGGCCGATTGACAACTTTAATTTCACTAGTAATATCATAAGCAACGTGCGAATATACTGGAACTTCAATATTAGGTTTACAAGCCTTAATATCATAGATGAATTGAATTAAACGCCTCATATCGTATGATTCAGGAAAACCTTTTCTTTTCATGAGACAGCGCTCATTCAATATTTTCTGAGGGTATAAAAAACCGTCAGTTGTAACAAGCTCAACCTTAGGGTGATTTTCCCAACGAGACAGCAAGGCTCTCAGAATACGCGCTGTAGTGCTCTTTCCTACCGCAACACTACCAG
Organism: Candidatus Photodesmus blepharonis; assembly: GCF_000731795.2. Classification (GTDB taxonomy): domain Bacteria; phylum Pseudomonadota; class Gammaproteobacteria; order Enterobacterales; family Vibrionaceae; genus Vibrio; species Vibrio blepharonis. Next base: position 1,037 of record NZ_JGVK01000011.1, on the reverse strand, counting down.
CAATGCCAACAATGAAAGGCGCTACACTTTTATTGTTACCTAAAAAATTCTGCAAAATAGAATCTCTGCTTTGACGAGCGACAACATAAAGATTCAAAAGGCGACTAAGGGGAAGATAAATTTCCACGGTTTCTTTGACCGTTAGGTTTTCATTTACCCCTTGCAATTCTTTTACATGGCTTTCAGATAATGTCATAGGTACCGCGTTACGTAATTTTGCCCACATTGTACGATTAAAAGACATAAAAGAACTCATAAAATACTCACTCAATGGCCTAATCTATATGCAAAAGAAGAGTTGAGAACATATATAAACAAGCTGTGAATAAAAAATAATAAACACAATAAATCCCATCAAAAATACGAAGGCTACCAAGTAAAAGTCAGCTGGTCAAAATCGTTTTTTTTTAAAATTTGCTATTGCAAGTAGGAAAATCATTCAATAGAATGCGTGCTTGGATAATGCCGACTTAGCTCAGAAGGTAGAGCGACTGACTTGTAATCAGTAGGTCACCAGTTCGATTCCGGTAGTCGGCACCATCTTAACCTTTTGTTCGCGAGGCATTGGTAATGAAAAACTTGGAGGGGTTCCCGAGTGGCTAAAGGGAGCAGACTGTAAATCTGCCGGCACCGCCTTCGATGGTTCGAATCCATCCCCCTCCACCATGATCAAAAAATAGCTCTCAGAGTTTTGCGGGCATCGTATAACGGCTATTATCTCAGCCTTCCAAGCTGATGATACGGGTTCAATTCCCGTTGCCCGCTCCAGCTTAGTTTTAAACGCTGATATAGCTCAGTAGGTAGAGTGCGCCCTTGGTAAGGGTGAGGTCCCCAGTTCAAATCTGGGTATCAGCACCAACTCTGCAAAATCAATCTTTGATTTATCATCACTGTTTCGATTCTTGTATGGCCATCAAATTCTACCCTAATCCATAAATTTCAGAGGGACACAGACCATGTCTAAAGAAAAATTTGAACGTGTAAAACCACATATAAATGTTGGTACTATAGGTCATGTTGACCATGGTAAGACCACT
>NZ_JGVK01000010.1 GCF_000731795.2 Candidatus Photodesmus blepharonis | reverse complement strand
AACTGGTGGGTCTGAATGGACTTGAACCACCGACCTCCCGCTTATCAGGCGAACGCTCTAACCGTCTGAGCTACAGACCCTCCACATAATAATATACCGACTCACGCTAATTTTAAAGTGGATGGTCATTCTAGCGATATAAGTTTCTCTGTCAAATGCTTTTTACTAAGGAAGTCGCAATTTATTAAACAAGCATCTTATTAATTTCTATCTCCAGTTCAAGGATAGATGCACTGCAGAAACACAAATATCATAGAATGTTTAGCTGGTTCCATATTCCATCTATTTTATTAACTAAATCTGCATCTTTCTTAATTACTTTTCCCCACTTTCGCTGAGTTTCATCTTTAAGTTTATTAGTTGCGTTTAAACCTAATCTGGAACTATCGATCATAGCGTCACGTACAGGATCCATACGTGTTGCTAGTGCCCAAACAACGTCATTCCAATCACGAGCATTAATATCTTCATCGCAAATAATCATAATCTTAATATTTACGTACTCAGACAACAAAGACCAAATTCCTTCCATTAATTGCAAAACATGCTCCGAAGATTGTTTTCTAATGATTGCAATTCCCATTTTACTCTTGCTCTCGCCTTTCACATGGAAATCTATAACTTCAGGAAATTTTACTTTCAAAAAATCAACATAATCTTCGATGAGTACCAACTCAGTATTTAAAAATCTACTCACTTTTTTAGAATGCAGCTCAGCTTCCCATTTTACTGTTGCATCTATTCCCATTTTTGAGCCAAGCCCCATAACTGGAGAGGCGAAATCAAGCGAGTCAATCGGTGTACCTTCAATAGTTACTATGTCAGAACCTGGCTCCATATTCACATTCATAGCTTCTATAACTTTATCCCAATCACGAATGTTAACAGCTGCATCACAAATAATAATAAACTTAGTATACATAAATTGACGCAAAAAAGACCATATTCCCATCATTATCATTTTGGCATGTCCGAGATACTGCTTCCTTATTGCGATTAACGCTATCCTATATGAGCAACCCTCTGAAGGCAGATAGAAATCCTCAATTTCTGGAAACTGCTTTTGTAAAATAGGTATAAATAACTCATTTAGCGCAATTCCAAGTACTGCAGGCTCATCTGGCGGACGACCTGTATACGTGCTGTGATAAATAGGTTCCTGACGCATCGTAATATGAGTAACAGTGAATACATGATGCTTTTCCTTTTCGTTATAATAACCAGTATGATCTCCATAAGGACCTTCTTCAGCAAATTCATTTGGGTTAATGTAACCTTCTAGCACAATTTCAGCACTCGCAGGAACTTCCAATTCATTACTAATAGATTTTACTACTTCAGTCTTACGACCACGTAGCAATCCAGCGAAAGCATACTCAGATAAGGCATCTGGTACAGGTGTGACTGCACTCAAGATAGTAGCTGGATCAGCACCGAACGCCACTGAAATCGGAAATAATTTTCCCGGATTAACCTTCATCCAATCACGCAAATCTAGTGCTCCTCCCCGATGACTTAACCAACGCATAATAACTTTATTTTTGCTTAATTTTTGTTGGCGATAAATTCCAATATTTTGACGTTTTTTATTAGGTCCTCTGGTTATAGTTAGTCCCCAAGTTAAGAGTGGCCCAATATCATCCTTCCAACAAGTCATCATAGGAATTTTATCTAAATCCACATGATCTGCTTTCCAAACAATTTGTTGGCAAAAAGCTTTACGCAAACGTTTAACAGGCGTATTAAGTACTCGCCCATAAATGAGTAACTTATTTAGTATATCCCTAAAACCTCTTGGGAAAGAAGGCTCCTTTAGATACGCCAGCATCTTACCAATTTCATGCAAATCTTCTATATCCTTTCCACCAATACCCATAGCTACACGTTTTGGTGTACCAAATAAATTAGTGAGGATAGGAATACTGTAACCAATAGGCTTTTCAAACAACAAAGCAGGACCGACAGAGCGTAGCGTACGATCGCTAATCTCTGTTATTTCGTAACGAGGATCCACAGGATAAATAACGCGTCTCAACTCCCCTTGTCTTTCTAGATAGCTGAGAAAACTACGTAAATCTTTAAATATCATGATTCTTCAATATTTTCGCATAGCACCAATGAAAAACATTATCGGAAACTTTCCTGAAGGTACTCGATTTTATAACTACAGTACTCTAAAGAACACAAATTGCGCAGGAAAAGTCAGTGACTTCTTCAAGATGAAAATTTTGATTCAACGCCTCATAGCATCAAAAAATTCATAATTAGTTTTAGTCATAGCAAGCTTATTAATCAAAAATTCCATTGCATCAACTTCAATCATTGGATGCACAATCCTACGTAAAATCCACATCTTCTGAAGTTCATCATTTTTAGTTAACAATTCCTCACGGCGAGTACCTGAACGATTGAAATCAATAGCTGGAAATACTCGTTTTTCTGCAATTTTACGATTCAGATGTAGCTCCATGTTACCAGTGCCTTTGAATTCCTCATAAATCACTTCATCCATCTTAGAACCAGTATCAACCAAAGCTGTTGCAATAATTGTTAAGCTCCCCCCTTCTTCAACATTACGCGCAGCACCGAAGAAACGCTTAGGACGATGCAAAGCATTTGCATCAACACCACCTGTTAATACCTTACCTGATGAAGGAACAACAGTATTATACGCACGAGCCAAGCGGGTTACAGAATCAAGTAGAATAACTACATGTTTCTTATGTTCGACAAGCCGTTTTGCTTTTTCAATTACCATCTCTGCCACTTGTATATGACGGGATGCTGGCTCGTCAAATGTAGATGCAACCACTTCACCTTTGACTAGACGCTGCATTTCAGTAACTTCTTCAGGACGCTCATCAATAAGCATAACCATCAACTCACATTCTGGATGATTATAGGCAATACTTTGTGCAATATTTTGCAATAACATAGTCTTACCTGCTTTAGGTGGAGCAACAATAAGACCACGCTGACCTTTACCGATCGGGGATGCAAGATCAAGAATCCGGGCAGTGATATCTTCTGTTGCACCATTACCACGTTCCATCATCATACGCTCATTAGCATGTAGTGGAGTCAGATTCTCAAATAAAATTTTATTGCGCGCATTATCAGGTTTATCATGGTTAACAATATTAACTTTTAGCAACGCAAAATAACGCTCACCATCTTTAGGTGGACGAATTTTACCAGCGATCGAGTCTCCTGTGCGTAAATTGAAACGACGGATCTGGCTTGGTGAAACATAAATATCATCAGGACCTGCCAGGTATGAGCTATCTGCACTCCGCAGAAAACCAAAGCCATCCTGAAGAATTTCCAGCACCCCATCTCCGAAAATATCCTCACCACTTTTCGCATGCGCTTTCAAGATGGAGAAGATAATATCTTGCTTCCTTAGACGAGCTAGATTCTCAAGACCTAAACTCTCACCAAGTTTTACGAGATCGGATACGGGTCTATTCTTCAATTCTGTTAGATTCATTGTGGTACGTACTTGTTTAATCAAAATAGGATCTTTCTAATTTATAAGATAAATTCAGTCTCAGGGGCGACTCAAGAAGTGAATACTCAATCTGTCTAGCGACCGACAAACTAGCACTAAATAGAAACCTAGTCCAGGTTTTGTTGACCAACAAAAAATAAACCGCGCTTTTATTCAAATTTCACAGCTCAGTTCACTTTCATCTAGTTTACATATTATCATCTAAAAAACCTTTTAGCTGAATTTTAGACAATGCACCAACCTTTGTTGCCACCACTTCACCATTTTTAAAAAGAAGCAGCGTTGGAACACCCCGAATTCCAAACTTAGAGGGAATGTCGGTATTCTTGTCAATGTTTAGCGCACCAACTAGAAGTTTATCTCTATATTCATTTGCGATCTCATCGAGTATAGGTGCAAGCATCTTGCAAGGACCGCACCATTCCGCCCAAAAATCCACAAGAACTGGTCCAATAACATTGATAACATCAGCTTCAAAAGTATCGTCAGTTAGCTGCAAAATATTATTACTCATCTTTCACTCCAATGTGTCATTGACGAACTGATTGCAAGCTTAAGTTGATATTCTATAACAATGGATAACGACACATTATCAAAAAGCTAAAAAACAGACTTAATTTTGAATTTAAGTGCCCCAGTTGTCGGAGCGTAGGATGATGAAAGGTACGAACATCCTCCCCCTGTCCAAGCCTTATATCTACTACCTTGCTTGCAAACCTAACTTTAAATTACTATTTGTTCGATACTCTAAGAAATAAAAACCGTCAATCAAAAAAATAGTTCACCTACTATTTTACACTATATAAAGACATTTTTCCCCCTGTAATGAACACAACATCAAAAAATGCTCGAATCGTACTTCATTACAAGCCATCTTTAATTCAATGCTAAACACACAGCTCTGTTACTGACAGCCATCCAGATTACTGATGACAAGCAACTTTTAAATATCGTACAAATAGTTGAGAAATTTACCTAAATTCGTTGCAATAATAAACATTACATCTCACAAGTTTTAGTATAACCTACTCAAGTTCAAGTAACGGTTTGATTAATTTTTGTAATAAAAGAAATACTCAATCGTAAACTCTTGGTGCTAGCTTTTCTATAATTGAAAAACATACCGAGTTTGGGACCACAGCTCTTGACGCACATTCTAAACCAGTACAGATTTTTAAAATGATAGAAAACTCACGAAACTAAGCAGAAAAAACCTAAACACTATTTAGCATCTTTAACAGTATATAAGACCCACCCTCTGTTCTATAATTTTCAATATTAATGATAGTGATTCATAATTTGATAACAAACTGGGCCATTGAAAAACTTCCACATCCATATTATCAAACCTGAGATAGAGAATTATGTTCACCAAGAACCTACCTCAATTTGTGCAATTCTCGCAATTTATAGAACAATTTTTTTTCATACTCTACATTCAACGCTCTCTTTGATTTTTTCGTATGTCCTATACTACTAAATCTTGGCACCGCGAGCTCTAACCTAACATTATCACGCAAAAATAAACGTGCCTTTTCAGTTAACTGTAGTGTACAATTACGGGTAATGTTCTGAAATAACAATCCTTTGTGAATTAGCTGCCAAAAAACACTAAGCCAGTAATCATACCCATACTCATGACCAATCCCATAAGTCGTTAGCTTATCGTGACCATTTTTTTTAATACGAGTGTTTTTTACACCACGTATTACCTTCAGAACATAACTCATACTGTACTTTTGATTTACCCGATATACACAAGAAAGTGCTTTCTTCGCCTCTTCTGTAGCGTCAAAAAATTTAGGAGGAACTAGACAAACATCGCAATTACCACATTGCTCTACACAGTACTCTCCGAAATAATTCAGTAGAATTTGTCTACGACATGTTTGTGATTCAGCAAAAGCAATTATTGTATTTAGTTTATGACTTTCCACCCACTTTTTCCAATTATTATCCTTTTTATCAATAATACGACGCAACCAAAAAATATCCTTATGATCAAACAACATAATTGCTTCTGCAGGTAAGCCATCACGACCAGCGCGTCCTGTTTCTTGATAATACGATTCAATACTTCTAGGTATGTCAAAATGCAATACAAAGCGTACACTGGATTTATTAATCCCCATACCAAACGCTACTGTCGCAACTACAATTTGAATATCATCATCTTGAAATGCTTCTTGGACATAAGTACGTTCATCAGCACAAATACCCGCGTGATAACTCGCAGCTCGAATACGATTCGAGCATAATTTTTTAGTCAACATTTCAACTTTTTTTCGGCTGCTACAATAGATTATTCCAGAATTATTTTTATGAGTATCTAAATAATTCATCACTTGTAAAATAGGCTTATATTTTTCCATTAATATATAGCAAATATTAGGACGATCAAAACTCCCGACGTAATTATATGGCTCGAACAAATTCAGACGATCAGTGATATCTTTACGTGTTACATCATCCGCTGTTGCAGTCAATGCCATTAAAGGAACGTTCGGAAACTTCTTCCTTAGCTTGCCAAGTTCAGCATATTCTGGTCGAAAATCATGTCCCCACTGCGAAACGCAATGCGCCTCGTCTACGGCAATCATTGCTAACGACAAACCTTGTAATCTCATAATAAAATCACGCATTAGAACACGTTCTGGCGAAACATAAACTAATTTAAGTGCACCAGAATTCATTTGCTTATAAACACTAATGATATCTTCATGCAGCATCATCGAATTAATACATTCTGCTGCTACACCATTGGCTTTTAATTGATCAACTTGATCCTTCATTAACGATATCAACGGTGAAATAACCAAAGTTAATCCTTTAATAATTAAAGCTGGAATTTGATAACATAGCGACTTCCCTCCACCAGTAGGCATAATTACCATACTGTCTTTCCTGGAAATTACGGCTTCAATAACCTCTAATTGCCCACTGCGAAAACTCTGGTAACCAAAAACATTTTCCAAAATATGCTGAGGATTTTCTGTTGATACCTCAAATTGCTTTTTTAAAAGTGTTGGAGTAGTCATCGCTTCCTCAAAACGAAATAGAATTCAAAATATTGTCGAGAACACACGCTATAAACCCACTACGCTTATTTTAATCTCCTACCTCTCTTTTACGATCAATCTGTTAACAACTTACCAAAATTAACACATACTTTTAAAAGTATTTAGCGGATTTAGTTTTATTTTTTAAAAATATTTAGTATAATTCTTCATACGTATACAAATAAGCGAATTGGAAGAATAACTTGATGGGAGCTTATCGTGTGAATATGATGGAGATCGCATTAAGTTCAAAATGATTCAGAGGGGAGACTAATGTCCCAAGAATGTCAAGTAACTGGTAAATATCCGATAACAGGCAATCATCGCTCTCACGCGCGAAACGCTACAAAGCGACGCTTTTTACCGAATCTACAGACTCACCGTTTCTGGATAGAAAGTGAAAGGCGTTTTGTTAAATTGCGTTTAACGGCTAAAGGCGTGCGCATTATTGATAAAAAAGGTATCACTACTGTTATATCAGAAATGCGTTCACGTGGTATACGTGTTTAAGGAGAACTGTCAACATGGCTAAGAGTATTCGTGAAAAAATCCGTCTAGTATCTTCTGCAAATACTGGTCATTTCTATACAACTGATAAGAATAAGCGTAATACGCCAGAAAAATTTAAAATTAAAAAATTTGATCCAGTAATTCGGCGACATGTCATATATAAAGAAGAAAAAATCAAGTGATCATTGTTTAATGGGTGTCTTCTGTGTTTATAAAGCTAAGTGCACAAAACTCCTCTACAAGATATCGTCGCCGCTGGAATAATATTCTGATCTTTTTTGTTGTTACTTTTGTGCTTGTATTGGGTGCTCCTAACATAATAAAAACATACCTGATTAAGGATAATCATGCCCCTCTTTATTTTAATTTATTCGATCCAAACTCTAAAATTCAGGCTTTACATTTCGAAAACTGGTCTTTAGAAAAAAAACAGGGGAGCTGGAGAGTTAACAAACCAAGTCATATTGCAGCGGAAGAATTAGCTCAACGTTGGCATTCCCTCATTGGAACTGAAGTAGATAAATCGATTCATAACCAACTGCGTCGTTCTTTAAACTTTCCTCAAGTTGTCAAAGTGTGGTACTTCGGGCTAGATAAACCGCAAGAAATCTTCATGTATCAAACAAATCAATTTTGGATACTGAAAAATTGGCAAAATAAATGGATCGCTATTTCTGCCGATAAAGATTATCTGATTCCAAAATTTTAAAGCAGTTAAGTTCAGAGGGATTAACTTCTCAATTACCACAAAAAAACACTGACTTGCTTCTCTAGTTGTAAAATCATCCAGACGACTCAGTACTTTGAATTTTATGCTGCAGAGCAGCTGCAACGACTTCAGGGACAAAACCATCTACGTTTCCACCATGTATAGCAACTTCGCGCACTATACTTGAAGAAATAGAAGAATGCTTTGCCGATGCAGTTAAGAAAACACCTTCAAGTCCCGGCATTAAATGCCGATACGTGCTCATTAAACCAAATTCGTATTCAAAATCAACCGCAGTTCTCAAACCACGAATCAGAATGTTAACTTCTTCACATCTTGCAAAGTCTACTATCAACCCGGAGAAACCTTTTAAAATGAGATTATCCAAATTGCGAGTGGATTCTTTGGCAAGGTAAAGACGTTCCTTTAAGGTGAATAAAGTTTGCTTATTAGCACTTTCTGCAACTGCAACAACCACTTCATCAAACATATTAAGAGCGCTGTAAATCAAATCTAAATGACCATTAGTAATCGGATCAAAAGTACCTGGATAAATTACTCGAGAAAACCTTTTCCTATCCATAATTAAATCTTCAAAAGATTCTACCTTATCCTTGATAATATAAAAAAAAATTAAAACTATCCACATATAATAGCTATTATTACTATCTCTAGGAAAAATTCATTAGAAAACAATGATAAAACTGCTAATAATACGCAACGATAAAATCGGCGATTTCATGTTAGCTTGGCCGAGTTTTGCTATGTTAAAAAAATCACTACCCAATTGCCATATTACTACATTAGTTCCTCGTTATACTGCAGAACTCGCTAAGCTTTGTCCATGGATTGATAATATTCTGCTAGAATCCTCAACAAAGTCTTCTGAAGAACGAAAAAAGCTCATTAAAAAAATCAAAGCTCAACAGTTTGATTTTTCGATTAATTTATTCTCTACTCTTCATAATGCCAGGTTAGTCTGGCAAGCCAACATTCCCTATCGATTAGCTCCAGCAACTAAATTAGCTCAATTTTTTTACAACAAACGCATCAAACAACACCGATCTCAATCTGTTAAATCAGAATTTCAGTATAATCTAGATCTAATCCGTGTATTTCTAAATGATATTAATCAGAAAATTGTTGAACCAAGCGCTCCATATCTTACCTTCGCATTCAATGATTTAGAACAGCGAAAAACTAAACTGGCCTATCAACTTAATATTTCGAAAAATAAGTTTTGGATATTTGTTCATATAGGTACTGGCGGTTCAGCAAATAATTTATCATTAGAACAATATGCTGAACTTGTTTTGGGACTAGGAGATGAATACGCAGTAGTATTAACTGCAGGACCAGAGGAAAAAACAAAAGCTAAAAAACTACAAACACTACTTATTGAACGAAATAATCAAAAAACTGCACTCTACGACAAGAATGATGGCTTAGTAGATTTTTCAATATCGATTGCCTGTGCAAACTTGTTCATTGCTGGCTCAACTGGACCGTTACATATCGCTGCAGCGATTGATATACCAACAGTCGGATTTTTTCCAAATAAGCGTTCCTCAACACCACTACGTTGGCACCCAATTTGTTCACAAGGGAAACACATTTCCTTCTGCCCACCTCAATCGATAAACAAAAAAAAACAAGAGGATATGAGTACAATCCAAATTGATAAAGTGATAGTTAAACTTAAACTTTGGATTATTCAATTCAATCCCTATCTTTCTCAATGATAGCTTGTATCCAAAGGGTTGTATATTTTACGAAAGTTGAGTGCGCTGACAGCAACGAGAGTACAAAACCATGCTTGCCATCTAAAAAACCTACCTTAATTATGTACATCTTCAAAAAACAGCCTATAGCATGAAAAAAACCTTTGCTAACACTACTTTTCTCACCATTTTTTCTACGTTGCTCTGCCCAAGCTTTAGCGTAGCTGGCTGACTTTATTAGGTAGTGATTCATATCGTTGTAAGGGTAGTGGATAATATCTCCGGAAAGATTTTCAACTATCATATCACCAGTAACTTCCACTTTTTCATGCACTAAAGAATTGTTATACTGTGTTAAGTGAGTAGGATACAAACGCAATACATAATCAGGATACCAACCACAATGCCGAATGTAGCGACCAAATACCCAACTTAAACGAGAAAATTGATACAACGTATTTGGCCTATCAGAAATAATAGCTCCTAATATACTCTCCTTTAAATCAAGCGTAACTCGCTCATCAGCATCAAGCCAAAATATATAATCTGATTCAACATAAGATTGAGCTAACTGGCGCTGAAGACCAAAACCAGACCAATTTCTATTAACAAAAAACTTATCAGTATATTTGCGAGCAATCTCTTCAGTATTATCTGTACTACCAGAATCTAATATAACAAGCTCATCAATCCACTCATATATCGTTTCCAAACATGCATTTAAATGTTGCGTTTCATTTTTTACAATTAAAACAGCAGCTAATGTCGATTTTTTTTCAAACATAATATCTACTTTGCATCATCGCGTTAAAAACAACAATTACAGCTTCCAAGGTAATTTGTTGCATAAGAAACCGACCTTTGACTCGTGTGCTCCAAGGCATACGATCTATACAAATACCCTGTTGCTCTGCAAAATATCTATAAACACTTACAACATTTCTAATATTATTATATGGTCCAGTTCGTTTAGGATCACTATGTGCGTATAAACCTATAACTGGTGTTCCTTGAGCAGTCGCTATATGAACAGGACCAGAATCAGGTGCTAAAAGCAACTGAGATTTAGATAATAAAGCAGCCAATTGTTTTAAGTTTGTTTTACCGACAAAATTTAACGGCACATTCTTCATAATTTTACATATTTTAACTGCTAAATCTTGTTCTCTTTTAGTTGAAGAACCACATATAATGACTTGATAACCTCTTTTGATAACATAATCTGCAAATTGTGCATAGCGTTCACTTAACCAATTACGCTCATCTTTGCTAGCCGCAGGGCAAATTATAACAGTTGGGATATTATTAACAATTTTGCTGGCAAAATCATGGTCAACAGCCATTATGGGTAATTTCCAGTGTGGCGTTGAGCGCGGTACACCTAAATACTCTATAAAAGAAAAAAAACTATCGAGTACATGTTGTGATTTAGTATCGGTAATTCTTCGATTTGTAAAAAACCACTGACACTCTTTAGCACGTTGCAAACTGAAACCAATTTTGTACTTTGCTTTTATTCCTAAAGTTAAAATGCTAGATCTAATTGACAGCTGCATATGAAGCAAAGCATCAAAGTGACGTCCTTTAAGCTTTCTCCATATATTAAACATGCCATTTAATCCTGAACTTTTATCAAATATTATTAATTCAACCTTTTCCAATCCATCTAACAACTGAGCCTCAACTTTACCAAGAATCCAAACAATTTGAGTTTCAGGCCAATATTCTTGCGTTGCCTGAACTACAGCAAGAGCATGACAGACATCCCCTATAGATGAAAGTCTTAAAAAACAAATAGATGTAGGAGCTTTAGTAAAAAGAGGCATAGTTACTTTTTAAAAAAACTCACTACTATAAAAGTTGTATAAAATAGTACAATGCAAGATGTATTTTACCTTCCAGGAAATATATCTATTGTTTAACATGACATAGTGAGATAAACAAATGATTCAAAAAATCCAACGTAATCGAGTAGTTATTTGGTATAACGATGAAATAATAAAAAAACCTTCCTTTCTCTTATTTTCTTATGAATATTGGAGTGCCAAAAATAAAGTTGTGGGAAAAGCAACTGGACGTGGCACAACCTGGTTTATTCAATTGTCACATATGCAAGCAGCACTCCGTCATTATAGACGAGGCGGTTTGCTTAGCAAACTTGTTAGAGATCTATATGTTTTTTCACAGTGGGAAACAACTCGCAGCTATCAAGAATTCTCATTATTGAACAAGCTTATCACTCTTGGTGTAAATGTTCCACGCCCCATTGCTGCTGTAGCAATTCAAAAAGGCCCTTTCTATCAGGCAGATTTACTTTGTGAACGCATACCGAATGCTAAAAACTTACTTGATATTTTACAAAAAAAACCTATCGAAGAAAAACTATATCAAAACATTGGTATAGAGATCGCTAGAATGCACAATACAAGCGTAAACCATGCCGATCTTAATATTCGTAACATACTGATTGATAAACAAGAAAAAGTTTGGATTATTGATTTTGATAAATGCTGCGTTCAACTTACTAACAGTTGGAAAAAAAATAACTTGTCTCGTCTTAAAAATTCCTTTATAAAAGAAACTAGTAAACATCAAATATATTGGGAAAGAGAAAATTTTTTACATATACTGAAAGGATACGATGATTGTGTTGAATCCAATAAATAGGCAGGCTAATTGAATTTAATATACTTTTCTAGATTGATCGAAAAAGTCATAGTTTACCAACATAACCATGCGGACCTAGCTGTTCCTCATCTAGAAAAACTTTTTTTAAACGCATTTTTAAGCGATCTTCGAGAAACCATTTAATCACAATAGGATAAATTTTGTACTCTTGCATTTGGATCCGCTTACTTAGTGTTTTAATTGTATCATCTTTTAAAATTGGCACCCTCGCCTGTAAAATAACTGGACCTTTATCAAGCTGTTCAGTAACAAAATGAACACTTGTCCCATGTTGTTTGTCTCCAGAAAGTATTGCTCGTTGACAAGTGTTGATACCTGGATATTTCGGCAATAATGACGGATGGATATTCATTATACGCCCCCAGTAATGTTGTACAAATTTATCATTTAAAATACGCATATAACCAGCTAAAACGATCAATCCTGGTTCAAACATATCAATTTGACGCATTAACTCACTATCAAACGCGTCCCTGGTATCAAATAAATCCGGATCGATAAAGATGCTTGGTATACCAGCATTTTTTGCACGCTGCAACCCATAAGCTGATGCTTTATCTGAAAAAACAGCGCTTATTCTACCTTTATGAACACAATTGCTTAAAACATTTATAATTGCTTGCAGATTTGAACCATTTCCAGAAATCAAAACAACGACATCTTTCATACTAAACTAATCTCTATCTTCTCTTCTGATTTAGCTGAAGAAACTTTACCAATTACCCAAGCGTTTTCACCTTCATTTTGAAGAAGTTTGATTGCTAAATCAGCTTGATTTTCGGAGAGTACTAAGATTAAACCTACACCGCAATTAAAAGTACGGTACATTTCATGTGTTGTGACATTACCTTTCTCTTGTAACCACTTGAAAATAATTGGCCACTTCCAACTATTGCTATCAATAATAGCTTTCATACCTTTAGGAAGAACACGCGGAATATTTTCCAAAAAACCGCCACCTGTAATATGAGAGATCGCATGAATATCACATTTCTCAATCATATTAAGAATCGACTTAACATAAATTTTAGTTGGTTCTAACAAATGTCTACCGATCGTACTATCTGCAAACTTCTCATTCTGATTTATGTTAGATACTTCTAAAATTTTACGTACCAAAGAATATCCATTTGAGTGTAACCCACTGGAAGCTACAGCAATAAGAACATCGCCAACAAGCACTTGAGTACCATCAATAATCCTTCCCTTTTCTGCTATACCTACGCAAAAACCTGCAACATCATAATCTTTACCTTGGTACATGCTTGGCATTTCAGCTGTTTCACCACCAATCAATGAACAACCGGCTTCGACACAACCTTCCGCAATACCTGCGATCACATTAGATGCTACATCAATGTCAAGTTTACCTGTTGCATAATAATCTAAAAAAAACAGCGGTTCAGCACCATGAACAACAAGGTCATTTACACACATAGCAACAAGATCAATACCAATGGTATTATGTTTGTTCATACTTAGAGCCAAACGCAGTTTTGTACCTACACCGTCAGTACTGGAAACCAAAACTGGCTCTTTATACTTAACGGGTAATTGACATAATCCGCTAAAAGAACCGAGGCTACCTATAATCTCAGGACGACGAGTACGCTCTACCGAAACCTGAATTTTCTCAATAAACTTTTTACCTAAATCAACATCCACGCCAGCTTTTTTGTAACTTAAAGAAAAGTCGTCACCACCCACAGAGCAATCCTCAATTCAAACTAAAATTATGGGGGTATTCTAGCAATACTGAAATACAAAGAGCAAATGCGCAAAAACTTCAAGACAAAAATTTTAATAACTAAATGTCATCCTGTACCATCTAATTTGGCTATTCTTTTAAATAGGTAATAACTGACGCCTCTGGTGTTTTTTTTACGATACAAATCCCAGTTGCTTGGCAAACCTTCCACAACTAATCCACTTTCAGTTTCAACATAAATTGCTGCATTCTCCGCTAACCAGCCATTTCTTTCAAGCAGTTGAGCAACCTCAATAGCTAAATTTTTGTGAAAAGGAGGATCAATAAACACAACGTGATAAGGTGAACCCCGTTTTTTTAGATAACTTAAAACATCCGTATGAACTACAGATACGTTGCTTGCTTTGAATAATAAAATATTAGCCTGAATTTGCTTATATATAATCAGATCTGATTCAATTAAAACTACAATTTCTGCTTTTCGAGATGCTGCTTCAAACCCTAATCTACCTGAGCCTGCAAACAAATCTAAACACTTCGCCTGCGGTATTTCTTGAGCCAACCAGTTAAAAAGAGTTTCTTTAACTTTGTCCATAGTTGGACGTAGCCCTTCCACATTATGAACAATCAATTTTCTACCTTTCCATAAACCACCAATTATACGAACAAAACTAGCAGATTTTTTTTGTGATATCTTGCGATGATAGTGTTTTTCCATAACTTTTCTACTAACTAGTTGATACAAACATCAGAGTACTTAATTACTTTGATAATGTGCTGTTTTGTTTATATACAGAAAAATGCTACCTTATTTTAATTAAATTTTCGTCATTTATTCTTGTTTAGAACATAGTATGTGAATACTATTGCAGTTAACAAATAGACTAAAGGAAATCTATAAACTATGACACAAAGAGAAAAGTCTAAGTCAATTTCTTGGCCCATTGCTAAAAAAGAAATACTACCTATTCAACAGAAAAAAAATATTCTTGAAAAAGAAGATCAAAAAACAGATTCTACATTCACAGCAGAAATTAGTAAAAAATCAACGGAGGGTTTTTTTGCACGCTTAAAAAATAGCTTAAGTCGCACCAAATCTAATCTTGGTACAGGTATATTTCATTTATTTAAGGGAAAGAATATTGATGATGATTTATTCGAAAAACTAGAGGAAAAATTGCTCATTGCTGATGTCGGAATAGAGACCACAATGAGAATTATAAAAAATTTAACGATCAAAGCTTCTCATCATGATCTAAAAAATAGCGAAGCACTTTACGTTTTACTTAAAGAAGAGATGGAAAAAATTTTAAGCACTGTTGAACAACCTTTACAACTTAATAACTCAAATCTTTACATCATCTTAATGATTGGCGTGAACGGAGCAGGTAAAACAACTACAATTGGAAAACTTGCTAAACAGCTTCAACTACAAGGGAAAACAATTATGCTCGCTGCAGGTGATACATTCCGGGCAGCCGCTGTTGAACAATTACAAATCTGGGGTGATCGTAATAAAGTTCCGGTAATCACGCCAAATGTTGGGAAAGATAGTGCATCGGTTATCTATGATGCAATTAAAACGGCAAAGTCGCGTAACGTTGATGTGATCATTGCAGATACAGCGGGTCGTTTACAAAATAAGCGCAATTTGATGGAAGAGTTACGAAAAATCGTGCGAGTAATTAAGAAAGCTGATGTTTCTGCAATACATGAAATTATGTTAACACTCGATGCAGGAACTGGACAAAACGCCATTAATCAAGCTAAGTTATTCAAGGACGCAGTGCCAATTACCGGTATCACACTCACCAAGCTTGATGGTACCGCTAAAGGTGGTATTATTTTTGCGCTAGCCGATCAATTTCAAATTCCAATTCGTTATATTGGCGTTGGAGAAAACATAGATGACCTTCGTCCATTTAAAAGTCAAGAATTTGTTGATGCTTTGTTCAAGATGGGTAATATATAATCGTTTTCAAAACAATTTTCGTGTAATCTTATGATAGGATTAAACCTAGTTAACTTTCGTCCGTTAGGGTAGTATATCTGTGTTAGTAGATATCTTAATAATTATAACATGTGCTCTAAATCATACAATCTAGTGAGGGTTTGAATGACAAAACAAACGTATTCAGTAGCCGTCCTTCCTCAAGATAGCTTAGATAATTACATTCGTTCGGCTAATAGTTACCCTATGCTTACAGCTGACGAGGAACTTGAACTTGCAGGACGACTTCACTACAAAGGTGAAATCAATGCAGCAAAGGGGTTGATTTTATCTCATCTTCGTTTTGTTGTTCATGTTGCTCGTGGCTATTCCGGTTATGGTCTTCCAATGGCAGATCTCGTTCAGGAAGGTAATATTGGCTTGATGAAAGCAGTAAAACGCTTCAATCCTGAAGTGGGAGTTCGCCTTGTTTCATTCGCCGTACATTGGATAAAAGCTGAAATCCATGAATATGTATTACGTAATTGGCGCATAGTAAAAATTGCTACTACCAAAGCTCAGCGTAAGTTATTCTTCAATTTACGTAAATCAAAAAAACGTCTAGGTTGGTTTAATAACAGTGAGATTGAAACTGTTGCTAAAGAGCTAGGAGTAGAACCTTCAGAAGTTCGTGAAATGGAGTCTCGTTTAGCAGCGCAAGATACCACTTTTGAAACATCAACTCAGGATGATGATATAGGTGGTATATATTCCACACCTACTTTATATCTTGAAGACAAATCTTCGGATATCGCTGAAAATATAGAATTAGACAATTGGGAAGCTTACACCAGCAAACGTTTAAACTTAGCATTATCAAGTTTGGATGAGCGTAGCAAGCATATTTTACGATCTCGTTGGTTAAGTGATAGTAAAACTACATTACAAGAGCTAGCTGAAATGTACGGTGTATCGGCAGAACGCGTTCGTCAACTCGAAAAAAACGCTATGAAAAAATTGAAATTAGTGGTTGGCCATTTCTAAAGTTACTTTTCTTCTTGTGGATAACTTTTAAACAAAACTGTTAGTCCCATAAAAAATAAAATGAAGTATAATCAGCTTTGCAGCACGTCAGCTATCTTTAAAAGAGAAGAATAAACATTTTATCAACGTAATCCACAGGTATATCCACACTTTTGAGCAAATCTATTTTTCGTGTCTTTGTTGGGATCAAGGGAGGTAAGGTCAAGTTAATCCTTCGGCTTCAACGTTTTGAAAAGTCTGGTCGGTTTGAGTTCTTAGTTCCTCTCTTGAATATAAGCAAGAAGCTCAACAGAAACGCTTTAACCAAAATGAAAGACCGCTATTTTAAAACAACTGATATTCCATGGGAAAACATCAAAAGAGGAGACACTGTCATAAACACCTAAAGTGTAAAAAAATCGAACCAAATAAATGTCTTACAGCCATAAAATTTCAAGCCATATGTAACCTGCAGTAATCATTGTCACCATTACTGATGCTGACGCAATATCTTTTGCTTTAGCAGCTAATTCATTGTATCTCGGTGATATTAGGTCAACAAGAACTTCAATAGCAGTATTAAGTAATTCCGCTAGCATGATCATTAATACTCCAACAACGAGTAAAATCCTTTCAATCTGGGTAACATCCAACCAAAAAGATAAGGGAATTAAAAATAAGCCTAACCATACCTCTTGACGAAACGAGGCTTCCTTTCGAAATGCAACTTTGAGCCCTTGACAAGAATATCGAGCAGAATTTTTAAGACGCTTCAATCCATGGAACATAAACAAATTACCTCAAAATACCCCTTTTTT
>NZ_JGVK01000009.1 GCF_000731795.2 Candidatus Photodesmus blepharonis | reverse complement strand
AGTGGTCTTACCATGGTCAACATGACCTATAGTACCAACATTTATATGTGGTTTTACACGTTCAAATTTTTCTTTAGACACAATTACATTCCTTCCTAGTTATCATCTCAAACTAACATGTACGAGAGATCACTATTCTATTCTTCAATAAACATTGATGCAATACTTCACTATGACCAATAATATAGTCAACTACGTTCAGTAACAATCTTATTGGCAATATTTTTTGGAACTTCAACATACTTACTAAATTTCATAGAGTAAGAACCCCGTCCTTGTGTCACAGATCGTAATTTAGTTGCATATCCAAACATCACAGATAAAGGGACTTGTGCTCGAATAACCTTTAGGGAAGCCCTTCCATCAAGCGTTTCTTCAACAATACCTCGACGACAATTAAGATCACTGACAACATCGCCTATCCAACTTTCCGGAGTAGTAACTTCAACTTTCATCACAGGTTCGAGAATTACAGGTTGTGCATCTAAGACACCTTTTCTGAACGCCATTGAAGCAGCAATCTGAAACGCGACAGCACTTGAATCAACATCATGATATGAGCCATCAAACAATGTCACCTTTACATCCAGCATAGGATATCCAGCTAGTATACCACTACTCATTTGCTCTTCGATTCCTTTCGCTATTGAGCTAATATACTCGATAGGAATCACATCAGATGTAATTTCATTTACAAAAACAAATCCTGCACCAAACTCTCCCGGCTCAATCTTTAGCCACACATGACCGTATTGACCACGACCAGCAGCGGGCTGACGTATAAATTTCCCCTCTGCTTTTGCTTGTCCGCGAATAGCCTCGCGATACGCAACTTGCGGTCTACCTACATTGCATTCCACATTAAATTCGCGTCTCATACGATCAATGATAATATCTAAATGAAGCTCCCCCATTCCAGAGATCAAAACCTGTCCTATTTCATTATTGATTTCAACACGAAACGACGGATCTTCCTTTGCCAATTTATTTAAAGCGATACCCATTTTTTCCTGATCAGGTTGAGAATGAGCTTCTATAGCAATTTGAATAACAGGTTCAGGAAAATCTATTCGCTCTAAAAGTACTCTATGTTTCTGATCACACAATGTATCACCTGTAACTACATTCTTAAGACCGATAATAGCAGCAATGTCACCGGAATAAATCTCTTTAACTTCCTGACGTTTATTTGAGTGCATCTGAACAATTCTACCAAAACGACTCAACTTCTGTTTAACCGAGTTGTAAATACAATCACCTGAACTAACAATGCCGGAGTAGACACGTATAAACGCTAACGTACCTACAAAAGGATCCGTCGCAATTTTAAATACCAAAGCCGAAAATGGTTCATCATCCCTTGCAAAACGCTCTACCTCATTCCCCATATCATCGATGCCCCTTACTGCAGGTATTATATCTGCTGGAGAAGGAAGATATTCAATAACAGCATCTAGCACCGACTGTACACCTTTATTTTTAAATGCACTACCACAAGTTGCTAAAACAATTTCATTATTCAGTGTACGTATACGCAAACCCTGCTTTATTTCAGATTCAGTAAACTCATCCTCATTAAGATACTTCTCCATTAACTCATCATTAGCCTCAGCAGCTGCTTCAACTAAGTTATTGTGCCACTTTCGGGCTAATAATTGCATGTCAGTTGGAATATCTCTATAAGTGAAGGTCATACCTTTGTCAGCTTCGCTCCAACTAATTACTTTCATTTTGACTAAGTCAATGACACCATTGAATTTATTTTCTTCGCCAACATTTAGCTGAATAGGCACTAAATTCACACTAAAACGATCTCTAATCTGTTTGACAACACCTAAAAAATCTGCGCCTGTTCGATCCATTTTGTTAATAAAAACTATACGTGGTACATTATATTTGTCAGCTTGATGCCAAACGGTTTCAGACTGAGGTTGTACCCCAGATGTTCCACAAAACATAACGACTACACCATCAAGCACACGTAATGATCTTTCAACTTCGATAGTAAAATCAACATGTCCAGGAGTATCAATAATATTGATACGGTGAGGCTGAAACTGTGCCGCCATACCAGACCAAAAAGTTGTGGTAGCAGCGGACGTGATTGTAATACCACGCTCTTGTTCTTGTTCCATCCAGTCCATAATAGCTGCACCATCATGAACTTCACCAATCTTGTGAGAAAGACCTGTATAAAAAAGAATACGTTCGGTAGTAGTAGTTTTGCCTGCATCTACATGGGCACAGATACCAATATTCCGATAAAGCTCAATAGAAGTTTTACGAACCACAGATTTTGCATCCTTTTTATTTTAGGTCTAAAAACACCACAAAGCGGAATTTAACGAAAACCGAAGAAATCTGATTTTTTCCAATGTTCTGAAAATTTCCTTCTTAGCGCAAAATAAAATTACCAACGATAATGAGCAAATGCTTTATTTGCGTCAGCCATACGGTGAACTTCTTCACGTTTTTTGACTGCAGTACCTTTATTTTCAGATGCATCTATCATCTCAGCAGCCAATCGCTTAGACATAGACTTTTCAGCGCGCTTACGTGCAGCTCCAACTACCCAACGCATAGCTAACGCATTACGTCGAACTGGACGCACTTCTACAGGAACCTGATAGGTTGAACCACCTACGCGACGAGACTTTACCTCCACTAAAGGTCGGACGTTTTCGAGAACTTCTTCAAACACAACTAAATGATCTTTGCCTGATTTTTCAGCTATAGAATCCAGTGCGCTATAAACAATTTTTTCTGCAATAGACTTCTTTCCGTTAACCATAAGAATGTTAACGAATTTCGCCAGCAATTCAGATTTGAATTTAGGATCTGGGAGGACCCTACGCTGAGCAACAACACGACGACGTGGCATAAATATTCTCCATTGTTTTCTTGAAGTTATCGAAAATTCTTTAATTTTTTTCGAAAAAAATTTAACAGTATTTGACGTTACTTAACCAAATTTATTAAGATTTTGGACGTTTCATGCCGTATTTGGAACGACCTTGTTTACGGTCATTGACACCAGCGCAATCAAGTGCGCCACGAATAGTGTGATAACGCACACCAGGAAGATCCTTCACACGACCGCCACGAATCAAAACGACCGAGTGTTCTTGAAGATTGTGACCCTCACCACCAATATATGAAGTCACTTCAAAACCATTCGTTAAGCGAACACGACAAACTTTACGAAGAGCTGAATTAGGTTTTTTGGGTGTAGTAGTATACACACGAGTACAAACACCACGTTTTTGTGGACACGCCTCTAAAGCAGGTACACTACTCTTGATAATCTGCTTTTTGCGAGACTTACGTACCAATTGGTTAATGGTTGCCATTGACTTAGCTCCTGAATTACTTTAAACATATAAGCTATGTAAGAAAACTATGCCCTAGTTGAGTTGCATACAACAACGGGAAAAAAAATTCTATTCAGAAATCAATCATGTGTCAAGAAATACACCTTTTTTTAAAAAGAAAAGATTTGATAGACAACCTTTAAGCACTACCAACTAATTGATTGAGCGTGTTTAGCAGTCAATTCGACAAAATCATCAAAACTAATCAAACTAATATGATCAGAAATTAAATTTAGAATCCCCCGCGCAATTACATCCTCTTCTAGTAAAAAAACATTATCTAAGACCCTTTTTAGTAAAGCATGCCGGTAATATTTAGGATTACCGGCATAAGTAGCCGATTCAACTAACAAGATATCATCTCCATTCAATCTGTACTGAAGAGCGAGATCCAGTTTGTTTAATGATTTTACAATATGAAGCATAATAATTAGCTAGAAAGTTATAATTTGACTACAGCAATGCATTAAATCTGCAATTTCATTCGATGACTTAATCTTAGCATCAACAATTAACCGACTATCTTGCAAACCAAATTGAATGAGGCTTTCTGCACATAAATAGACGTTTTCAATATCACATACTTCCATAAGCTTAAAAGTGTTAATATAGTTTCGGCTTAATATCTTCTTAGGTTGCTGCCCTTCAACAAGTTGAGATACTGCATCACCAACAAAAAATACGTACATCTCTTCACAAAATGCTGAAACGGCAAGCAAGGCGTCCAACCCTTCCCTACCGGATGAAACAGCATGTGGCGAGGAACAAAACAGAAAACCTAACTTTTTCAAAATTGAATAATTCTATCTTGTGTTAACATCGCCTCAGACAAACTGCCCAATCCTGTTTGATCGAAATGTTCAGCGAGGTTACCTTCAGACTGACGCTTTCGTCTAGCTTCATGCGCACTCACTACCCCTCTTCGTAAAGCTGCGGCTACACAAATTCTAAGTTTTACGCCGTGTTTTACAGATAACGTTTGCCATGCAGAAACAACATCAAATTCGTCATTAGCAGGGAACGTCAACGAAGAACCATTCAATACGCCATCTTGATAAAAGAACACATCACGTAAAATATACCTTTTTCTAATCAAAGCCTTTGCAAACAAGTAAGCACTGCGTGATGATTGAGAACCATATGGCGGACTATTTACCAACAACGTATATGTCAGATGCAAAGCCAACTCTCTCCAAATTTCAACTAAAAAACTGAAATTTTTTTAAAATAATACCTACTATCATCTGTCGACTATTTCAGTACCACCAACAACTTTTAATAACTCTACTTCAAATACCAGAGTCGAGTTTGCAGGGATAGCCGGTGTATCTTGTGATCCATAAGCCAACTCTGGTGGAATAACAAACTTAAATTTAGATCCTATCGGCATAAGTTGAATACCTTCAGTCCAACCTGGGATAACGCGGTTTAATTTTAAAGTAGCTGGTTCGCCACGATCGTACGAACTATCAAATTGAGTACCATCGATTAGAGTGCCTTTATAATGTACTTGAACAGTATCAGTATTTTTAGGTCGTTCACCTTCCGCTTCTCTTATTACTTGATACAGTAAACCTGTCTTAGTTTTGATCACACTATCTTCCTCTTCAAACTTAGTGCGAAAAGCATCACCAGCTTTCTTTATCTCAGCTGCTTTTTCCTCTTCATGTACTCGGATTGCTTCAGCTACACGCTTATCTAACTGCTCTAGCGCAGCTTGCGTTTCTTCCTCGTCAATCTTAGGAACACCAGAAAAAACATCCTTAACACCCTCAAAAACAATATCTTTATTTAAGTTTATACCAAGTTCAGCCGGTTTCTCAATGCTCATTCTAAGATAATCAGCGAATGACACACCAATCGCGTAAGCTACTCTGTCATCCTCTGTTTTTAAATATACCTCTTCTGCAGAAGATACTTCGGGTTCCATTTTCTCTTCTAGACAGCCAATTGCACACGCTACTGTTGCCGTAAGTAACGATACTTTAAACATTGATTTCATTATTACTCTCCAATTTTAGGACAAAGACATCACTTAACGACTAGCATACTTTAAATAAATTAACGTTGAACGCTATGATGAATACAATTTCAAGCACTTTTATCATTCTTTAACATGCTATCAAACTCAACTTTGGAATCTCGAGGCAATGGTACTAAGAAACTGTAATCAAAAATGCTCGATTTACACTTAACTTACTCAAAAAAAAACCACCTAGTTTTTGCTTTGAGCATTGTACAAAAAAATGAAAAACTAGAAGAACTAAGCTTTTTTACCATTCACTATTAAATCCGAATATCCATTATTTAACATGCTTCCGAAAAAGAACCCTTACCAAAACTATCACTCTTTAGCAATTCCTTCTGCATTATTCATATATTTAAAAAAATCACTTTTTGGATCCAATACTAAGATATCACGTCTATCGCTGAACGATTTTTCATAGGCTTTTAAAGAACGAATAAAACTAAAAAACTCCGGATCTTTATCATACGCCTGATAATAAATTCTTGCCGCCTTAGCATCCGCTTGACCACGAGTAACACGAGCAGTTTTATCGGCTTCTGCCAGAACAGTGGCTACTTCAAGTTCTGCTTGAGCACGAATAACTTCCGCTTTTTCACGACCTTGGGAACGATGTTTTCGGGCTACAGATTCACGTTCAGCTCTCATACGCTTATAGATAGAGTCACTAATATTTTCAGGCAAATTAATTTTCTTCATACGAAAATCAACAATTTCAACACCTAAATCTTTCATTGCGCTATCACGAGTTCCATTTAGAACATTCTCCATAATTTTATCACGCTCACCGTCAATCTCTAATGCTTCTTTCACTGCTTCAGTAGCAAATTCTTCGTTATCGGCACTCTCTAGTAACACATTGTTATTCCGTGGACCAGATACAATCTGTTTAATCTCACGTGCACCAATTTCAGAACGTAACACATCTGTCACCTTACGTTCTAAAAGAGCTTCAGCCGTTAAAACATTACCACCACCCGTTGTTAGATAGAAACGTCCAAAATCAGCAATGCGCCATTTCACATAAGTATCGATAATTACATCTTTTTTTTCTGATGTTACAAAGCGATCAGAACGACCATCCATTGTTTGGATACGGGCATCTAAAACTTTTACACGATCAAACATTGGCATTTTGAAATGCAATCCAGGATTATAAATGCGTGATATACCATCATTGTCTAAAACGCGACCAAAACGGATAACCATACCACGCTCACCCTCTTGAATAACAAAAAGTGACGTAAGCAATAGAACACCAAAAACTACTAATATAGAGATCATTAATCTACGCATCTTAATATCTTCCCTTACGTGAACCCACTGAACTAGATTGTAAATCTGACTCTACATCATCCTTTGATTCTAGTTCAATTTGATCGTAGGCTGAAGATGATCTATTCTTCCGCTGTGTTTTCACCTCGTCGCCTGATCCTAATAATTTATCAACCGGTAAATATAGTAGATTTCCACTTGATTCAGAGTCAATAAGTACCTTAGATGTACTAGAATAAACTTCTTCCATTGTATCTAAATATAAACGATCTCGTGTTACCTCAGGAGCCATTTGATACTCAGGCAACAATTTTTCAAACTGTGCTACTTGACCGAAAGCTTCATTTATAACTCGTTCTGAATAACCAAGAGCCTCCTTTTTTAAACGCTCTGCACGACCAGTTGCTTTGGGTAAAATATCATTGCGATATGCTTCTGCTTCACGCTCAAAACGCTCTTCATCTTCTCGAGCGGCAATCGCATCATCAAACGCATCCTTAACTTGCTCTGGAGGACGAGCCGATTGGAAGTTTACATCAACAATCACTAAACCCATATCATAATTATCAATAATTTGATTCAATGTCTCTTGTGTACTTTGACGAATTTGTTGTCGGCCGCTAGTTAAAATCCCATCCATTAAGGAATCACCAATAACAGCACGAAGCGCTGAGTCCGTTGCTTGACGTAAACTATCATCCGCATTAGATACCCGATATAAGTATTTATATGGTTCTGAAACACGGTACTGGATATCCATTCCGACAGTTACTACATTCTCATCTTTGGTTAGCATTAAACCGGATGCTCGTAGTGAACGAATAGACTGAACATTGACCGCTTCATATGTGTCTATAAAACGAGGATGCCAATTTAGACCTGGATCAACTATCCGATCATACTTTCCTAAACGCAATACAACACCTCGCTCGGCTTCACCGACGGTATAAAAACCAGAAAAAAACCAAATAGCTAAAATAGCGACAATTATTACACCCAAGCCAAACAAACCACTACTTCCAATGGATGGACCTTTTCCACCAAATTTTCCACCTAGTTTTTGACTTAGCTTATTAAATACCTCATCTAAATCCGGCGGACCTTGATTGTGGCTACTACGTCTTCCTTTTATCCAAGGATCATTATTATTGTTATTAGGCTCATTCCACGCCATCAAAAAACTCCATCGTTCTAATAAGTTGCATAAACCAATTTTTATCTCTGATTTAAGTACTTGCTTCATTAATAACTAGATTAGAGATTAACATATCAAATACAATTTAATACCTAAAACTTTTAAATTCTCTAGAGAAAACAGCTTATCACTCAGCCTACTGACTCCGGTTTGGCTAAAAGCGAATATATATCATTGAAAAAATTAATTTTCAGATTTTTCTTGCAAAGAAATAGACTGAAAACGCTCACCATTATGATGATTCATCGCACGAGTAGGCACTACAGTGGAAACTGCATGCTTATAAACCATTTGATTTACAGTATTCTTAAGCAAAATTACAAATTGATCGAACGACTCAATCTGACCTTGAAGCTTGATACCATTAACCAGGTATATAGACACAGGAATACGTTCGCGTCGAAGTGCATTTAAGAATGGATCCTGCAGAGATTGCGCTTTAGCCATTTTATTCCCCTTACTTCTTGTTGTAATTATTTAGCTATTGATTTAGTAAAAAATTGCATACTTTCTTCTACAATCCAAAGCTAAATTAATAATTCCCGCTACTGTTTGTAATTATTAAAGACACTAAAAATGTCTACTCCAAATAAAAAAACACACACAAGTAAAACTGTATGCATTATAGTACAGTTAATTCAATTTAATTCTATGGCGTTTAATACAGTTTCCAGCGCTTCTTCGATGTTTTCACTATCTAACCAAGTTAAATCATTCCATCCACGTAACCAAGAGATCTGCTTCCTAGCAAGCCTACGAGTTGCACAAATTCCATAAAACACTGCCTCATCAAAATTGCAATTACCATCTAAATATTCCCACATTTGCCGATAGCCTACACAGCGAATTGATGGCAAATCTCGATGAAGATCTTTTCGAGAATACAGTACCCTCACTTCATCTTCAAAACCATCTCTGATCATCTTTCTAAACCGTAATTCAATTCGACGATGAAGATCAGTCCTTTTCTTAGGAGCTATTGCAAATTGTTTAACTCGAAATGGTAAACCTTTGCCTCTTTTTTGAGTAAGTTCTGTTAAAGTTTTACCCGAAATTCGATAGACTTCCAATGCTCTTGACAACCTTTGCACGTCGTTACGATGAATTCTTTCTGCGGAAATAGGATCAATATCTCTTAATTGTCTATATAGTTCACACCAACCTAAAGTCGACGCATCTTGCAAAATTTGTTGACGAATTTCAGAATTATTTGAAGGAAGCACTGATAATCCTTCTAGTAATACCTTGTAATAAAACATGCTTCCACCAACAAGCAAAGGAATTTTCTTCTCTATAATAATTTCATTCATCGCACTCAAAGCATCATGATAAAAATCAGAGGCAGAATAGACTTCACTGGGATCAAGAATATCAATTAATTTATGTGGTGCCAACGCAAGTTCTTCTTGATTTGGTTTTCCTGTACCAATGTCCATACCTTTGTAAATTAATGCAGAGTCAACACTGATGATTTTTACCGAAAAAAATTTATGCAATCTGATGGCAAGATTTGTTTTACCCGATGAAGTAGGTCCCATCAAAAATAATACTAAAGGTAGCTTATCGTTCATAGTAGCTTGTATTTTTGGATGATAGAGTAGCAATAGTACTCGAAAAATCAACAACCTTGACAAACTCTTCATTATCTAGAGGAAGATTACCATGGAGAAGTTGTTCTAATTCTAACATAAGGCGAACTGCTTCTGGCAGGGTGTACTCGACTTTTATTTGAGTAACATAATTCATGATCCAATCTGCTAACTCCTGTGCATTTTTCAGGTTGGAATCTTGGCTGAAATTGACGTAGGATAGCAAGTCTGGTACAAACTTCCTCAAGTTTTGCTTTTTTAAAGGTTGTGGAATTTCCATGACCATTAAGGTTGAAGGACCTTTAATTTTAAATTTCAAGCCAAACAATTCAAATAATCTAAAATAATTGATTGAGGATTCAATTAATTCTTCTGTAAGTTCAAGTAACAATGGCACTAAAAGCGGTTGTGCTTTCAATGCATTTTGTTTTGTATCAAGCTGAACCTGTAAACGAAGTTGTTCGGCTTTAGTCAAGGAAACAAGCACGATTCCCTCCTCTGACCCCATTACTAAGTATTTTTTCTGCGTGACGGCTATGGCTTGACCCAACGTTTTTGTTCGAAAAAATTCATCTCCTATAGATTTTGAATACACTGTATCCAATAATCCTTTATAACTGTTGATTTCTTTCTTATTTGCAATAGTCTCACTAGTAGAGTTATTAAATTCTGATATTTTACTAGATTTAGTGCCAACATCAATCACATGTTCCTTGATAGTGTTGTAGAATACGGAATTAGGAATATGATGCTTACCAACATAGGATCTCTTTGCTAAAGCATCACTTAAAGCTTGATAAACAAAATCATGGACTAAACGGGCTTGATTGAAACGAACTTCCTGTTTAGCTGGATGAACATTTACATCCACTTTATTCGGATCAATTTCGATAAATAATACATAAGTGACAAATTGATCTGCCCGGAGAGTTGACTTGTAGCTTTGCTTAATCGCATGATTAATCAGCCTATCTCTTATAGTTCTTCCATTGACGTAACAATATTGCAAATCACTTTTCTGACGGGCTCCTTCTGGAGTTGAAATCCAACCATGAACCCTCAAACCCTGATGTTTCAATTCTATCTTGATCATACTAAGGGCAAAAGCCTTGCCACAAACTGCAATGATACGTTTTTCTGTTTGTATCTCATTTTTCGCTGCACGGTATTGACGAATTATTTTACCATTATGGCGCATATTGATTGTTACATGAAAACAACTTAACGCAATACGTTTAAGCAATTCATCTATATGAGTAAATTCTGTTTTCTCCGTACGAAGAAACTTACGTCTAGCTGGTGTATTAAAAAATAAATTCAACACTTCAACTGAAGTACCAATGGGATGAGCGGCAGGAATAAGAATCTCCCGTCTTTCCCTACCTTCATTATATGTAGACCATGCTTGTCTTTGATCCTTAGGACGAGAAATTAAGGTTAAACGACTAACAGAACTAATACTTGCAAGTGCCTCCCCGCGAAAACCTAAACTAATAAGAGTTTCCAAATCATCTAGCGTATGTATCTTTGAAGTAGCATGACGTTTTAAAGCTAATGCTAGCTCATCTTTGGAAATTCCTTCACCATTGTCTCGAATACGAATTAATTTTAATCCGCCATTTTCAACATCCACATCAATACAAGTTGCGCCAGAATCTAAACTATTCTCAATCAACTCTTTTACTACCGAAGCAGGACGTTCAACTATCTCACCGGCTGAAATTTGGTTAATTACTTGAACAGGAAGAACATTTATTTTCATGGTTACACATTAATTTATTTTGGAATGAGCAAAACTTGGCCAATCGCCAATTCGTCAGATCTCAACTTATTTACTAGACGAAGACTATCAACAGTTACATCATATTTTTTTGCGATTTTTCCTAAAAATTCTCCACGATGAACTTTATGCCTTACTTGCTCTTGCATAGAAAATAAAGAACTTTCTATGGGATTTTCTTTAAAATACTGAACAATTGCTTTTTTCAAAGCATACGCTAGTTTGTTCTGATAATTGTGTTGGAATAAGAGCTTTTCCTCTTTTGGATTTGAAATAAATCCTGTTTCCACCAATACTGAAGGAATATCTGGTGATTTCAACACAGCTAAACTTGCATTTACTGGTTCTTTTTTATGTAAATAGGCAATTTTTTCCATCTCTTTTAAAATTTTTTTCGCTACTTTATAACTCTCTCTTTGAGAATGACTAAATTGTAAATCTAAAAGAGTCTGACTAACGTTCTTATCAGTATTCTTTCTTGATAAAACTTGGCCAGTTCCTCCTAACAATTCTGAATGCTGCTCATGATTTTCAATCCATCTAGCAATTTCAGTATTAGCACGTTTATTATTTAAAACAAATACAGAACCACCACGAGGCTGAGGACTATGAAAAGCATCAGCATGAATAGACACTAATAAATGTGCTTTATTCTTGCGAGCAATTTCGGAACGTTTATTTAAGCTAACAAAATAATCACTACTACGAGTAAGTATCGCTTTCATTCCTGAAACTGAATTAATTTGCTCAGCTAATTTTTTAGCAATAAGCAATGTAGAATGTTTTTCATACTTTCCAGTTGGTCCAATAGATCCTGAATCTTCACCTCCATGTCCTGCATCAATTGCAACTACAATATTAACAAAACCAGATAATTGAGATAAATTCCTGAAAATATGTGTTTTATCCTCTAGTTTCTTCAGATGTGATTCATTTGACGCATGGTGTGGAAAATCGATAACTAAACGATGGCCATACCGCCTACCAAACGTTTGAGGTAACTTGAAAATCTTTGGAATAATTTTACCTTTTAACTCAAATACTAAACGATAAGTCGATTTATTAGGTGGCAAACTTTCACGTATCTTAATCAATACAGAGCTCTCCAGAATAATACGAGGTAACTGCGTGCTTAAAAAAGTATTTTTCAAATCAACTACGAGTCTTTCTGGATTACTTAAGAAAAAATACTTATAATCAGCTTCCAATTTAAGGTCAATAACCACACGAGTTTCATTAGGAGAAGGCCAAACTCTGATCCCCTCAAGAACGTTAGCTCGAACCAAAGAAATGAAAAAAAACATGACTGAAGTAAGCAAAAAAAAAGTCCTTACTCTTTTTACAATCAATCTAACTCCAATCGATTAAGCAAAGAGCATCCGTACTCATTATTAGCCAGTAATGAAATAATGCGCTGTTTACCACCATAATGTAGTTCAACAGTCAAATCTGATTCAGGCAAAAAACCTTTACCTATTTCAGGCCACTCGACTAAACAAATAGAATTAGGAATAAAATAATCTCGGATGCCTATCAATTCTAGTTCCTCAGACACCTTAATACGATATAAATCAAAGTGATGCACTTTCCATTGATTTATATCGTAAGACTCAACTAAAGTATAAGTTGGACTTTTGACGTTACCTGAATATCCCAAAGATCTTATAAAACCACGACTAAACGTTGTTTTTCCAACACCCAAACTACCGTGCAAATAAATGCTGGTTTGCTGAAAGCAAAGATTGGCGAGGATCGCACCAATCCTTATCGTAGAACGCTCACTAAGTAAGATAAATTGTTTTTTATTCATGAGTTATATTCTTTTAAATAGAAACCGAAAGGTAATCAGCCATTTTTCGCTCGCACTTGCCAAAAATGGTATAACCTAATGCAAATGATAAAAACTATATTAAAGACATTATGTTTAGAAGAAAATAAAACTACCGTACTTTTAATAAAAACAAATAGGCAATCTCAAACAAGTGATCGCTATCCGAATAAACTCTCTGAATTAAAATAAAGATGATAAAAAAAGTAAAACACCTTTTCTTACTTATGAGTCGTCTACAATATAAATATTGGATCGACCTCTGCTACTGTAAATCAAAGATCGACGACAATTTTAGAAGTATAAATGGAAAACTCTTGTAATAATTTTTCTATCAACAACTTGATTTTTTTGATAAAACTAACGATCTCATAAACCTGTAATCATATGCTCAATCGCTGCTGCAATCTCATCATCCGAACAGTTCATACAAGCACCTCTAGGTGGCATTGCACCAATGCCTTTTATCGCGTTATTCTTCATCACATCTTTTCCTTGGGCAATTCTAGGGATCCAATCATTTGCATTACCAATTTTGGGAGCACCACCTACACCGGCACCATGACAAATAAAACAAAAGGTACCATAGATGGTTGCCCCATCACGTAAAGCCGCTATCCTGATTACCGCAGTTTCTTCTTTAGAATAAACGCTACCTACAGGCTTGATCCGTTCTGCAATAGCGGAATACTCCTCTTTGCTCACATCACCTGCAAAAACTGAAAAAGAAATCAAAAAACCGAAAATTCGTTGAAATGTACGCATAAAACTTGCTTCACTTATTTTACGAGATTAATACCTAATTCACTACAGTAAAACTACACGTCCCACGTTCAAAGAAATCATTAAACGAGCATAAATCTAACACGTTCTTTTCAAATTTCAACTAATAGGGATAATTGATTTCTTAAAAGTAGATCTTGATTATGATCTACTTTTTTAAAAAGCAAGCAAAGGAATAAAAAAGTTTAAAAAACACTAGACGATATAGCGCGATATACGTATCATTTCAGCTTCGCCGATAGAACATGCGCCCGTGGCTCAATTGGGTAGAGCGTTGGCCTCCGGAGCCAAAGGTCGAAGGTTCAAATCCTTTCGGGCGCGCCATTAGCCGGTGCTTTAAACAACGCAACTATGGTGGCTATAGCTCAGTTGGTAGAGCCCTGGATTGTGATTCCGGTGGTCGCGAGTTCGAGTCTCGTTAGCCACCCCATTTTGCTTTCTAAAACCCTCAGTTACTTTGATAATTGATAAAAAGTCGGTGAATAGCGCAGTTTGGTAGCGCATCTGGTTTGGGACCAGAGGGTCGGGGGTTCAAATCCCTCTTCACCGACCAATTTTGATTTAGTTGTTGCAAATAGATTGTTATAAGTCTACGATCTGTCTTTGCATTACTGTTTACTTTATATTGAGTATGAGTGAGATAGTCCCTGTCTAAATTTGATATGTTTTGGATAGATACTAAAAGTGAGATCCTAAGAAATAAAGTGTGTTGTACATTAATAATACACATGATTTCACTCTCTAAAATTGGTGTTAATATCTTCAATAAAAATAAATCCATGATATAACTTAGAAGACGGAATGACTAAATTAAAGAATGATCGTTATCTGCGTGCACTACTAAAAAAAACTTTAGATTGCACTCCGGTATGGATAATGCGCCAGGCGGGACGTTATTTACCAGAATATCGTGCTATTCGCTCCATGGCAGGAGATTTTATGTCACTTTGCAAAAATGCAGAGCTATCTTCTGAACTAACGATCCAACCCTTACGTCGTTTCCCTCTTGACGCAGCAATTTTATTTTCGGATATTTTGACAATTCCAGACGCAATGGGATTAGGTCTTTATTTTAAGGAAGGTGAAGGTCCTAAATTTCAAAACCCGATTACCTGCAAAGCAGACATTGACAAGATAAAATTACCTGATCCAGAGTGTGAGCTCCAATACGTAATGAATGCGATACGTCAGACTTGTAAGAATCTAGAAGACACAGTACCATTAATTGGTTTTTCCGGTAGTCCTTGGACGCTAGCAACTTACATGATCGAAGGTGGTAGTTCTAGGAACTTTTCAAAAATTAAAAAGCTCATGTACACGGAACCTAAGACTCTTCATCTTTTACTTAAAAAATTATCAGCTACCATTAGCAAGTACCTCAATGCACAAATTCAAGCAGGTATCCACTCTGTAATAATCTTTGATACTTGGGGTGGTATCTTAACACCGTGCAATTATAACCTATTCTCATTACAATACATGCATAAAGTCATCGATGGTTTATCCACAGAAAATGATGGCTGCCGCATACCTGTTACGATATTTGCCAAAAATGCTGGAATGTGGATTGAAAACATAGCTGAAACAGGCTGTGATGCTATTGGTCTGGATTGGACAATAAAAATTTCCGATGCAAAAAAACGCGTAGGGAAAAAAGTTGCCATCCAAGGAAATATGGACCCATCAGTGTTATACGCGAAACCTCAACGCATTCGTAAAGAAGTAGAAAAAATTTTAGAAAACTTTGGGAATGGTACTGGCCATATATTCAGCTTAGGTCATGGGATTCATCCAGATGTATCACCAGAGAATGTAAGCGTGTTTATTGATGCAGTACACGAATTATCGAAAGTGTATCACAGCAAATGAAATTCAGCTTTCATAACCATTTTCTTTTGATTTTTTTTAAAAAAACGTTATGTGGAAAAAAAAAAAATTAGATAATCTTTCTTGTCGTTTATTAAAGTTAGCCACAAAAACAATGAATGGCAAGACCGAAAAGCAACTGCTTAATTTTCGTCCATTTAAGTTGAGATAAACAAACAAAAAACATTTAAAATCAAAAAATTAAAAAAAAAACCAGAAAACTGCTGATAAAGAAGAAAAAAATCTTATTGTAGAAAATCTACATTCTTTTCTTTTTTTTTAGCTTATACACCAAGTTATCCACAGACTAAATTTTGTGCATAAGTCTGTTAGTATACACGGTAAAGAAACATGCAATCCTAATTGAAACAAAGTTTAAACTTTTTGTTGATATCTTGCAGTTATTCCAAGAAGCCAGCTTGGAAAGCAAACCTAGATTAAAACAACCTCAATCTTGCAAAAACAGGAGAAGTGAACAAGACACTCGCCTCACAATAACAGATAAACACAGAAAATGGTTGCGGGGGACGGATTTGAACCGCCGACCTTCGGGTTATGAGCCCGACGAGCTACCAAACTGCTCCACCCCGCGTCTACAACAACTTGACACAGCTATTACACTCTGGAGCGACACACGAGGCTCGAACTCGCGACCTCAACCTTGGCAAGGTTGCGCTCTACCAACTGAGCTAGTGTCGCAC
This sequence comes from Candidatus Photodesmus blepharonis, assembly GCF_000731795.2. Classification (GTDB taxonomy): domain Bacteria; phylum Pseudomonadota; class Gammaproteobacteria; order Enterobacterales; family Vibrionaceae; genus Vibrio; species Vibrio blepharonis. The sequence continues at coordinate 55,547 of NZ_JGVK01000009.1, read as the reverse complement.
TCATAACATTTCTGCTATCTAGGGCCGAGGATTATAAAAGATTTTATCTATGATGCAAGTCCTTCAAGAAAAAAAATATTTTTTACCAATTAAATCAAGATAACTCAAAAGTAGATACAAAACTAGAACGATAGTCAAATACTAAAAATAGTCTGACGATAATATCTGAGTTCAGCAATTGATTCATGAATGTCATCTAACGCTAAGTGCTTACCTTGCTTTGAAAAGTTATCTAATACCTCTGGTTTCCAACGAATTATCAATTCTTTAATTGTACTGACATCAATAGAACGATAGTGGAAATACTCCTCCAATTTAGGCATGTGTTTGTAAAGGAAACGACGGTCCTGTCCAATACTGTTACCACAGATTGGAGATTTCCCTTTTGGAACCCATTTTTGAAGAAACGAAATCGTCTGAAGAGCAGCATCTTGTTCAGAAAATTCACTCTGACGCACCCTCTCAAGTAATCCGCTACTTGTATGAATTGTAGTACACCATTCATCCATTTTTTCAAGTTCAAACTCTAATTGAGCGATAGCAATAACTGGACCTTCAGCCAAAATATTTAGTTTACTATCAGTAATAACTGTAGCGATTTCAATGATTTTATGAATTTCAGAATTTAAACCTGTCATCTCAAGATCAATCCAAACTAAGTTCTGATTGCTACAAAACATAAATAAATTACCTATTTGTTTGATATAACTTGTGAGCACTACATGATTTAATCACAATAAATATTGTTGAGTTATTGCTTATTTTAGCTAAAATACAAGGAAAGTACTTTCGGAATCGTCAAAAAGTATGAAAACCAAGATCAAGCCAGCATGCAATAATGTAGATATCCTTCATTAATCATAGGTTAGTTAATTGTAGAATTAAGCGAATACAGTTATGCTACCATCACATTCCTAACGAATGATAATTTTAAATATATCTTAGCAGATATTCTAACCTGCAGCATGTAAAAAAATTAAGATAGGTGAAACATTAATTTTAAGATGATTTATGGCGCAAATCTGGAAACAAAGCGTCTTGCTACCGCATAAATCACAGTACAGTTTATTAAGGTGTCTACCCGATCATGTAAACAATATCAGGATTTTGAATGATGAATAATATTAGAATTAGATTTCAGTACTGGATCCCACAATTTAGTCTCACACACCTCATCGGTAAACTAGCCTCAGTCAAAGCTCGTAGATTAACTACAATAATGATTCGTTTGTTTATTAAGTACTATAAAATTAACATGGATGAAGTACTTCATACCGATCTTAAATATTTTAAAACACTCAACGATTTTTTCGCTCGTGAATTACGAGAAGGGGTTCGACCTATCACTGAAGGAGAGTCAGTCATTACGTACCCAGTAGATGCGTGCATCAATCAGTTTGGTTTAGTTGATAATGGTAAAATTATTCAAGCCAAAGGACATAATTTTTCGACAACTGAATTACTTGGTGGTGATGCTAAACTAGCTGAAGAGTTTGCTGAAGGTAATTTTGCAACCCTTTATCTTTCTCCTCGTGATTACCATCGTGTTCATATGCCATGCGATGGTGTATTACGAAAAATGATCTACATTCCTGGTGATTTATTCCAAGTGAATGTACTCACATCAGAAAACGTGCCAAACTTATTTGCTCGAAATGAACGTGTAGTATGTATTTTTGATACTAAATTTGGTCGAATGGCACAAATTCTTATCGGTGCTATGATTGTTGGTAGCATTGAACTTGTTTGGGCAGGGATAATCACGCCACCAAGAGGTAACACAATTTATCATTGGAACTACCCAGAAAGAGGTAATAAAGCAATAGCTTTAAAAAAAGGGAAAGAAATGGGATGTTTTCGAATTGGATCAACAGTAATTAACTTATTTGTTAAAAATCAAATTGAGTTTGATGAAACTGTTCAAAATAACACCCATAATGCAATGGGTACATCATATGCGCGAAGAAAAGTTCAGAAGCAATAAACCCCTGTTGTAGGCTTAATCTGTTGGAAAAAGCTTTTTAATATCAAAAAGTGTGATTCGTATACTTAATTTTTGGTACTGCTATCTCGTAAACATCTCACTTGAGAACTTTAACGAAAAAATAGAAATTGCTACTTGATATATAATTTTTAAGCATCACTATTGACCACTATCTCACTTTTTATTTTAGATGAAGATTGAGAACGAATCACGCATTCATGTAAAATCCCGAAACATCATATGTCCACTATACAAATAATACCCAAAACTTTTTTTAAAAAAATCAGAGAATTTAGCAGTGTTAATACAGACTACTACACCTGAACTATTATCACCGGCAGGTAGCCTCAAAAAGATGCGCTATGCTTTCGCTTATGGAGCGGATGCTGTATACGCAGGACAACCGCGTTATAGCCTTCGTGTGCGCAATAATGAATTTAATGAAGAAAATTTGAAGATCGCTATCAACGAAGCTCATGCATTAAATAAAAAACTATATTTAGTTTGTAACATACAACCACATAACTCTAAAATCAAAACCTTTATTCGCGATTTGAAACCAATTATACAGATGAAACCAGATGCTATAATCATGTCTGATCCTGGTTTAATTATGATGATTCGTGAAAGGTTTCCTGAAATTCTAATTCATCTTTCTGTTCAAGCTAATGCAGTAAACTGGGCTACTGTGAAATTCTGGATGAATCAGGGGATTAAACGTGTTGTCCTTTCTCGTGAACTTTCTTTAGAGGAGATTGAAGAGATTCGTCAATTTTGTCCTGAAATAGAACTTGAAGTTTTTGTTCATGGTGCATTATGCATGGCTTACTCTGGCCGTTGTCTATTATCTAGCTATATCAATAAACGTGATCCAAACCAAGGTACTTGTACGAATGCATGCCGTTGGAAATATCGTGTTGAAGAAGCAAAGGAAGATGCTGCAGGTCAGATCATCGAGAAGTTTAGCTCTACTTCAAATGGAAGTACAAAAAAAATTGAAACACAAACAAAATATTCGAACTCAAATAACACTAATCATTCTTGTAAAGCAGCTAACAAGGTAGCTCTACTTTCCGGGGAGTATAACAAAGAAAATAAAATGGCAATATTCGAAGATGAACATGGCACATATATTATGAATTCAAAAGATCTACGCGCAATTCAGCATGTAGATCGCTTGACTAAAATGGGTATTCAATCGCTTAAAATCGAAGGTCGCACCAAATCCTCTTACTATTGTGCTCGGAGCGCCCAAATTTATCGTAAAGCAATCGATGATTCAATACAAGGTAAACCATTTGATAAAAGTCTAATGGATGCCTTAGAGAATCTTGCTCATCGTGGTTACACCGAAGGTTTTTTACGTCGCCATACCCATCATATATATCAACAATATAACTATGGACATTCAAAATCAGATACACAACAATTTGTTGGTGAATTTACAGGTGCATACCAAGGTGAACTTACAGAGGTAAAAGTAAAAAATAAGTTTTTTATAGGTGACAATCTCGAGTTAATGACACCAAAAGGAAACATGGTTTTTACTTTACAATGGATGGAAAATCGCAAATCTAAAAGCATTGAAGAAGCTAAAGGAGATGGCCATTTTGTATTTATCTTTCTTCCTATTTTTTCAAAAAAAATAAATTTAGAATACAGTCTATTAATACGAAACCTAACATAAAAGCCAAAACTACATATCTAAGAGAATAAAAAGTCATGGCGTTACTTATTACTAAAAAATGTATTAATTGCGATATGTGTAGGCAAGAATGTCCAAATGGAGCAATTTCTATGACCAATACAACTTTTCAAATTGCTCCTGAACTTTGTACTGAATGCAAAGGAAGCTACGATAAACCAACTTGCAAATTAGTGTGTCCTATTAATAAATGTATCATTTTAGATCCTAAAAAAATTGAAACTGAAGAGGAACTATTAGAAAAATTTGTCATAATTCGTGGTTTAGTGTAGGGTTCTAGATAAAGATTTATCACTCTGAAAAGTTGCTGTATTTTAAAATATTTCATGCATTGAAGTCGCTGATTGTTATATAACAGCAAGAAAGAGGCGTGCATCTAGCACTATGGATTACTGAACTTTAGAAAAGTTAATTTTGAATGTTCGACTAGTATCAACTTTTTCAGATAAGATGGGTTAGCCCTTTCCGTGCAATGGATTATTGATAACCAAAATTTACTCATAGGCATAGGTGGTGTAGCAATTCTACTACCACTGGTTTCTTATTTAGCAAAACAGAAAATCCGATTGAACTCTCACCTATTAGAGCAACAGCTTATTTCTAACCAAAAAATATATTCAGATCAATTGGAAAAAATCCAAAAAACACTTACTGAAACTGAGAAGAAATTAAGTATTGAACGTGACAAATCAGCATATGAACTGAAAGAGTCTCATGGAAAGTTAATGGCAATGACAGAAAAGTTACGCTCCTTCTCAATAGTGAAACAAGAATGCCAACAGTATGCTGATGATTTAAATGAAATGCGTGAAAATAAATTCCAGCTAGAAACACGGCTCCGAGAACAAGAAGTGTTTCATGAACAAAAGAACAAAGCAAACCTAGAAAAACTTCAATTATTAGAAAAATCAGAAGAACACTTAAAGCAACAATTTAAACACTTAGCGGACGAGTTGTTCGAAGAAAAAACAAATAAAATTGATCAACAAAATAAACAGAGTCTAGAGATAATACTCTCTCCGATTAAAGAACAACTCGAAGGCTTCAAAAAACAAGTAAATGATAATTTCAATCAAGAAGCCAAAGAACGCCATGCACTTGTACATGAATTAAAAAGTCTTCAGCGACTTAACGAACAAATAACTCGCGAAGCTGTAAACCTTACTCAAGCCTTGAAAGGTAACAACAAACAGCAAGGAAACTGGGGAGAAATAGTGTTAGCACGAATTTTAACTGAATCTGGTTTGCGCGAAGGGCATGAATACCAAACCCAAGTGAGTCTACAAAATGAAATAGGCAAAACCTATAAACCGGATATAATTGTTCACCTACCTCAAAATAAACAAGTAATAATTGATTCAAAAATGGTTTTAATAGCATTTGAACGCTACTTCAATGCAGAATCAGACAAAGAAAAAGAGAGTGCTCTGACTAATCACTTATCTGCTTTGCGTACTCATATAAAAGGACTCAGCCTAAAGGATTACAACCAACTAAAAGGGATTCATAGTCTTGATTACGTGTTGATGTTCATCCCAGTGGAGTCTGCCTTTCAGTTAGCAGTACAGGCCGATCCAAATTTAATTAGAGATGCTATAGAAAAAAATATCATTTTGGTTAGCCCAACAACATTGCTAATAACGTTAAGAACTATCCATAATTTGTGGCAAAATGAAAAACAGAGTCAAAATACTCGCATCATTGCTGATAAAGCCAGCAAGCTGTACAACAAAATCAGGTTGTTTGTTGATGACATGGAAAATATTGGACGAGCCTTAGACAAAGCTCATCAAAATTACCAAGACGCAATGAACAAGCTTGCTACAGGACGCGGCAACATAATTCGTCAAGTAGAAAGCTTCAAACAACTTGGTATTGAGGTGAAATGTCCTATTTCTAATAAACTATCTGAACTCTCTAAAAATCAAACTTTACCTAGAGATAAACCATAGGTTCTATCACCTGATTATATACTGAATATCAGAAAAATATAAAGTTGTAGACAAAAAATCTCTAACTATTGAGTTTGATTATTACGTAAGGAGATATCGTTATGTTAGATACACAATCAAATATACCTTCAGAAACGGAGAATACTACGCATTTCGGTTTCAAGTCAGTAACTAAAAAAGAAAAAATCGCGAAAGTAGATAAAGTATTTCACTCGGTAGCAACAAAGTACGACATCATGAATGACTTAATGTCAGGTGGTATGCATCGTTTGTGGAAACGATTTGCAATTGACTGTAGTGGTGCTCGCCCTAATCAAAGCATTCTTGATTTAGGTGGTGGAACTGGAGACTTGGCTATCAAGTTTTCACGCATTGTTGGCGATAAAGGAAAAATCGTTCTAGCGGATATAAATAGTTCTATGCTCAATGTCGGTCGTAATAAATTGCGTGACAATGGAATTGTAAATAATGTTTATTACATACAAGCAAACGCTGAAAATTTGCCATTTCCGAATGATTACTTCAATTGTATTATTCTCAGCTTTTGCTTACGCAATTTAACAAACAAAAATAAAGCACTTCGTTCCATATACCGCGTACTTCAACCAGGTGGTCGATTGCTTATTTTAGAATTTTCTAAGCCAATTTTCAGACCACTCTCAAAAATATATGATATATATTCTTTCTATCTACTCCCAAAGATAGGAAAAATAATAGCTAACGACGAAGAAAGCTATCGTTACCTAGCAGAGTCAATTCGTATGCATCCAGATCAAGAAACTCTAAAAAGTATGATGGAAAAATCTGGTTTTGAAAAAAATAGCTACTACAATTTAACTGGTGGAATTGTTGCGCTACACCGTGGTTATAAATTTTAAGGATAGCTATGTCGCTTAAAATATTAGCCATCGCTATACTCGACACTCTATTAAGTAAATCAATTAACAACAATCCAGAATTGATCGTTCGTTTATTGCCTTTGAAAGGTAAAGTTATTCAAATTCACGCTAAAGAGTTTAATTCAACCCTAACCTTTTTATTCAACCAAAAAATTGATATTTTAGGTAATTACGAAGGCGAATCTGACTGTTATTTAGCACTTGATTTTTCTGCTTTAATACAGTTGCTTAAACAAACTGATGCTATTAATCTCATTAAACAAGATAAAATCTTATATAGAGGCAATATTCAATTAGCACAAAAATTTTTCCAACTAGTGATAGATTGTAAATTGCATGATGTAGAAGAGTGGCTCTCTTATGCTGCCGGTGATGTAGTTTCTCATACTATAGTACAAAACCTGAAAAGCCTTATTTTTTTTATCCAAAAACGAATGGCTAAGAACCAAAATTATCTCTCTCAATTTTTTTCCGAAGAACAGAATTTTTTTCCTGCTCCTCTAGAAATATCCTATTTTTTTGATCAAATTGATCATATCAAAAACAAAGCCACACATCTTGAAATGCGATTGAGTAAACTACTGGAGAATACATGATTCCAACGGAGCTTAAACGATTTTATTACATCATCAAAATTCATCTTGAATACGGTCTAGATGAACTGTTATCAAAACATCAATGCACCAGAATACTTTTAGTACGAAGAGCTTTATTTTGGGTTCAAAACCAACATTCTGATAAATCTTTAGGTGATAGATTATATCTGGCATTACAAGAACTCGGCCCAGTTTGGATTAAATTTGGTCAAATGATATCAACTCGTCGGGATCTTTTTCCTGCGCATATTGTTGATCCTTTATCTCAGTTACAAGACAAAGTGCTTCCGTTTGATGGTTTCATTGCTAAAAAACAAATAGAACAAGCGTTAGGTGGTTCGCTAGAAAATTGGTTTTCTCATTTTGATGTTACGCCGTTAGCTTCCGCTTCAATTTCTCAAGTTCATACTGCTCAGTTAAAAGAATCAAATCGTGAAGTAGTACTAAAAGTGATTCGTCCAAATGTTCGATCTATAATTGATTCTGATCTCAAATTAATGCGTTGCATAGCGAAAATCGTACAGAAAGCACAACCTAATAAAGTGCACCGTTTAAGACTTCTTGAAGTATTTTGCGAGTACGAAAAAGTATTGCTTAATGAGCTTGATTTACGCCGCGAAGCTGCCAACACGATGCGGTTGCGCCGCAATTTTAAAAACAGCGCAGAACTTTATATACCAGAAGTTATTCTTAAGCATAGTAATGAAACTGTAATGGTTTCCGAACGTGTACATGGAATTCATGTTTCTGACATTAAAAAAATAAAAAAAAATGGAACTAATATGCAATTACTAGCGGAACGTGGAGTACACATATTTTTTACTCAAGTGTTCAGAGATAATTTTTTCCATGCCGATATGCACTCTGGCAACATACTGGTTGATACGACAAATCCTGACAATCCTAAGTGGATTGGACTAGACTGCGGTATTGTCGGTACTCTAAACAACGATGATAAACGCTATTTAGCCGAAACTCTCCTGGCGTTTTTTAATCGTGATTATCACCAAGTTGCACAGCTACATATTGACTCAGGTTGGGTCCCATATCAAACTGATGTTGATGAATTTGAATTTGCTATCCAGATCGTATGCGAGCCTATTTTTGCGAAGCCTTTGTGTGAAATTTCTTTTGCGTATGTGCTTTTAAGCCTGTTTAGTATAGCACGCCGTTTCAATATGGAAGTCCAACCTCAGTTAATTTTATTGCAAAAAACCTTGTTATATGTAGAAGGATTAGGCCATCAGTTATGCCCACAACTCAATTTATGGAAAACAGCTAAACCGTTTTTAGAAAAATGGATGAAAGAGCAGACTGGAGCACAAGCAATAATCAACGCAGTGAAAGACCAAGCACCCTTTCTAGCCAAACAACTACCTCAATTACCACAATTACTTTTCATAAGTCTGAAACAAATCAAAGAAATAAATCAGCGTATAGATCAACTTTGTCAAAATTACCGTCAAAGCAAACGTCGGAGAACAACAGGGAAATTCTTGTTCGGAACTGGAGCTATTTTAGTAATATGTTCGATACTATTAATGAACAATTCATATGAAGAACAATTATCTATACTTAGTGGTGTTGTAGGTGTCACGTTTTGGCTTCTTAGTTGGAGAATTTATCGTCAATAGTATAGAATTACTAACGTTGATCTTTCTTACGTTAGCATACAGGAGGAACGCGCGTGAGCGGTATTAGTATTTGGCAACTTCTTATTGTTTTTGTAATTGTTATATGTCTCTTTGGAACTAAAAAATTACGTGGTATTGGAAAAGATTTAGGCGATGCAGTTAAAGCCTTTAGAAATGCAACAGACGAAAATATTATGACCAATAAAAAAGACATAAATGAAGCCGAAATAAGCGAATATGAGAAGTTACAACTTGATAAAAAAAATAAAGGATAGAACTAGCACGTGTTTGATATTGGTTTCGGAGAGTTAGCATTGATTTTTTTTATTGGATTGGTAGTTCTTGGTCCAGAAAGATTTTCCTGCATAATCCGGAAAACATCTGAATTCATGAGCGCAGCAAAAGATACGGTAAACAGTATTAAGCGTGATCTTATATATGAACTTCAAATTAAAGAACTACAAAAAGATTTGAACAAAGCAGAACAGATGGAAATGAAAAATTTACCCCCTAAATTAAAATCCTCGGTTGAAAAGTTAAGAAAAATTGTTCAGGACATCCATCAACCCTATTCAAACAAAGTTAAATACAAAAACGTAAATAACAGAGAGAGTTAATTATCTTTTCCTTTCGTTATAATCGGGTAGATTACCATGCCTTCAACAACTCCTGCGCAATCTCTTCTCGGTCACTTACTAGAGATACGAAACCGGCTACTTAAGTCCACTTTTTTTGTTATTGTCGTGTTCCTAGGCTTGTCTTATTTTTCTAATGATATCTATGAACTTATTTCAGCACCACTAGTGGAACGTCTTCCAGAAGGTACAACTATGATTGCAACAGAAATAACTTCCCCTTTTATTATTCCATTGAAATTAACCTTCACTGTATCTCTCTTTCTATCTATGGCGTTTATTCTATATCAAATCTGGGCATTCATTGCTCCAAGTTTGTATAAATATGAACGTCACTTGATTATACCACTAATGTTTTCAAGTTTGTTATTATTCTATTGTGGTGTAGCGTTCGCGTACTTTTTAATTTTCCCGTTAACGTTCAATTTCTTTGCGGGAATTTCTCTTGAAGGAGTAAAGTTTACAACCGATATTTCAAGTTATCTCGATTTTGTTTTAGCACTATTCTTTGTATTTGGTATAGCATTTGAAATTCCTGTAATAATCGCTTTACTATGTTGGACAGGTTCCATAAATCCGAAGAATTTAAGAAAAAGACGTCCATATGTAATAGTTATCGCTTTTATTATCGGAATGGTACTAACACCACCAGATATAGTTTCACAAACTTTACTAGCCATACCGATATGTTTACTGTTTGAAGTAGGCCTATTACTTTCGCATCTTTATTACGTACGGAAGCGATGAAGATAAAGCAAACGCGAAGATATTCCTAATTTTTGACGGTGTTTTAAATTTTAAATAATCGTTTAGCATTAATCGTAGTAATACTATCCACTTCTGACAATGCTATTTCATTTAGTTCAGCTACGCGATTTGCTATTAGTTGGATGTATGCAGGTTCGTTGCGCTCACCACGATGAGGCGCTGGAGCTAAATATGGACAATCTGTCTCTAACACTACATAGTTTAAATCAAGGTATGGAATAACCCTATCCATCCCACTGTTTTTAAATGTTGATATTCCGCCCAAACCCAAATGGAAACCCAGATCGTTTATTTCCTTAGCTTCTATTACGCTGCTTACAAAAGAGTGAAAAACACCGCTGAGAGAACCATCCTGTTCCTTACTAAGAAGCGCTAAAACCTCCTTAATAGAATTACGAGCATGTATAACTACTGGTAAATTCATTTCTTTTGCCCAATTAATCTGCGTAATAAAAGCCATCTCTTGTTCTGCATAGTTTTTTTTACGATACAGATCTATACCTATTTCGCCTACTGCAATAAAACTATGCCTGCAAAGATAAGTATACATGGTCGCTAAAGACTTCCTAATATTCTGATCCACATAACATGGATGCAACCCTATCATAGGATGACATACCTCTGAATAAGCTGCTACAACTTGCAACATTGGATCAATAGAATTTAAACTGATGTTTGGTAACAAAATTTTATCAACACCCTTTTTTAGAGCACGCTTAACAACCTGAGTGCGATCACTTTTAAACTCAGCAGAATATATGTGGGCATGAGTATCAATCATCGCTGCTTCTCCAGTCTGTTTATTATATGATGATCATTATATGATGAAAGTTCGTGTTAATTCATATTTATTTTTTTGTTGATTATTCTAACACCTAACACTAGAGTGATAGGATCGAGTTAAATCATTTGCTCACAAGGAAAATCGAATGCCTATATCTGTACAAGGATGCTTCCCTAATCGACGTATGCGTCGCATGCGTAAGCATGACTTTAGCCGTCGCTTAATGGCGGAAAACCAACTGTCCGTGAACGATCTAATTTATCCAATTTTTATTTTAGCGGGAAAAAACCGACGTGAGGCAATACAATCAATGCCAAATCTTGAACGTTTATCTATTGATTTAATGCTTGAGGAAGCGCATTATCTGGCAAACTTAGGTATACCTGCTGTTGTTTTGTTCCCCGTAATTGATCAAAGTAGAAAAACCCCATCTGCAAGAGAAGCTTACAATCCAGACGGACTTGTTCAAAATGCAATTCGTTCTCTAAAAAAACACGTTCCTAACATCGGTGTTATCACTGATGTAGCACTTGATCCTTTCACTATACATGGTCAGGACGGAATCCTTGATAAAGATGGCTACGTACAAAATGATGAAACCACGGAAGTATTAATAAAACAAGCGCTTTCTCACGCTAAAGCTGGAGTCGATATTGTATCGCCTTCTGATATGATGGACGGTCGTATTAGCAAAATCCGTGAAGCACTAGAAAGAGCAGGATATATCCATACTCAAATTATGGCCTACTCAGCAAAGTATGCTTCTTCTTACTATGCTCCGTTCCGCGATGCGATAGGTTCCACTCTTAACCTTCAACATCGAAGTAAAAAAGACTATCAAATGGATACTGCAAACAGCAACGAGGCTATCCATGAAGCCGCAATGGATCTGAATGAGGGCGCTGATATGATCATAATCAAACCAGGCATGCCATGTTTGGACATCGTATATCGGATAAAATCTGAACTACAAATTCCTACATTCATTTATCAAGTATCTGGTGAATATGCTATACATAAAGCTGGTATTCAAAATGGCTGGTTAAAAGAACGTGAAATCGTCTTTGAATCTCTGCTATCTTTCAAGCGTGCTGGTGCTGATGGAATTCTAACTTACTTTGCTAAAAGTGCAGCAGAATGGTTGCTTGAAGACAATGCTAAAACAGGTCAATATTTAATTAAGTAATTATTATCATAAATGATACATGAATACTAATACTCATCATCTCATTGGGAAAAAAAGTAAGTAAATTGACTTTTAAAGCTTGTACCGTGAAATAAGTTACGCATATTTGATAGAATCTAGTTTAGTTACTATGATCTTCAAACAGAAAACAAATTTACATTTATAATTCTTTGGATATCAGAAGAGTATGGCCAGTGTTCCAAATAATCCGCTAATTCTAATAGATGGCTCTTGTTACCTTTATCAAGCATTTCACGCCTATCCAGAAAGTATGAATAATGGGGAGATTCCGACTAATGCTCTTTACGGCGTACTCAATATGCTACGCAGCACAATGCTTAAAATTTCATCTGAACGCATTGCCGTGATTTTTGATGCAAAAGGAAAAACTTTTCGCAATAATATATACCCAGCATATAAAGCTAATCGTCCAAGCATGCCAGAAAATCTCCGTTGTCAGATAAAACCGTTGCACAACATAATTCGTGCTATGGGTTTACCGCTTATTTCCATTTCTGGTGTAGAAGCAGATGACGTCATTGGAACTTTAGCAACTCAAGCGTGTAACATTGGTATCCCAGTTGTTATCAGCACTATTGATAAAGATATGTCTCAATTAGTCAATGAGAATATCTTTTTAATAAACACAAAAACTAATACTATTATCGATCGCAAAAATGTGGTAAGAAAATTTGGTATTCCACCAGAACTTATCATCGACTATTTAGCACTAGTAGGAGATAAAATTGACAATGTCCCAGGTGTGCCAGGGATTGGCAATAAAACTGCAAGAGCTTTATTACAGAAAATTGGTGGATTAAAAAAACTGTTTAATCATCTAGATGACATAGAAACACTCAATTTCCGAGGTTCTAAGACTATAGCTGAAAAATTAATAAAGAATAAGGATAGCGCTATGTTGTCTTATGAACTTGCAAGCATTAAATTAGATGTAAAGATAGCAGAAACTCCTGAATCACTTATAAAAACCGCTCCCCATAAGGAAGATCTTCTTAAGTTATATAAACAATTGGCCTTGAAATCATGGTTTAATGAACTAATTGAAAACAAATTAGATTCTAAAGTCATATCAAATAAAAAAGTTAAAACCCAAACCATATTGCTTAACAATAACACAGCTCATATCAGCACCTCAAAAACCACTTTGGAACATAACAGCAACTACCAAACTATCCTTGACAAAAACGCGTTCCTGGAATTACTTAATCAATTGAAAACCGCAGATATATTTTCCTTTGACATGAAGGCTGATGACCTTAACTATATGATCTCCAACCCAATTGGTTTTTCATTTTCAACTGAAGAAGGAATGGCTGCTTATATTCCTGTTGCTCATGATTATCTTAATTCTCCGAAACAACTCAATAGTGCCTGGGTTCTAAGTCAACTTAAACCTATTTTAGAAGATGAGAATCAAGCTAAAGTAGGACACAACATAAAAAATCACGTAAATACATTGGCACGCTATGGCGTTAAACTACGAGGAATAAAACATGACACTATGCTGGCATCTTATGTGTTAAATACTGCTGATAGACATAACATAGATAGTTTAGCACACAGATTTCTGCAATATCGCTGTATTCCATTTACTCAAATTGCAGGTAAAAAAGGAAAAAAACAACTCACATTTAATCAAGTGAACCTTAGATGCGCAACACAATACGCAGCAGAGCGCACTGATCTAATACTACGCCTACACAAACATATTTTAAATAAAATAGAAAGAAATGAAAAACTACAAAACATTTATCAAAATATAGAAATACCACTAATCCTTGTGCTCTCACGTATCGAATGTACTGGTGTTCTTATTGACAATACATTACTCACAACCGAATCAGACAAAATTAAGATTCAACTTAATGAGTTAGAACAAAAAACATACGCAATAACAAAACAAAAATTCAATATAAACTCATCTAAACAACTCCAAATGATCTTATTTGAAAAAATGGGGCTTCCAGTACTTAAAAAAACTCCCTTAGGCATGCCATCAACCAGCGAAGAAGTGCTTCAAGAACTAGCTCTAAATTATCTATTACCCCAATTAGTATTAAAGTACCGAAGTTTAGCAAAATTGAAATCAACCTACACAGATAAGCTGCCAAAAATGATTCATCCTAAAACAGGCCGAATTCATACCTCTTATCATCAAGAAACAACAATAACTGGACGCTTATCTTCAACTGATCCAAACATACAAAATATTCCAGTACGTAATAAACAAGGTCGTCGTATCCGTCAGGCGTTTATCGCACCACATGGATATAAAATTCTTTCAATTGATTACTCACAGATTGAACTGCGCATCATAGCACATTTATCGGGTGATAAAACATTGTCTGATGCGTTTAAACAAGGGAAAGATATCCATACAGCAACTGCAGCTGACATGATAGGAATCAACATAGAACAAGTTTCTTCTAAACAACGCCAGCATGCTAAAACTGTTAATTTTGGTTTAATTTACGGAATGAGCGCATTTGGACTGTCTAAACAACTTCATATACCTTATAAAAAAGCTCAAGAATATATAAATATCTACTTTGAACGCTATTCTGGAGTCATGAAATATATGGAAGAGGTATGTATTACTGCTTTTGATCGAGGGTTTGTTGAAACTGTTTTTAAACGTCGTGTATATTTGCCTAGAATGAAATCTAAAAACAATATATGTAAAAAGGCAGTTGAACGTATGGCTATTAATGCGCCAATACAAGGAACAGCAGCTGACATAATTAAAAAAGCAATGTTACTTGTTGATAAGTGGATACAAGATGCAGGTTGTAATCGTATCAAACTACTAATGCAAGTACACGATGAACTTGTATTTGAAATACAAGAATCAGCTTTAGATGAAATGACATATAAAATACAACAATTGATGGAGTCCGCTACAAAACTAAATGTTCCATTGATTACTAAGGTTGGATATGGCGACAACTGGGATCAAGCCCACTGAAATATATCTAATTAATTCTTCGAATGCTCATAACACTATCCCGTGGAATTAATAATAAATCAATAAATGCCAGTGTCATTATTTGCTCTTTTTTAAAAAATATGGTGAAAACCAAGTGTCAAGCTTATCACGTAAAACCTTAATTCCATATCCTCTTGAAGAAAAGACATCAACTTTTATATCTCCGCCAAAATTTAATATAGCTGATCGAACATTTAACAATCGAAATTTGCGCATACTATTTTTCAATTTATCTGCTTTACTAAGTAGTATTTGAACAGGAACTCCGTGCTTTAATGCTAACAAAAGAATCCTTTTATCCGAAGATTTCAAAGGATGACGAATATCCATTAAAATCACTAACCCTTTTAAACAACGACGTTTTTTTATATATTCCTCTAAAGATTTTTGCCATTTCCCTTTCACTGATAGAGGAACTCGAGCAAAACCGTATCCCGGTACATCCACAATACGACAATCTGCATAAACCTTGAATAAATTTATCAGTTGAGTGCAACCAGGAGTTTTACTAATTTTTGCTAAATTTCTTTGGTTAGTTAAGCAGTTTAATGAGCTCGATTTTCCTGCGTTAGAACGTCCAAAAAAAGCAACCTCGATTCCTTTATCTTTAGGTAAATGATATATACTGGGAGCACTTAGGATAAAACGCGTATTAGGGTAATGAATTTTTACACTCATGTTAGTTTTCTATAAATAGACTTCATTCTAATCAATCGATTACTTCTATGAAATAGCGTAGAATAGCTTTAACGGGAAAGCTCTTTTAGATTGTACCATAGTCAAAAATATCTGACGACAATAAAAACTTAAGAACGGATAAAATCCCATGAAAAAATTCGCCTTGATTTTAAATCTCTTTATCAGTTGCTTTATTTTAGCCAGAGAAAGTGTTGAAGCTGGTAAAATAAAATCTGCAATATGCAGCGCATGTCATGGTGTGGACGGTAACAGTCAATTGACTATGTACCCTAAACTCGCAGGACAGCATGCAAAATACATAGAAAAGCAATTGAAAGATTTCCAGCTTAGTATGAAAAGCAATGGTGAGTCAGGTCGTGCTGATCCAGTGATGGGAGGAATAGCGATATCCTTAAGCACTCAAGATATAGCTGACCTAGCCGTTTATTATTCTTCACTCAAAATGTCCTTTTCAACTACATCTGATAACGCCATCGATAAAGGGAAAATATTATACACAGCAGGAGATCCAAAACGAAGTTTAACCGCTTGCATTGCTTGTCATGGACCACGCGGTAATGGAACGAAACTTTCTGGATTTCCAAAAATCTCTGGACAACATCCTGAATATCTCAAAACGCAGTTACAAAAGTTTCGCAGTGGTTCTCGAAAACACGATATGATGCAAGATATTTCTAAAAAGCTGACTAACGAAGATATCAGTATCTTATCTGAATACATCAGTGGATTGCATTGATATCAAATAATAAGATACTAGTTAACTAAAGCAGCCATAAACAACATAACAATTATTGACTAAAGAATAACAACATGATTGACTGCTCCATGCAAACTCAAAGTTTTAGAAGAACTATAGTACATACTAGCTATGACAGTGTATTTCCTTATCTTGAATTATCAAAATAATAGTTATAAATGGAAAATATGATGACGCCTGAACCATCTTCACCCAACCATAGCACTACATGGGATAGAAAAGTTCTAGAAAAGTATAATTACTCTGGACCTCGTTATACCTCTTATCCAACAGCGTTAGAATTCCGTGAAATAACTGTCAGAGATTACAACATGGCATGCGCTCAACAACCTCAGCGTCCTCTTTCACTGTACATCCACATTCCTTTTTGTCGTAAACTATGCTATTACTGCGCTTGCAATAAGATCATTACTTCTCATTCAAAAAAAGCAATTCAGTATCTTGCTATTTTAGAGAATGAAATCCGTCAGCGCGCAATTTTACTAAAAGGACGTCAAGTTGCACAATTACATTTTGGTGGTGGTACGCCAACATTCTTATCCCAACGACAGATTGCCCATTTAATGTCAATTTTACGTGATCTGTTTCAATTTGAAGAAAAAGCAGACATTAGTATTGAACTTGATCCACGTGAAATTGAACTTTATAGGATTGATCAGTTATATAGTGAAGGATTTAATCGCTTAAGCGTCGGAATTCAAGATTTCAATAAAGAAGTACAAAAATTAGTTAACCGTGAACAAGATTCTGAATTTATCATCACTATGATAAATCAAGCGAAAAAAACAGGTTTCAATTCAATAAATCTAGATTTAATCTATGGTTTACCTAAACAGACAGCAGTGTCTTTTTCAGAAACTCTAGATAAAGTAATTGATGTGCAACCGAACCGGATTTCCATATTCAATTATGCTCATATACCGAGCCTGTTTGCAGGACAGTGCAGAATTAAAGATGAAGATTTGCCAATAGTAGAAGATAAAATAAAAATTTTACAGAACACTATCACTATCCTAACTAAATCAGGTTATCAATTTATCGGCATGGATCATTTTGCTCAACCAGATGATGAGCTAGCGATCGCACAAAGGAAAGGTGTTCTTCATCGAAATTTCCAAGGTTATACAACTCGAGGAGAATGTGATTTAGTTGGTTTCGGTGTATCTGCGATATCAATGATTGGAAATATGTATGTGCAAAATCAAAAAGAACTCAAAAAATATTATACTCAAATGGATAGCGTATCTCACGCTCTATACAAAGGTATCCTTTTAGATGATGATGATTTATTGCGTCGCAAAA
The DNA here is from genome assembly GCF_000731795.2 of Candidatus Photodesmus blepharonis. GTDB lineage: Bacteria > Pseudomonadota > Gammaproteobacteria > Enterobacterales > Vibrionaceae > Vibrio > Vibrio blepharonis. The sequence continues at coordinate 37,639 of NZ_JGVK01000009.1, read as the reverse complement.
TCATCCAACAATTAATTTGTAACTTCACGCTAGACAAAAATGCGATCGAGGCTGAATTTAAGATAGAGTTTGATCAATATTTTAAAAAAGATCTAAAATTGTTACAAACCTTCATTACGGATGAACTAGTAAAAATAGATGACGAAAAAATTTATGTCACTTCACGTGGACGTCTGCTTATTCGTAATATCTGCATGTGCTTTGATAAGTATTTACGTAAGAAAAACCACTGTGAAAGGTTCTCTAGGGTAATATAACCAACCCTATCACATGGATCATGTATCCAACACTCAAATCTAGAAGATAGTTTAACATTTAAGTACTCATACTACATTTGAGCTTTTTTCCCCTCCAGCTTTGATTCTATTCGAATAAGCTTTTCTTCCATTTCAGTTAATTTCTTTCGAGCACGTAATAAAACCTGTGTTTGAACATCAAACTCTTCTCGGCTGACAAAATTCAACTTATTTAGTTGACTTTGAAGCATTCGACTAATTTTTTGATCTACATCTATTCCTAGTTCTTTTACTGACGTTGGAATGTAATCATGAATTTGTTTAGCAATTTGCTCTAATTTTCTTGAGTCAAACATATTAAATGAAACTCCCTCCCTTATCGAAAATAAGTAGTAATCACTGCTATTTCGTGAAACATTTAGACACGAAACAAGAAATGGAACTATCATTCTAGAAATCCATTATCTAACCAAGTCTTAGTATAGTCACAATTGAAGATTAATACCAATAATATTCCATTATACATAAGGATAATAAAATGCTGAACTCCATTTCAGATCGTGTTAACGCTATGCGTATTTGGCTCAAAAACCACAATTATGGTGCCATAATTGTGCCTCATGAAGACGAGTACCTGAATGAATACTTACCCACTCATAATGAACGATTACGTTGGCTAACTAATTTTAGTGGCTCTGCGGGTATGGCAGTGATCACTAATAACAAAGCAGCGATTTTTCTTGATGGACGTTATGTCGTTCAAGCACATCACGAAGTTCCTTCTGAAATATTTGAATGCTATCATGTAGCTGAACAATCTGCATTAAACTGGATATTAAAAAATGTTACTCATACCTCTAAAGTGACAATTGATCCACATATGCATAATTCATCATGGTTAGATTATGCACAGATAACACTTGCAAGCACACATAATTTAACAATTTTAAAATATAATCCCATTGATAAAATTTGGTATGATAGACCAAGTGCGACAATTTCTGATATTCAATTAATGAGTATTCAGTCAGTTGGAAAGTCCTGTTTGAAAAAACGCGATGAAATTGCAGATTTAATTAAAAAAATGGGTGCTGATAGCGCAATCATAACAGCGTTGGACTCAATATGCTGGCTACTTAATATCCGTGCTTTGGACATACCACGATTACCTGTGCTGCTATCCCATGTTATTTTACACAATAATAGTAATGTCGAATTCTTCTTAAATTCTAAACGACTGCCGAAAAAATTCAGAGAACATGTAGGTCCTGGCGTAACTGTTTATGCTCCTGGACTAATCCAACAACGCCTTGAGACACTTTCAGGAAAACACATACTAGTTGATCCTAAAACAAGTAATGCTTGGTTTACAATAGTGCTTAAAAAATCGAATGCAAGCATAGTGAAATCTTCAGATCCATGCTTAATACCCAAAGCCATTAAAAATAAAGCCGAAATCGCAGGGATAAAAACCTGCCATATTCGAGATGGAATAGCAATGATACATTTTCTTGCATGGTTAGACGCTGAAATTTCGATTGGTAATCTACACGATGAAGCACTACTCGCTAATAAACTCGATAGTATACGTAAACAAGATCCGACCTTCAAAGATTTAAGCTTCGATACTATATCAGCAGTTGGTCGAAATGCTGCAATGTGTCATTACAATTATAAGACTCAAAGCAAACCAAGTCAGCTTACAAATAATACCATGTATCTAATAGATTCAGGTGGTCAATATTTATATGGCACTACCGACATCACACGTACTGTTGCAGTAGGAAAACCTAGCAAAACAATGATAAAGCAATTTACGCTTGTTTTAAAAGGTCATATTGGAATTGCTCAAGCTAAATTTCCGAAAGGTACTTATGGTTATCAAATAGACATTTTAGCTCGTCAACACCTTTGGTCTGAAGGCTATGATTATGAACATGGTACTGGCCATGGTGTCGGCCATTTTTTAAATGTGCATGAAGGACCACAACACATTTCAAAAAATAGGAGTAGCGTACCCTTAATGAAAAATATGGTTGTTTCAAATGAACCAGGATATTATTGTAATTCTTTTGGCATTCGAATTGAAAATCTAGAGCTAGTTGTAGAGTTGCCAACAAAAGGTGATTTCCCGGTGTTGGCATTCGAAACCCTAACTTTATGCCCCATTGATAAACGCAATATTAACCTTAAAATGCTAACTTCCAGTGAACTTTATTGGCTGAACAATTACCACAAAAAAGTATGGAAAAAAATCAACCCATTTGTTAAAGATGATGTTAAACAATGGCTTAAACAGGCTACTGAACCACTAAAGACAACTGAAAATTAAATCCTAGTTTTTCATTTGAAGTTTCACGTGAAACATTGAATATATGCACTGTCTAATACGACCAATTAAAGTCAACTGCTCTACCAACTGAGCTAACGACCTAATGGTACCCCGCAGTGGGGAGTCAAACCCATGTTTCCACCGAGAAAAGGCGATGTCCTAGTCCTCTCAAAAGTTAAACTTACTCCTTTTGCAACCCGCCCCTATGGTATAATAAGCAGTGTGTATAAAGCCTGGAGACGCATTTGTGTTCTGGGCTATGATCAAACTCTTCAATTAAAGTTTTTTATCAATAAATATAGTTGCCTAATGTACACTGATTGCATACTAATTATGAATTGACTGTGCTGATCCCCTTATCAATAATAGAGAAAGGTGCCATTTAGTCACTTAATTCATTGATAAATTTTTACGATTAAACAACAAGTGCCTACACAGATTCATAGGTTAAAATTATTAAAGCACTCCGCTTGATGTTTTCTTCTCAATTCAGACAGTCATTCTAGCCTCAAATATTTTTACACTTGCTGATTCACTAAATAAAATTATAGCTTACCTCACAAATACTATGTTTTTTGCAAAGCACTTATAGAATGTTTTAGATGTTTAAAACAAAAATTTATTGGCCTTATGTTGGAAATTTGTTTTCCATCTTCTGTACATATCTGGGTATACTCTAAAAATATTCTCACCAAATAATTAATGATAAATTATTTGAAGTCAAACACATTAAAATACGATATGAAAACCTTTCAAGAAATGATCTTAATTTTGCAGAATTACTGGTCTCAAAATGGTTGCGCAATTATTCAACCTATAGATATGGAAGTAGGTGCTGGCACTTCTCATCCGATGACATGTCTGCGCGCACTTGGTCCTGAACCAATGTCAGTAGCCTACGTCCAAGCATCTCGACGCCCTACTGATGGTCGATATGCCCAGAATCCAAACCGTCTACAACACTATTATCAATTTCAAGTGGCTTTAAAACCTTCCCCAGAAAATATCCAGGAATTATATCTAGATTCATTAAAAATTCTTGGTATAGATCCAACTATACATGATATCCGTTTTGTAGAAGATGATTGGGAAAATCCTACCCTAGGAGCTTGGGGATTAGGCTGGGAAGTGTGGATCAACGGTATGGAAATAACACAATTTACCTACTTTCAACAAATCGCTGGATTTGCTTGTAAACCAGTTACCGGTGAGATCACTTATGGTATGGAACGATTAGGAATGTATATACAAAAAGTAGATTCAGTCTACGATCTTATATGGAGTGTAGGAGTAGATGGTTCAAAAAATACCTATGGTGATATTTTTCGCCAAAATGAGATAGAACACTCTGCTTACAACTTTGAATATACGGATATTAATTTTTTATTTATTTTTTTTGAGCAATGCGAAAAGGAATGCAAAGAGCTTCTAAAACTTAAAAATCCGCTTCCTCTTCCAGCATATGAACGTATACTGAAGGCAGGACATACGTTCAACTTACTTGATGCGCGTAAAGCTATCTCTGTAACTGAACGTAAGCGCTATATTTTTCGCATCCGTAATCTAACTAAAGCAGTTGGAGAAGCATACTATATGTCTCGTCAAACTTTAGGTTTCCCAATGTGTAAAAAAGAAAAATTGGATTTAAAAGAATAATGAAAAAAAACTTTCTATTTGAATTAGGTACAGAAGAACTACCTCCAACAACACTTCGGCTTTTAGCTGAAACGTTGGCAAAAAATTTTGAAAAAGAGATGAAAGCTGCTGACTTGAAATACAAAAGTGTGAAATGGTATGCGACACCTCGTCGTCTTGCAGTTAAAGTAATTAGCCTAGCTGAAGCTCAAACAGATAAAATAGTAATTAAGCAAGGACCAACAGTTTCTGTAGCTTTTGATATACACGGAAAGGCCACAAAAGCTGCTTTAGGTTGGATCAAAGATCATGGTATCAGTCTTGAACAAACCGAACGTCTTATGACTAAAAAAGGCGAACGACTACTTTTTAAGCAAAAAGTAAAAGGAAAACCTACTCAAGAGATAATTGTTAACTTAGTAAAAAAAGCGCTAGCTAACTTAACAACAAAAAAGTCGATGCGATGGGGAAATTCTAATATTCAGTTCATCCGTCCAATAAAAACTTTGATTATGCTTCTTAACGATGAGATCGTTGAAGGAGAAATTTTTGGTATTAAATCTAATCGCATTATCCACGGGCACCGTTTCATGGGCGAAAAAGAATTTATAATAGAATCCGCAGATGAGTATCCAGAAATTCTAGAAAAACGTGGAAGAGTTATAGCCGATTATGAAGCACGAAAAAAAATTATTATTTCTGATTCAAAAAAAGCAGCTACAAAAATTGGTGGTATTGCAGACCTAGAAGATCAACTAGTGGAAGAAGTAACTTCTCTCGTTGAATGGCCAGTTGTGCTGACAGCACAATTCGAAGAAAAATTCCTACAAGTGCCTAGCGAAGCATTAGTTTACACTATGAAAACCAACCAAAAATACTTCCCTGTTTACTCTAAAAAAAACGGGGAAAAAAAGCTACTACCGCACTTCATATTTGTTTCTAATATCGAATCTAGAGATCCCCTCCGCGTAATTGAAGGTAATGAAAAAGTAGTCCGTTCACGCCTCACCGATGCTGAGTTCTTCTTTAAAACCGATTGCAAACGCACTCTTATTGATCGTCTTCCTTATTTAGAAAAAATCATCTTTCAAAAACAACTTGGTAGCATTAAGGATAAAACAAATCGGATCACAAAATTGTCTGCTCACATCGCTCAAAAAATTGGTGTCAGCATAACAAAATCCAAGCGTGCTGGATTACTAGCAAAATGTGATTTAATTACATCTATGGTAACTGAGTTTCCCGAGATTCAAGGCATCATGGGGATGCATTATGCAAGACAAAATTCTGAAGATAAACAGGTAGCTCTAGCTCTCTATGAACAATATATGCCTCGTTTTTCAGGAGATCGAATACCAAGTCCTGGAATTTCTTCAGCACTTGCTATGTCAGATAAGCTAGATACTATTGTTGGTATCTTCGGCATCGGTCAAAAACCTCAAGGCTCGGATCCATTTGCATTACGTCGATTATCTTTAGGCGTATTACGGACTATTATTGAAAATGGCTACAATTTAGATCTAGTTGAACTTATCGCCAAAGCTACAGAGCTACTAAGGGATAAAATAACAAACAACAATGTAGAAACTGACGTAATTAAATTTATGCTAGATCGTTTACACGTATGGTACAAGAACTCCGGCTTTAACATCAATATCATTCGATCAGTATCAGCGTGCCATCTAACTAAACCAACTGATTTTGACCAACGAATTAAAGCTATGACTAATTTTTCCAAACTAGAGACAGCTAAATCTTTAGCAACGGCTAACAAACGTGTGAACAACATTCTAGCAAAATTCAATGGTGACTTGCTAGAAGAGCTAGACCAATCTCTTCTCGAAGAAGACGCTGAAAAAACTTTAGCTGAACGAGTAGCAGCAACAAAAAAAGCAATAGAGCCTGAGCTTCAGTTAGGTAACTACCAACAGGCACTGAAGACCGTAGCTAATTTAAACGAGCCAGTGAATACATTTTTAAATGATGTAACGATCATGGTGAATAACGACATGTTGAAAAGGAATCGATTCACATTGCTCAGCAACCTTCGTAACTTATTTCTAACAGTCGCGGATATTTCTCTACTTGATAAGTAATAAAAATATTATACAAATTCACATAGGAAAAAACCACATAATAGAAAAACAACAGCGTGACTCAACATTAAGTTTACTAAAATTTACGTGTAAAAACGCATAAGTACTCCGTCTTTCGTCTACATTCTAACTTTTTTCAATGAAATTTTCACTATTAATCGAAATCTTACGTGGCTGCATAGCCTCTGGAATTTTTCTTTCTAAATCCACATGGAGTAAACCGTTCTCCATTGTCGCACCAATTACTTTTACATAATCAGCCAACTGAAATTGACGATCGAATCCACGTTCTGCAATTCCCTGGTAAATATAATTCGTACTTTCTTCAGTTCTTCTTTCACCACGTACAATTAACATATTTTCTTTCTGTGTAATATCCAACTGTTCTTCACTAAAACCAGCAACTGCCATAGTTATACGATACTTATTTTCATCTTGCTGTGCAATATTATATGGAGGATAACCTGCTTGAGAATTTTTGGTATTACTTGTTTCCATCATATCAAATAAACAATCAAAACCAATTGCATTACGGTATAAAGGGGAGAAATCTATATTTCGCATAAAATACTATCCTCTTCAATTAATAACAAACTGTTCCGGTTTAAAGGCTCAACGCTCACTGCACTCTTAAACACCCTTAAAAGTGAATCTAAAACGCACAATTTCTACATCAAACCGGATGGAGTATACCAGAAAAAATTTTAAAATATCAAGCAGCGTTCCATTACTCTTAATATAAAATCACTAAAAATTGAAAATTCTATACATCTAAATTTACCACTTTGAGAGCATTTTTCTCAATAAAATCACGACGAGGTTCAACTTGATCTCCCATTAAGGTAGAAAATAATTGATCAGCACTGATAGCATCTTCAATTGTTACTTGCATCATACAACGTGTTTCTGGATTCATAGTGGTTTCCCAAAGCTGCTCTGGGTTCATTTCACCTAAACCTTTATAACGTTGTAAATTTAACCCACGACGCGACTCATCTATCAACCAATTCAAAGCCTCAATGAATGTAGTGATACACTGTACACGCTCACCACGTTTAACATAAGCACCATTCTTAATTAAGTCCTTGAATTCCTTTGATAATGAAGACAATTTCAAATATTCTTTAGAATTTATCAGTTCAATGCTTAACAAATACTCATGCATCACACCATGGATACGAACCTTAATTTTAGGTATACTTAAAGCAAGACTAGTCTGATACTCTAATTCAAAGCTATATTGACTAACAGCAGCTTCTTTTTTATTTAATTGCTTAACCAGTTGTTTACTCCAAACTGTAACTATCTCACGGTCATAACATTGTTCCTCTGTCAAACGTGGCATGTAAATAAATTCATGTATTAAGGCCTGTGGATAACGTAGGCTCATTCTTTTCACCAATTTCATACCATCATTATATTGTAGTACTAATTGCTCTAATGCTTTACCTTCTAGTGCTGACGCTTCTTCGCCGACAAACAATGCCGCATGCTCTAACGCAACAGAAATCTGGTATCGACTCATTGCATCTTCATCCTTAATATATCTCTCTTGTTTACCTTTCTTTACTCTATAAAGTGGAGGTTGAGCTATATAAATATAACCGCGTTCAATAAGCTCTGGCATTTGACGATAAAAAAAGGTTAAAAGCAAGGTACGAATATGAGAACCATCAACATCTGCATCAGTCATAATAATTATATTGTGATAACGTAATTTATCTGGATTGTACTCATCACGACCAATGCCACAACCTAACGCAGTAATCAAAGTAGCTACTTCTTGAGATGAAAGCATCTTATCAAAGCGTGCTTTCTCAACATTTAAAATTTTGCCTTTCAGTGGGAGAACTGCCTGATTTTTACGATTGCGCCCTTGCTTAGCACTACCCCCAGCAGAATCTCCTTCTACTATATAGAGTTCTGATAGTACAGGATTTTTTTCTTGACAATCAGACAGCTTGCCAGGCAGACCAGCTAGATCTAACGCACCTTTACGACGAGTCATTTCACGCGCTTTACGTGCAGCTTCACGAGCACGTGCTGCATCGATAATTTTTGAACAAATAATCTTTGCCTCTGTTGGATTTTCAACCAAAAATTCGGATAACTTTTCTCCCATCGCAGATTCAACAGCAGCTTTTACTTCTGATGAAACGAGTTTATCTTTCGTTTGACTTGAAAATTTAGGATCTGGATTTTTTACAGAAATAATTGCAGTTAAACCCTCGCGAGCATCATCACCTGAAATAGTAGATTTCGATTTTTTAGAAAAACCCTCTTTATCTATAAAAGTGTTCATAGTACGGGTTAACGCAGATCGAAAACCAGCAAGGTGAGTCCCACCATCACGTTGAGGAATATTGTTGGTAAAACAATAGATATTTTCCTGAAAACCATCATTCCATTGCATTGCTATCTCAATCGCAATGCCATCCTCACGTTTGTAGTTAAAGTGGAATATTTTTGGAATAATTGGATTTTTATTAAGGTTCAAATGCTGCACAAACGCTTGGATACCACCATCAAATTCAAAATGATCACTTTTATCTTCTTCACGCTCGTCAATCAAGTGTATAGAGACACCAGAATTAAGAAAGGACAGCTCGCGCAAACGCTTCGCTAAAATATCATAATGAAACACGACGCTTGAAAAAGTTTCTTCGCTTGGCCAGAATCTAATTTCTGTTCCTGTTTCGATCGTAGCACAAACTTCAGTTAACGGTGCTTGAGATTTACCATGGTGATAGGTTTGAGTATATGTCTTTCCACCGCGATGAATAGTTAAAACGACTTTTTTGGATAATGCATTTACAACTGAAACACCAACTCCATGTAAACCACCCGACACTTTATATGAATTATTATCAAATTTACCACCTGCATGTAGTACTGTCATAATAACTTCTGCTGCTGAAATTTGTTCTCCCAAATGCATTTCAGTAGGAATACCACGACCATCATCTCGCACTGATACTGATCTATCTTCATAAATAGTCACAATGATATCATTACAATAACCTGCCAATGCCTCATCGATGGAGTTATCCACAATCTCAAAAACCATATGGTGTAAACCAGTACCGTCATCTGTGTTGCCAATATACATACCTGGACGTTTACGTACAGCATCCAGTCCTTTTAATACTTTAATACTCGATGAATCATAATTTTTAGACATGAATTTTTCTCTCTTATCCTTGCTCTATTACACCACTTTTCACATTAAAGATTCTATCATTGCTATCATACATATCAAAAATTTGGCTTTCGGAAATAGAACTAACAAAAACTTGAGATCCTGTCGCTTTTAAACAATCAGCCAGATACTTACGACGCTGACTATCCAACTCAGAAGCAAAGTCATCAATTAAGTAAATGCATGGCTTGCCTGTCATCTGAGTTAAATACTGACCTTGTGCAATACGTAATGCACATACCATCAATTTCAACTGACCACGTGATAGAACATCTTTTGCCGATGTTTTATCTACCTTAATTTTTAAATCTGCTTTATTCGGACCATTTAGAGTATAACCTAGAGATTGATCACGTTCGAAACTTCTCTCAAGAATTTGTTTATATAACATATTTTTCTCCCACCCTTGATAGTACTTCAATTCAATATCAAACTCTGGTAGAAGTAAATTGCATATACATTTTACCATCACATTTATTTTTTCAATGTACTTGCCACGCCATATGCTTATATTTTCAGATAAACGAGCCATCTCTTGATCCCAATAACTTAACTCACGATAATTCGAAACCACTTTTAACAATGCATTACGTTGTTTGTTCAAACGCTTAAAACGACTCCACACACTGTAAAACTCAGATTCGATATGAAATACGCCCCAATCAATAAATGCACGACGATATTTTGGAGCATCGACAAGCAGATCAAATCCTTCTGGATGGATCAACTGCAAAGGCAACACCTGTGCAAGCTGTACCACTTTTTGTCCAGATTGGCCCCTTATTTTGATTTCTTTAGTACCGTTGCGACGCTCATGAATACCAATTGGAATTTCACATTGAAGTGTATTCAAAAAGCGACCATGAACAAATAGTTCGTCACACTCATTTTGTATAACATACCTTGTTAACACACCTTTAAAAGAACGACCATAGCCAAGCATATAAATAGCTTCAAGAAGACTAGTTTTACCACTAGCGTTCGGACCAACAAGAAAATTAAATCCTGTCTCTAACTCAATATCACAAGACTTAATATTACGAAATTGATGAATAATTAAACGAGTTAATGGCATTTAAGAATATGAAAACAAATCTATAAACGAATTGGCATTAATACATACATTGTACTATCATCTTCAAAATCTCGGATAAGCACACTAGAATTAGCATCAGAAATAAACATCAGTATTTTATCGCAACGCAAAGTACTAAGTATATCCAACATATAACTAACATTAAACCCCATCTCTAAAGGATAACCATTGAATGAGATATCTAAAATCTCTTCGGCTTCTTCTCGATCTGAGTTGTTAGCAACGATACGCATCTCAGTGTCAACTAATTTGATTCTCACACAACGAAATTTTTCGCTAGAAAAAATTGCTACACGAGAAAAAGCTTGATGTAAATCATTACATGATGCTTCTAACGTTTTGTTTGTGTTTTTTGGAAAAACACGACGGTAATCAGGAAAGAGACCATCAATCAACTTTGAAGTAAATACAAAATCATTAACTTCAATTCTCAAATTTGAACTACCAATTTGTAATACCACTGGCTTTTCAGGAACAGTAAGTAATTTAACCAATTCATGAACACCCTTGCGAGGCACAATAATCTGCTTTCGCTTAAAATTATCCATGAGCTGTATTTGAGATACAGCCATTCGATGACCATCTGTTGCAATCGTGCGCAAAACACTACCATCAATTTCAAATAGCATGCCGTTAAGATAATAGCGCACATCTTGATTTGCCATCGAAAATTTAGTTTTCTCAACCAAACCACGTAGTTCAGCTTGTGTAAGCGATACCTCAATTTCACTTTTCCAAGCTTCAATATTAGGAAAATCATTAGCTGGCAGCGTCGAAAAAGAAAATTTACTACGACCAGAATGAATATTCAAACGATCACCTTGTAAAATGATACTTAAAACTGAAGTTTGCGATAATCCACGGCAAATATCTAGAAATTTACGAGAAGGTATAGTTGTACTACCTTCTTCAAAAGAATCCTTTAGCACCAATGAGCTAACGATCTCAATTTCAAGATCAGTTGAAGTTATTGATAACATGTTATTCTGAACTTTAACAAGCAAATTACCAAGGATAGGTAAAGCCGGACGACTATTCAGCATGCTAGAAACTTGTTGTAATGGCTTAATTAGTTGATTACGTTCAACAGTAAATTTCATATTTAGTTTTTTAGGATAATTTATTTTAGCTTAGTTGTTAAATTGTACCTTACTAAATCTTTTTAAAATTAAGAAGAAAGAGTACGAATCAAATTTGAATAATCCTCCTTTATATCATGGCTTTCTTCACGAAGCTGCTGTATTTTACGGCAAGCATGTAATACTGTTGTATGATCGCGACCACCAAATGCATCACCAATTTCAGGTAAACTGTGATTTGTCAAATCCTTGGCTAAAGCCATAGCTAATTGACGAGGACGTGCAACAGAACGAGAGCGACGTTTAGAAAGAAGATCAGCTACCTTGACCTTATAGTATTCAGCAACTGTCTTTTGAATATTATCCACAGTTACTAATTTTTCTTGCAGAGCTAACAAATCACGCAGCGCTTCGCGAACGAAATCAATTGTGATAGAACGACCCGTAAAATTAGCATTAGCAATAACACGATTTAACGCGCCTTCCAATTCTCGGACGTTCGAGCGCAACCTCTTTGCAATAAAAAAGGCAACCTCATCTGCAAGAGTAACCTCATGATCCTCTGCTTTCTTCATTAAAATAGCAACTCGAGTTTCCAACTCCGGTGGTTCAATCGCAACCGTTAATCCCCAACCAAAACGAGACTTTAAACGATCTTCAACACCGTTGATTTCCTTAGGATAACGATCAGATGTTAAAATAATTTGTTGATTTCCCTCAAGTAATGCATTAAACGTATGGAAAAATTCCTCCTGCGAACGTTCTTTGTTAGCAAAAAATTGAATATCATCAATAAGTAATGCATCAACACTACGATAGTAACGCTTAAATTCTTCAATCGCATTGTTTTGTAAAGCTTTTACCATATCTTGTACAAAACGCTCAGAATGCATATAGACCACTTTAGCATTAAGCTCATTATCTACAATGGCATTACCCACTGCATGCAACAAATGGGTTTTACCTAAACCAGTACCTCCATATAAAAATAACGGATTGTATGCTGCACCTGGATTATCTGAAACCTGACGTGCTGCTGCTAAACCTAACTGGTTCGATTTACCTTCAACAAAATTATTGAACTTGTGTTTAGGGTTTACATTTGATCGATGATTAATGATAGTCTCGTTTTTATCCCAAGTTTTATGTACAGATCTACTGGCCTGAAGCTGTGCAGGAGCAGACGACATAGCTGCAACATCTGCCAGTGTATGTCTTGGCCTTAGCTTCAGTATCATCGGTCGACTACCAACCTCAAAACGAAGATTTGGAACATCATTACCACAATATTTTTGCAATAAACGATTGATACTATCAATATACTTATCACGTACCCAATCAAGTACAAAGCGATTAGGTGCAAATAAAGTCAGTGTGTTATCATTAAGCTCCGCTTGTAACGGACGAACCCACATACTAAATTCTGTTGTTGGTAACTCGTCTTGAAGCTCCTGCAAACACTGCAACCAAAGAGAAGATGACACGGCAACCTCGCTTGTAATTCATAATGAAAAAATATAATTGATTTTACCTGTTGATAGTTAAGATCACCAGTAATTGAAATACGATCCAGCGAATAAGATCAAAGTTATTCACAATTTTTCTTTATGTAATTACAACAACAAAAACACCACACAATACAAGTAAATTTTCTCTAACCACTTTGAATCAAACGCATAAAAAAATAAACTCCAAATTACAAGTTCAATCATTTACATATCGCAATTTTTTTCTAAAATACAGTCTCTGTCTTTAGAGCCCAAGTAAATGTGATTCAATCCTAAAAACACTGCTACTATCCATAATAATTTAGAAGGTTTGCTAGAATATTGCCTACTTGTTTGCAATTTTTTTTCAAGCAAGTTAGCATTGTACGAGATTTTATTTAAAGTGTGCTTTTGGTTTAGTAGAATATGGTTTCTATATAGGTCTTAATGATTTCCCCACAAAAAATATTGGGAAGGTCCACGCTGTAAACGGTAAAATAAAAAGTAAAACAAGTAAGAAGGTATCAATAATGAAACGCACTTTTCAACCTACAGTTCTAAAGCGCAGTCGTACTCATGGATTCCGTGCACGTATGGCTACTAAAAATGGTCGTAAAATCATTAATGCACGTCGTGCAAAAGGCCGTATACGACTATCAAAGTAGCTATTAACTAATTTTGCATACACATAAATTTGACAAGGAGTTACGTTTATTAACTCCGGAGCATTATCAACACGTTTTTAAGCAAGCTCGCCGTGTGAGTTCGTTGTATTTTACTATAGTTTCTCGTGATAACGCTCTGTCGAAACCAAGATTAGGATTAGCTGTCCCTAAAAAACAAATCAGGACTTCCGTTGCCCGTAATAATTTTAAACGTCTCGCTCGCGAAAGCTTTCGTCAAAACCAGCATAAACTTCCTCATAAAGATTTTGTTGTAATTGCGAAAAAAGATACACAAACTTTAAGCAATAATGAAACCTTCAAACTATTTGATAAACTATGGATTCGCTTCTCTCTCCCCTATCATGGATAACTATTAAGTTTATCTACCTATACAGACTGACGATTAGCCCTCTAATAGCTCCTCGGTGTCAATTTGATCCAACCTGCTCCTTATATGCAATAGAAGCACTAAAAATTCACGGCTTCATAAAAGGAACTTGGTTATTAGTCAAGCGTCTATTAAAATGCCATCCTCTATGTAAAGGGGGGAAAGACCCTGTCCCACAAATCCTACAACAAGACCGAGACAAATAACGATGGATTCTCAACGCAATATCCTTTTAATCTCTTTGGCATTAGTTTCATTTTTATTGTTCCAACAATGGTCAGCATCTAAGAATACAATACACAAAGCAACTGAACAAAGAGAACTCAGTAGCGATACCACATCTCAATCATCCGTTGCTAGTCAGTCTACTCTAGCGGGCGAACTGTTACCATCTACAGACGTAATTAAAGTAACCACCGATGTTTTAACTCTGTTAATTAGTACATTTGGAGGAGATGTAGTGGAGGCAAATCTAAACAAATACTCTGCTGAACTCAATTCCTCAGAAAAATTCACATTGCTAAAAAATACTCCAGATCACAAATTCATCGCCCAAAGTGGTCTAATCGGCCCTCAAGGAATCGATTTAAGCAGTAGTAACCGCCCCCATTATCAAACGAGCAAGAGAAATTTCATATTAGCTGATGGGGAAGATGAAATACGTGTTCCTCTTAGCTATCAAAAAGATGGCTTAAGGTACACCAAAACGTTCATTTTAAAACGTAATCAGTATGCGATCGATGTTGAATTTGATGTAGTTAATAACTCGGATTATAATTCAACTGTCGGTATCTACGCTCATCTACGTCAAAATTTAATGGACTCTGGAGGTAGTATAACACTTCCGACATATCTGGGTGGAGCATACTCAACACAGGATACTCGCTACAAAAAATATAGCTTCAAAGATATGAAAAAAAATAACCTGTCTCTAAATTTGCCTGATGGGGAAGGCTGGATCGCAATGATTCAACATTATTTTGCAGCAGCATGGATCCCAAGATTTGAAGCAAATGCTAATTTATACACTCGCGTAATTAACAATATTGCAGACATTGGTATTCGAATACCTAGTAAAACCATTGCTAGCGGCAAGACTGAGAAATTCATGCTAACACTTTGGGTTGGACCAAAATTACAAAAAGAAATGGAAGCAATAGCAAAAAATCTCGACCTAGTAGTTGATTATGGTTGGCTATGGTTTATCGCAAAACCATTGCATACGTTGCTTTCCTTTATCCAAAGCTTCGTCGGAAACTGGGGAATAGCAATCATCATACTCACCTTTATCGTTCGTGGCGCTATGTATTCTCTAACAAAAGCCCAATATACCTCTATGGCTAAAATGCGAGTTCTTCAACCTAAACTACAAGCGATGCGTGAACGGCTTGGAAACGACCGTCAACGTATGAGTCAAGAAATGATGGAGCTATATAAAAGAGAAAAAGTGAACCCAATTGGAGGTTGTTTGCCGATTATCCTACAGATGCCGATTTTCATCTCTCTCTACTGGGCACTCATGGAATCTGTTGAACTACGTCATTCACCCTTTTTTGCTTGGATTCGTGACCTTTCGTCTCAAGATCCATATTTCATCTTACCTATTTTAATGGGTGCTTCCATGTTTCTCATACAAAAAATGAGTCCAACAACAATAACCGATCCAATGCAGAAAAAAATTATGACGTTTATGCCCATCGTATTTACTTTCTTTTTTCTTTGGTTTCCATCAGGTCTCGTTTTATACTGGTTAGTCTCTAACATTGTTACTCTCATTCAACAAACGTTAATTTACAAAACTTTGTATAAAGAAGGGATTACACTCTAAATTATTAATTCTACATCATGTGGTTTATTCTGAGTAAGCACAATTATGACTAGAGATACTATCGTTGCTCCAGCTACATCACAAGGTCGTGCTGGTATCGGAATTGTGCGCATATCGGGACCTAAAAGCGCAAAAATCGCACTTAAAGTCACTGGAAAAATACTTCAACCTCGTTACGCCGAGTATCTTTCTTTTAAATCTGAAGATGGTGCAGAGTTAGATAAGGGCATTGCCCTGTACTTTCCAGGACCGTATTCATTTACTGGAGAAGATGTGCTGGAACTTCAAGGCCACGGTAGCCCTGTTATGATAGATATGTTAATCAATCGTATTCTAAAAATTCCAAATGTCAGATTAGCTCGCCCTGGAGAATTTTCTGAACGTGCTTTTCTTAATGGAAAAATAGATCTTATTCAAGCAGAAGCAATAGCCGATCTAATCAACGCTACTTCAAAAGAAGCCGCTAGATCAGCATTTAAATCTTTTCAAGGAGAATTTTCCAAACGCATTCAGATTATTTCAAAATCATTAATTAATTTACGCATACATGTTGAAGCTATCATCGATTTTCCTGAAGAGACGATTGACCTTCTAGACACTGACAGAATGTATAATGATTTACAAAAAATTATTGAAAATCTAGAAAAAATACGACAAGAAGCTAATCAAGGAATTATCATCCGTGATGGAATGCAAGTGGTAATTGCTGGCCTCCCTAACGCTGGCAAATCAAGCTTACTTAATGCACTATCAGGAAAAGAATCGGCTATTGTAACTGAAATTCCTGGTACAACACGTGATATTTTACGTGAACACATACATATTGATGGTATGCCGTTACATATACTTGATACAGCTGGACTCTGCAATTCCTCTGATCCAGTTGAAAAAATTGGTGTTGAAAGGGCTTGGAAAGAAATAAAACAGGCCGATCAAATACTTTTTGTAATTGATGCTATATCTCCAAACGCAAGCAACAAAGTTTATCTAGATTTTATTCAAAAGATATCGAGTAACGCTAAGATAACTATTGTTCGCAATAAGATTGATCAAACTGATGAAAATCCTGGCATATCTCACGCTAGATCTCCAACTTTGATTCGTCTTTCAGCCAAAACTGGAGAAGGCATAGATACGCTAAAAAAGCATTTTAAAGAACGTATGAATTTTTTAGGGAGCAATGAAGGAAACTTCATGGCACGTCGTCGGCATATAGATGCTCTAGAACAAGCTTTAAGACATTTGCATAAAAGCCAAAAGAATCTCAGTTGTATCACAGATGATATTTTAGCGGAAGAATTGAGAATATCTCAACAATATCTTAATGAAATTACAGGAAAATTTAGTTCTGACGATTTACTTGAAAAAATTTTCTCCTCATTTTGTATAGGGAAGTAAATAAGCTTTTCTATTCATAGCAATCTTAACAGAAACCAAATAATGATTAGGTGTAAATTCTTTTTTTATTTAAAAGACAACCTGTGAATAACATATATATTATCTGGTAATAATTAAGTCGTTATCCTTTATAATATGTATTTTTTTTATTTCTATGTATAACTCCTTGTTTTGATCCCAGCTAATCCTCATTATGATCACACAAAAGATCACTTAGTATGATCAACTTAAAGTTCATGATCTAATTGATCATATTTGAGTTATCCACAAAAGTAGAAAAACCTAATAATAAATATAATAGATCTATATTAATATATATTATTACACTTAGTGTAAAATCATATTATCGCGCAATAAAAAAAGGTAGAATGTTACTTCTTGAAATTCACTCAATAAGATACTTGAGGTAATATGTGCTTAATAATACAAAGTTTGATGTAATTGTTGTTGGTGGTGGACATGCAGGTACAGAAGCAGCACTCGCCGCAGCACGTATGCAACAACATACGCTGTTACTTACTCATAATATTGATACTATTGGACAAATGTCCTGCAATCCTTCCATTGGTGGTATAGGTAAAAGCCATTTGGTTAAAGAAGTTGATGCGATGGGAGGAGTAATGGCTCAGGCTATTGATCATTCAGGTATTCAATTTAAAATTTTGAATTCCTCAAAAGGTTATGCAGTTCGTGCAACGCGAGCACAAGCTGATCGCTCACTTTATAAAAAGTATATTCGTAATATTTTGGAAAATACTCCTCACTTGTTTCTCTTTCAACAGACTGTTGATGAACTCGTTATTAAAAATGGAAAAATTACTGGTGTTATTACCCAAATTGGTTTCAAACTCAACGCTCCAGCTATTGTATTGACCGTTGGTACATTTCTTAGGGGAAAGCTACATATAGGTATGAAAAACTTCTCAGGAGGTCGCTCAGGAGATCCTGCATCGTTTAATTTAGCCAATTATTTTCAAGAATTACCTTTTAACGTTCAGCGTTTAAAAACAGGCACACCACCACGCATTGATGCACGAAGTGTCGATTTTTCGGTTTTGAAGGTACAGCACGGGGATAGCCCCACTCCTGTGTTTTCCTTTTTAGGGAAAAGTAATCAACATCCAGATCAAGTTCCCTGTTTTGTTGCTCACACTAATAAGAATACTCATAATATAATTCGTTTGAATCTTCATCAGAGTCCTATTTATACAGGCTCAATTAAAGGAATTGGTCCACGCTATTGTCCATCAATTGAAGACAAAATTGTGCGCTTTCCTGATAAAAGGAATCATCAGGTCTTTATTGAACCAGAGGGATTAAATACTCAAGAGCTCTACCCTAATGGAATTTCCACTAGCTTACCATTGGATATCCAAATTCAAATGGTTCAATCGATAGAAGGGTTTGAACATGCCCATATTACTCGTCCTGGTTACGCGATTGAATACGATTTTTTCGATCCTCGTGATCTTAAACAAACATGTGAAACTAAATTGATCCATGGTTTATTTTTCGCTGGTCAGATCAACGGTACTACAGGTTATGAAGAAGCAGCAGCGCAGGGTTTGATAGCCGGTATAAATGCAAGTTTATATAGCCAAGGAAAAGAAGGGTTCAATTTACGACGCGATCAAGCATATATAGGTGTATTAATCGATGATTTATCGACTATAGGTACAAAAGAACCATATCGTATGTTTACATCACGTGCTGAGTATCGTCTGTTGTTACGTGAAGACAATGCTGATATACGCCTCACTGAAAAGGCGCGTGATTTAGGCCTTATTAGTGATGTTCGCTGGCATAGATTTAATGAGAAACTAAATAATATTGAGCTTGAAAGGCAACGTTTAAAAGATATTTGGATTAATCCTAATTCAAAAGAAATCGATAAACTCAACGATCTGTTCAAGCAACCTATATCTCATGAAGTAAACGGTGAGGATTTATTGCGTCGTCCCGAAATTAACTATGCGAAATTAACAGAGTTAGAAAGTTTCACTCCAAAGCTGAAAGATTCACAAGCGTCTGAACAAGTTGAAATTCAAATAAAATATGAAGGTTATATTTTGCGTCAGAGAGATGAAGTTGAGAAGTTACTTCGTAATGAACACACAAAATTACCACTCAATCTTGATTATAAAAAAATGAAAGGGTTATCGAATGAAGTAGTTTCAAAGCTTAGCGCAAGAAAACCTGAAACAATTGGTATTGCTTCAAGAATTCCTGGAATAACGCCCGCAACGATCTCAATTTTACTTATTTATCTAAAAAAACAAGGAATTTTGAAGAAAATCAGGGAAAAATAGAATGAATTTCTTAAGAAAAAGGCTTGATCAACTGTTGGTTAAACTTAATTTAGAAATCAGTGAAGATCAACGGAATCAATTATTTGATTATGTTAAGTTATTAAATAAGTGGAATCAAGTTTATAATCTAACATCAGTGCGCGATCCTATGGAAATGCTGACTAAACATATTCTTGATAGCCTTTCCGTAAATACTTACCTTAAAGGAGAACGTTTGATAGATGTAGGAACTGGTCCAGGTTTACCTGGTATTCCGCTGGCAATTATAAATCCTAATAAGGAATTTGTTTTGTTGGATTCCTTAGGAAAACGCATACGTTTTGTTCAACAAGTTCAATATGAACTTAGCATAAAAAATGTAGTTCCCATTAAAAGTTGTGTCAAAGAGTTTCAACCAGAAGAAAGATTTGATGGCGTACTTAGTCGTGCATTTGCTTCAATGTCCAGAATGGTTGAATGGTGTTATCATTTACCAAAACTGGATTCTGGTGTATTTTTAGCGCTAAAAGGTCAATTACCACGAGATGAGATTCTCGCACTTCCAACATGGTGTTCTGTTGTTGATATAAATTTTTTGGAAATTCCCGAATTAGAAGGTGATCGTCACCTTGTAATTTTATCACGCAAGGTATAACAACGAGGTATGTTTGTGGGAAGAATTGTAGCTATCGCCAATCAAAAAGGTGGTGTAGGAAAAACAACAACTTGCGTTAATTTAGCAGCTTCAATGGCTGCTACTAGACGTAAAGTATTAGTCGTGGACCTTGATCCTCAAGGTAATGCTACTATGGCTAGCGGTGTTGACAAATATCGAGTTGAAGCTACCGTTTATGAGTTACTAGTGGAAGAGGTATCTTTTGAGGAAGTAGTATGTCGAAAAACGTCTGGCCATTATGACCTAATTGCATCTAATAGTGATGTGACTGCAGTTGAAATTAAGTTAATGGAAGTTTTCGCACGAGAAGTGCGTCTTAAACACATTATTGATCCAGTGCGTTGCGATTATGATTTTATTTTTATTGATTGTCCTCCCTCTTTAAATCTTCTTACGATTAATGCTATGGCTGCTGCAGATTCAGTTTTGGTACCTATCCAGTGTGAATACTTTGCTCTTGAAGGTTTAAGCGCATTAATGGATACCATTAGCAAGCTTGTAGCAGTAGTAAACTCGAATCTAAAAATTGAGGGTTTGTTGAGAACTATGTACGATCCACGTAATAGACTTTCAAGTGAAGTATCCGATCAATTGAAAAAACACTTTGGCCAGAAAGTATACCGAACAGTTATTCCTCGTAATGTTCGTTTAGCTGAAGCACCGAGTCATGGTAAATCTGCTATGTATTATGATAAATATTCATCAGGTGCTAAAGCATACTTGGCTTTAGCTGGAGAAATGCTGCGCCGTCAAGAGATACTTGCATAAATTAAGGAATGCGATCATATGTCTAAACGTGGTTTGGGAAAAGGGCTAGAAGCTTTATTGGCTACTAGTTCATTAGTTCATGAAAAACAATATTTGATTTCTCGGAAGGAAAAATTGTCTTCAGATAGCGAACTAGTAGATCTGTCTATTTCGCAGCTTAAGCCAGGAATCTATCAACCTCGTAAGAATATTGTACCAAAGACATTGGAAGAACTAGCAGATTCAATACGATCTCAAGGTATTATCCAACCAATTTTAGTTCGTTTGATCGATCAGGATTACTTTGAAATTATTGCTGGCGAAAGGCGCTGGAGAGCTGCTAAGCAGGTAGGTTTAAAAAAAGTTCCCTGTTTGATCAAAAAGATAGAAGATCGTTCTGCAATCGCTATAGCCTTGATCGAAAATATTCAGCGTGAGAATCTCAATGTCATTGATACAGCGAAAGCTTTAGAACAGTTACAAGATCAATTTAAGTTAACTCATCAGCAAATTGCGCATGCAATCGGTAAATCTCGCGCTGCAGTTAGCAATTTGCTACGTTTAAATCAACTTGATGCATTCGTTAAAGATCTTGTTCAAAAAAAAATGTTAGAAATGGGGCACGCTAGAGCTTTACTTATGCTTGATAGGGAAAAGCAGGCTAAAATTGCAAAGATGGTAGCTAGTAAAAAATTAACTGTTCGCCAAACTGAACAACTTGTTAAAAAATCTCTTCAAGGACCATTTGAACTAGAAAAAACAACACGAGAAAGAGGAGGTATAGATACGCATCAAATTTCATATGGACTCAGTAAAGTACTTGGTGCAAAAGTTTCTATTATTTGTTCTGGAGGAGGAAAGTCAAAAATTACAATTACCCTGGATGGGTATCAGAAATTGGAGAGATTAATTGCCAAACTTAAAGCGTAAACCATTTTTTTATACGAAAGGTATATGTTTAAAATAAATATAATTTTTTATTTAGGATATTTTTGGATTGATTTATGGTATTTTTAGGCCCTGGATGGAAGTTCGCCAGGCGATTGCTGGTAATTCAAGTAGCTTCAGTTACATTTCTTTCGCTCGCCACGACGTTAATCATTGATGGTGACTGGGGGATGGCTTCTATCATCGGTGGCGGTATTTTCATTATCTCTAATGTAGTGTTTGTAGTGTGTGCTTTCTTTTTAGATGGAGCTAATTTCGCCAGATATGTTACCATTTCCTTTTATGCTGGTGAATTGCTTAAATTTATTACTACTGTTACTTTGTTTTCGGTGGTATATGTTTATGTACAAGTAAAGTTGCTTCCATTAAATTTGTCCTATATCTTACTGTCGGGTATTAATATTTTCGCTCCAGCATTCTTTATTGAGCATAGAAAGTAGGATCTATCATGGCTTCTCTAACGGCGTCTGAATATATTGAACATCATTTACAAAATTTATCTTTGGCTAAGTTGGGTGTAGTAGCTGAGGAAGCAAGTTTTTGGAACGTACATATTGATAGTTTGTTTTTTTCGTGGCTAACCGGAACGATTTTCCTTGTAATTTTTTATTCCGTTTCTCGGAAAACAACCGCTGCTGTACCGGGTAAGTTACAGTGCTTTATCGAGATTGTTGTCGAATTTGTTGATAAAAATGTAAGAGATACTTTTCATGGTACTAATTCGCTAATAGCCCCTTTGTCTCTTACCGTCTTTGTTTGGATTTTTCTAATGAATATGATGGATCTTGTTCCTGTGGATTTTTTGCCTTACCCAGCGGAACATTGGTTAGGTATTCCTTATCTAAAGGTAGTTCCTTCAGCTGACGTAAACATTACTATGGCTATGGCTATCGGAGTATTTTTTTTGATGATTTTCTACAGTATTAAGATGAAAGGTTTAAGGGGATTTTTAAATGAGTTAGCTTTGCATCCATTCAATCATCCTATTATGATCCCGTTTAATTTATTAGTTGAAATAGTATCTCTGTTAGGAAAACCTTTATCGCTTGGCATGCGTTTATTTGGAAATATGTTTGCAGGTGAAGTCGTATTTATTCTCTGTGCTGCAATGTTACCCTGGTATTTACAATGGATAGGTTCGTTACCATGGGCTATTTTTCATATTCTTGTTATTACAATTCAAGCTTTTGTGTTTATGATGTTGACAATTGTTTATATGTCAATGGCATATGATAGTGAACAATAACTTTATATATTTTGTGGAGATTAGAAAATGGAAACTGTTTTAAGCTTTTCTGCAATTGCGGTAGCGATTATAGTTGGTATGTGTGCTGTTGGTACAGCAATCGGATTTGCTATTCTTGGTGGTAAATTTTTAGAAGGGGCCGCGCGCCAACCTGAAATGGCTTCTATGTTACAAGTTAAAATGTTTATCATTGCAGGCCTATTGGATGCGGTTCCAATGATTGGTATTGTGATTGCGTTACTATTGACATTTGCAAATCCATTTGTTGGTCAATTATCTAGTTAATATTTTTGCTAGCAGGGTGCTATCTTTCTGATTCATGCTAAGTCTAATTATGAAGGAGAGGCTGTTTTGAATATGAACGCAACTATATTCGGTCAAGCTGTTTCATTTGCAATGTTTGTGTTGTTTTGTATGAAGTACGTTTGGCCGCCGATAATTCAAGCTATTGAAGAGCGTCAAAAAGAAATTTCTAATAGTTTGTTAGACGCAAAGCGTGCTGCTCAAGAGTTAGATTTAGCAAAATTAGAGGCATCTTCAAAAATAGAAGAAGCAAAACAAACGGCAGCTAAGCTTCTTGAACAGGCGAATGAGCGAGGAGCTCAGATCGTTGCTCAAGCATGTAAGGAGGCCAAGATGCAAAAGAAAGAAATGCTTCTTCAAACAAAGGCTGAAATTGAAGTTGAACGTGTTCGTCTTCTTAGTGAATTACAAAAACAAGTTGCTGCTTTAGCAATCTTTGGTGCAGAGAAAATCTTGAAGCGCACTATTGATGATAATGAGCAAAATGATATTTTGAATAGTATTATCAACAAGCTTTAATTTGGAGATGTATGTCTAATTTTAATACAATCGCACGTCCTTATTATAGAGCTGCGTTTGACTTCGCTCTGTCTAATGAGAAGCTAGACGAATGGTCCGAAATGCTTCTCTTTGTTATGAAAATTTCTAATCGCAGGGAAGTTAAGGATTTGATTGCTTGTTCGCTTCCTATACCTCCCTTATCATTAGCAGAAATACTTATCTCGATTTGCGGAGATAGGCTTGATGTACATAGTTGCAATTTAATTAGAATTATAGCAAAAAACGGGCGACTTAAGATTCTTCCAGATATTTGTGAAGGTTTTTTAAATTTGAAAAAAAAATATGAAGGAAAAATAGATGTTGATGTATTGTCAGCAGTTAAGTTTTCCAAAAATCAACATAAAGATATTAGCAACAAACTTAGTCGACGTTTTAATTGTAAGGTTCAGCTGAATTGTAGTGTGGATAAAACTCTGATCGCTGGGATTGTTATTCGAGCAGGAGATTTAGTTATTGATAATTCAGCAAGTGGCTATTTAAGGCGTATGAGTGATATATTGCAATCTTGACGGAGGTTGGAGATGCAACTTAATTCTACAGAAATTAGTGATCTCATTAGGCAACGTATTGAAGCTTTTGATGTCGTTGGTAACGTTCGAAATGAAGGTACCATAATTTCGGTAAAGGATGGTATTATCAGCATATATGGTCTGGTGGATGTCATGCATGGTGAAGTGATTACGCTGTTAGATGGACGTTACTATGCTTTAGCACTCAATTTGAATCGTGATTCAGTTGACGCTGCAGTGATGGGATCTTATACCGAACTGAAGGAAGGTATGAAAGTTACAGGTACTGGTCGTGTTTTTGAAGTACCGGTTGGTCGCGAAATGCTTGGCCGCGTAGTAAATACTTTAGGTAAGCCTATTGATGGAAAAGGTTCAATCAAAACGAAAAATTTTGCTCCCGTTGAGGTTATTGCACCAGGTGTAATTGAGCGTAAATCAGTAGATCAGCCTCTTCAGACTGGTTACAAATCAATTGATTCAATGGTTCCAATTGGTCGAGGCCAACGTGAGCTTATAATTGGTGATCGTCAAACTGGTAAAACAGCTATAGCTGTTGACACTATAATTAATCAGAAAAATTCTGGTGTTTATTCTATCTATGTAGCAATAGGTCAAAAAGTATCGACTGTTGCTAATGTAGTTAATAAGCTAGAAGCTTACGGAGCTTTGCGTAATACTATTGTTGTTGTCGCATCTGCTTCTGAATCTGCAGTTTTACAGTATTTATCACCATATTCTGGTTGCGCGATGGGTGAGTATTTTCGTAATCGTGGGGAAGATGCGTTGATTGTTTACGATGATCTTTCAAAGCAGGCTGTTGCATATCGTCAAGTTTCTTTGTTACTCAAGCGTCCTCCTGGTCGGGAGGCGTTTCCGGGTGATGTTTTTTATCTCCACTCTCGTCTGCTTGAGCGTTCCGCTCGTGTAAATGAGGACTATGTTGAAAGATGTACCAATGGTAGAGTAAAAGGTAGAAGCGGTTCTTTAACTGCTCTTCCTATAGTAGAAACGCAGGCAGGTGATGTTTCGGCATTTGTGCCAACCAATGTTATTTCAATTACTGATGGCCAAATTTTTTTGCAAACGGAATTGTTCAACGCAGGTATTCGTCCAGCGCTAGATCCAGGTATATCAGTTTCTCGTGTAGGCGGATCAGCGCAAACTGAGATCATCAAAAAATTATCAGGGGGAATTCGTACTGCATTAGCTCAGTATCGTGAATTGGCTTCTTTTGCTCAGTTTTCATCCGACCTTGATGAATCAACAAAAAAACAGCTCACGCATGGTCAAAAAGTTACAGAGTTGATGAAACAGAAACAGTACTCTCCAATGTCGGTGTTTGATCAAGCACTTATTATCTTTTCATTAGAGCGTGGTTATCTAGAAGATGTTGAAATTAGTCAACTTCCAAATTTTGAGGTTGCTCTGTTATCTTATGCTCATGACCAACATGAAGATATCATGACTAAAATTAATAGGACTGGTGTATATAATGACGAAATTGAAATTCAGTTTCGAAAATTGCTTGATGGTTTTAAATCAACTCAAATTTGGTGAAATGGTTTGAAGTGTAGATGAATCTATTGATTAATGAAGGGCAAGCATGGCTAGTGTCAAAGAAATACGTGATAAGATCAGCAGTGTTAAAAGTACTCAAAAGATCACTAAAGCAATGGAGATGGTAGCAGCTTCTAAGATGCGTCGTTCTCAAGATGTGATGAGGATGACTCGCCCATATTCTGAAGCCATAAGGGAGGTTGTTGCTCATGTAGCTAGTGCAGCTTTAGAGGATCGTCATATATATCTAGAAGAACGTGATGTTAAACGTGTTGGTTATATCATTGTGTCTACAGATCGTGGTTTATGCGGAGGTTTAAATATTAATTTATTTAAAAAAGCTGTTTGTGACATGCAAGTACGAAGTAAAGATAGCATTGAAATTCAATTGGCCGTTATTGGTTTGAAAGCAATAGATTTTTTTAGCAAAAATAGTTCTATACAGATTATTGCTCAAGTTTCAGGTATAGGCGATACTCCACTACTTAAGGATTTAATCGGTACTATTGGTGTAATGTTGCAGAAATATGGTAAGTCTGAGTTGGACCGTTTATTTGTAGTTTATAACCGTTTTGTTAATACTATGCTACAAGAAGCGGTAATTGAACAACTCCTTCCTTTTCCTAAACTTGAGAGTAAAAAAATGGAGAATGCGTATTCGTGGGATTATATTTATGAACCTAAATCTAAGGTTTTACTGGATGCGTTGTTAATGCGTTATCTAGAATCACGGGTTTATCAGGGAGTAGTTGAAAATCTTGCTTGCGAGCAAGCAGCTCGCATGGTCGCAATGAAATCCGCAAGTGACAACGCAAGTAATTTAATTGAGGACTTAGAACTTGTACACAATAAAGCCCGTCAGGCGATAATAACGCAAGAGTTATCTGAAATTGTATCAGGTGCAGAAGCAGTTTAAATTTATGAATTTAGGGGATTAAATGACTACAGGTAAGATTGTACAAATCATTGGTGCAGTAGTTGATGTGGAGTTTTTGCGTGGGGAGGTGCCAAATGTGTACGATGCCTTAAATGTTCTTGATTCAAAAGAGCGTCTGATTTTAGAAGTGCAGCAACAGCTTGGTGGCGGTCTAGTTCGAACAATCGCAATGGGTGTTTCCGATGGTTTGCGTCGTGGTTTGAGGGTAAAAAATACAGGCAGTCCTATTTCTGTACCAGTAGGTAGTGTAACTCTTGGTCGTATTTTTAACGTTTTGGGTGACGTCATCGATGGACGTGGTGAAGTTGACGCAAAGGAGCGTTATGCTATTCACCGGGAAGCACCAAGTTATGAGGAGCAATCTACTGAAATGCTTCTTTTAGAAACTGGTGTTAAGGTTATTGACTTAATCTGCCCGTTTTCAAAAGGAGGGAAAATAGGCTTATTTGGTGGTGCCGGTGTAGGAAAGACCGTTAATATGATGGAGCTTATCAACAATATTGCATTACAACATTCTGGTTTATCTGTATTTGCAGGGGTTGGGGAACGAACCCGAGAGGGAAACGATTTTTATTTTGAAATGCAAGAAGCTGGAGTTGTAAACATTCAAAATCCTGAACAATCAAAAGTTGCAATGGTTTATGGTCAGATGAATGAACCACCAGGTAATCGTTTGCGTGTTGCATTAACTGGTTTAACAATGGCAGAGCGTTTCCGAGATGAAGGTCGTGATGTACTGCTATTTATTGATAACATTTACCGCTACACGCTTGCAGGAACAGAGGTATCAGCATTGTTGGGTCGTATGCCTTCTGCTGTTGGTTATCAACCGACCCTTTCTGAAGAAATGGGAAAGTTGCAAGAACGTATTACATCAACTAATAGTGGATCCATTACGTCTGTTCAGGCTGTATATGTACCAGCAGATGATTTGACTGATCCATCTCCAGCAACAACGTTTGCACACTTAGACGCAACAGTTGTACTTAACCGCAATATTGCAGCTATGGGATTATACCCAGCGATTGATCCGCTAGATTCCACATCTCGTCAGTTAGATCCTTTAGTGGTAGGTGAAGAGCATTATCGTGTTGCACGTGGCGTTCAGCAGGTTCTTCAGCGTTACAAAGAGCTGAAAGATATAATTGCTATTTTAGGAATAGATGAGTTATCTGAGTCTGATAAGCAGATAGTATCTCGTGCGCGTAAGATCGAACGCTTTTTAACTCAACCTTACCATGTAGCGGAAGTATTTACCGGTGATAAAGGGATTTATGTACCTCTTAAAGAAACTTTGCGTGCTTTCAATGGCCTGTTATCTGGTGAATACGATGATGTTCCGGAACAAGCATTTATGTATTGTGGCACAATTGATGACGTTTTTGTAAATGCTAGAAAGTTAACTGGGTAAACAATATGTCAGTAAGAACTTTTCATCTAAATGTAGTGAGTGCTGAAAGACAACTTTTTTCTAATCGTGTCGAAACTTTTCAGGTCAGTGGTAGTGATGGAGAACTAGGTATTTTTTTCGGTCATGCTCCTCTTTTGAGTGCTATCATTCCAGGAATAGTACGAATAGTAGTGAAGCGAGGTATAGAAGAACATTTTATCTACGTATCCGGCGGTATACTTGAAGTTCAACCTGGCATTTCGACTGTCTTAGCTGACACTGCTATCCGCGGCGAGGAATTAGATATAATTAAGGTTCAAGAGTCTAAGCGCAAAGCTGAGGAAAATATTAATAATTACAATGGGAATATCAATTTTGCAAAAGTGGCTACTGAACTCGCGAATGTTATGGCACAACTACGAGTGATTGAGTTGACTAAAAAGCGTTATTGATTAGGTTTCTAAATGAAATTCAGTGCTGTAGTGCTTGCTGCTGGTGAAGGTGCTCGAATGCAATCTCGTTTGCCTAAGGTTTTACACTTGCTAGCAGGTAAACCGATGGTGAAGCGTGTGATTGATACGTGTAATGCCTTAGGTGCTCAAAATATTTATTTAGTCTATGGTCATGGTGGTGCTTTGATCCAGAAAGTGCTATCGAAAGAGTCTGTTCATTGGGTATTGCAAGGCGAACAGTTAGGTACCGGTCACGCATTATTTCAAGCTTCTTATGAGTTTGGAGACGATGAAACGATATTAGTTCTCTATGGTGATGTGCCATTAGTTACTGAAGAAACTATAACAAATTTGTTAAAAGCTCAGCCTGTTGGTGGAATAGCATTGCTCACCGTGATTCTTGAAGATCCTGTTGGATATGGACGCGTAATTCGTTCTAATCGTTCTGTTGTTGCCGTTATTGAGCAGAAAGATGCGAATGAAGAGCAAAAATTAATTAAGGAAGTAAACACTGGAGTGATGGTTGCCACCGGTAGGGATCTTAAACGTTGGCTCACTTTCATAAATCATAAAAATTCCCAAGATGAGTATTATCTGACAGATATTATTGCCACTGCATATAATGAGGGTAGTATTATTCAAGCTATACATCCAATTAGTTCTATTGAAGTGCAGGGAGTAAATAATCGCCTACAGTTAGTACACCTAGAGCGTGCGTTCCAATTAATGCAAGCAAGTAAATTGTTGGATGAAGGGGTGATGATACATGATATTACACGCTTTGACTTACGTGGTGAGCTCCTTTGTGGAGTCGATTGCGAAATTGATATCAATGTACTTATAGAAGGTAATGTATTTCTTGGAGACAATGTCATAATCGGTGCTGGAAGTGTGCTAAAAGATTGTAAAATAGATAATAACACTATAATTCAACCGTACAGCATTATCGAACGTGCAACAGTTAGTACAAATTGTGTTGTTGGTCCATTTGGTCGTTTACGTCCAGGTTCTGAACTGCTGAATGGTGCTCGAGTTGGCAATTTCGTCGAATTGAAAAACACTCGTTTAGGTGAAGAATCTAAAGCTAACCACTTAACCTATTTAGGTGATACAGAAATAGGTCAGCGTGTCAATGTTGGTGCTGGGGTAATAACGTGTAATTATGATGGTGCAGAAAAACATAAGACAATTATTAGTGATGATGTTTTTGTCGGCTCTGCTTCTCAGCTTATTGCTCCAATTCATATTGCGGATAGAGCGACTATTGCTGCAGGTACGACTCTTACTAAAGATGTGAAGGAAGGTGAGTTAGTAATTACTCGTAGTAAAGAGCGAAAAATATCTGATTGGAAACGTCCATCAAAGAAAAAATGATTTCTGAATCATATCTTTTTATAACTCTATGATTGAACAGTTCTCAAAGCTTTCTAAATGCTTCAGAAAATAAAGAAACTTTTTTCCAGTTGGTATACTCCTTTTTTTGATTAACATAAATTTTACCATCAGTTATCATCATAATAAAAATGATCATTAATCGATCAAAAAATCCATATTTTTGATAGTCAAGAGAACCAGCAAAAACACCTATAAGTTTAGGTTTCCATGGAGATTTTTTAAGAAATGTCTTTATGTAAGTGTTGTTTTCCGGTGTATCTTTTCTTTTTTTTTCTTTTCTTGCAGTTAAATTTACGCAAAAAAAAGCTCCTTTGCTTTCTTGAAGTTGTTCTATGTTCATATTAATAAAGCGATATAATTCTTTTCTTAAATGACCATAATGAACAGAAGCACCAATCAAAACTTTTTCGTATTCAAGTAAGTCTATTTTTTTTGTGTTATGTATATTGAGTGTTTCACATTCTAGATCTATCAATTTTTTATCTATGTAGCGGAGTATTTTTTTCGTTTGTCCTTCGCGACTTGAATAAAGAAACAGAGATTTCATTGTGTGCACTCCTAAGAATCATGCATAAAAGTTAATGGAGTAATTAATTTAAGTTAAATGGACAATCCACCTTATCTAAATTACGAACAAAGAGCATGCTAACACTTTTGTACTTAATCAAAGCAGATAGAAAATAATAAAAAATTCAGATTTTTCCTTTTTTAATCCAAAATTGATACGGTAATTCTTGTGCTTGAAATGAAAGTAGTTCATGATTCATAAAACGGCAGAAATTCGGAATATCGTGTATCATTAATGGATCGTCAGATTTTACCAGCAAAACCTCTCCATTTTGCATTTTTCTTATTTTTCTCCTTATTAGCATGATGCCATCTGGACAACGGAGCCCTGCTGTTTCAAGAGTGTGATTTGTGTGTTTAAGTTTTAACTTCATTATAAAGGAAATGGCTGAATAGGGGTTAATTACAAAAAACGCTTTTAAACTTAATAGTCATTACTAAATTATGATTTTGGATTTATTGTATTCGACACTCTTTTCCATGTTAGTTATCAAAATTGATTTTTTTTCAATTTCAGTGTAATGTTTAATTGCGTCTTTACTGTCTATTGTTGGAAAAGTGCTAGCTACTCTCATCTATACACCCTATCCCCTACTTTGTTTTTTACATTAGAAAAAAATAGTTTTTCTGGAGTCTATTGTTTTTAAAGAAGCTTAAAGTATTGGTCTATAATTGTTTCAGTATGAATTCTCATCTATCATTGTAAAGGTTAGTTGATTGATTTGATAGTTTAAAAGTTTTTAAAAATTGAAGATGAGATTGTTGGTAGTTTTTTACTAGATTATTCAGGTTTATTGATTATGGGTGCAATTAGAGTGTTGATTGTTTTCGGTACTAGACCAGAAGCTATCAAAATGGCTCCAGTAGTAAAAAGGTTAGAGCAAGACAGTCGTTTTGAGGGTGGAGTTTGTGTTACTGGCCAACATAAACAAATGCTTGATCAAGTACTAGATCTCTTTGATATTAGTCCAAGCTATAATTTAGGAGTGATGAAGTCAGGTCAGGATCTAACGGATATTACTTCAACAATTCTTCTAGAATTGCGTGATGTTTTTGAAGATTTTAAACCAGATTATGTTTTAGTGCACGGTGACACTGCCACTACACTTTCCGCTACTTTAGCTGCGTATTACAAGAAAATAAGAATAGGGCATGTTGAAGCAGGTTTGCGAACTAACGATATTTATTCTCCATGGCCTGAAGAGGGAAATCGTAGGATAGCGAGTTGTTTGGCTAATATTCATTTTGCTCCGACTGATATTGCTCAGGCGAACCTTTTAGCTGAAAATATTTCGAAAGATAGTATTGTTGTCACTGGTAATACTGTTATTGATTCCTTGTTTATGGTTCTGAGAAAAATGAAGGAAAATGATGAACTGCGTTACACTTTATCTCAAAGGTTTCATTTCCTTACTGAAGAGCGTCGTATAGTTTTAATTACCAGTCATCGTAGAGAGAGTTTTGGTGATGGTTTAGCAAGAATATGCCAAGCATTAATTAAGCTTGCTGATCATTATACTAATGTTGATTTTGTTTATCCTGTTCACTTCAATCCAAATGTTCGTGAGCCGGTGAATCATTTTCTTTCTAACCGATCGAATATCTTTTTGATTGAACCACAGGATTATCTTCCTTTCGTCTATTTGATGAATCGTTCTAGTATTATTCTTACTGATTCTGGTGGTATTCAAGAGGAAGCCCCATCGCTTGGTAAGCCTGTTTTAGTTATGCGTGATACAACGGAACGTTTTGAAGCTCTTCAATCAGGAACTGTTAAACTTGTTGGAACAAGTGTTGATGTGATTTTTCGAGAAGTTTCAAAGCTATTAAGCGACAAAAAAACTTATGATTTGATGAGCTTGGCACATCATCCTTATGGTAATGGCTCCGCCTCTGAGCGCATCATTCAAGTAATGTGCGATATGAGCAAATAGCTACTTTATCAATTTTAGTTGTTTTAAAAATGTTAAGTTGTATTTCGAGTGGTAGCGGATTGCACTTTTGCAATACCAAATAAAGTGTATTGAAAATATTTTCCGATTTTGATGTGATGCGTAATGAATCCCTTTTATGTGTGGATAATAAACAATATCGATACCGATTCTATTCGCTCGAGTGCAAATATCAACATCTTCAAAATACATAAAGTAGTTTTCATCGAATCCTCCAAGTTTTTGATAGCAAGATATGTTAAAAAGTAGGAAGGAACCCGAAGCCCAATCAACTATTTTTGGAGTAGTAATTTTACTTTTGTTGTAGAAGTCGTTTCTTTTTAAACCAAATATAGATTTGATAGGAGTCAATGGTTTTGGGTACCGTCTAATAGAATTTTCATGTGTTGTGAAAGTTGGATCTTTGAATAAATTTATTGTAGAAACGTTGTTTTTCATTTTAATAGTGACATCAAGTAGTTTATTAATTTCATTTAATTGAATTTGTATATCTGGATTTAATACTAGAAAATAATCGGATTTTTTTATTTTGAATTTTGAGTTTATATGGGTAAAAACTTCGTTATTATTAGTGCCAAAACCCTGGCGTTTCTTTCCTTGTAGCAAGTGTATTCCACTATCTTCGCAGTAGTTTATTAACTCACTAGTAGCTACTGTATTGGATTTAATAAAAACTGTATGAATACTAGCCAAGTTTTTAAGCGTTTCATTAGAATAAATTATTTTGTCATGGTTATGATTTACAACACAGATGAAAAGCGCCATTTTTTATCGAGTCTATATTGGTTGATTCTGAAGTAGTTTAGCTGCATGATGTATTTAAACATAGTTAGAGAACTCTCTGATTATAAGTATTTTTTCAAAAGCATGATAATCCTCTGTGGTTTAAATTGTTAGTTATTTCTTAGGTTGATATCCTGTTGGAGCTTCCAGCAGTATTTGCTTTATGCATTCTATGTCAAATGTATGGCAGCAATTATCAAGCTTTTCTAGAAGATTTACCATTTTCTTGAAACTCAACTTATCTTCTAATGCGGTTAATATTTTTTTGTGTTTGGTTCCTTCAACGTTTGAACCTATAAGTAGTTCTTCGTATAGTTTTTCACCTGTTCTCAATCCTGTAAATGAAATTTCGATATCACCATCTTCATTATTGTCGTCTATATATTCATTCATACCCATTAGGTTAATCATGCGTTTAGCTAAGTCTAAGATTTTGATTGGTTCTCCCATATCAAGTACAAAAACTTGTCCATTATTGCCCATCGCTCCTGCTTGAATTACTAGTTGGGCTGCTTCAGATATAAGCATAAAATAACGAGTTATATCAGGATGTGTGACCGTAACCGGTCCACCTTGTCGGATTTGTCTTTTGAATAGTGGTACTACGGATCCAGATGATCCTAAAACGTTACCGAATCGTACCATAGTGAAGATTGTACTGGTTTTTTTATCAGAAAGTGTTTGTAGTACTAATTCTGCCATCCGTTTGCTTGCTCCCATGATATTTGTTGGACGTACCGCTTTGTCTGTTGAAATGAAAGTGAAGTTTTGTACTTTAGTGGCAATGGCCGCGTTAGCGCAGGATAAGGTACCAAATACGTTATTTTGTATCCCTTCAATAATGTTTTCTTCTACTAGTGGTACATGTTTATAGGCTGCAGCATGGTATATAGTTTCAATGTTGTGTGACGACATTAATTTAATAAGGCGATTTTCCTTTTGTACAGAACCTAATGCTGCAACGATTTTAGTATTAAGTTTAAGGCTATTTTTGACTACTCTAAGTTCTTGGTCAGTTGAATATAAGTTGTATTCATTAAGTTCAAATAGAACAAGAATTGATGGGTTTTGAGTTAAAATTTGTCGGCAAAGTTCTGATCCTATTGATCCTCCAGCACCAGTAACCATGACATTTTTACCTGTGATGTTTTTTTTAAGTAGTTCTTTATCTGGGTCTACAGGAGTTCTACCCAATAGATCAGCTACATCCAAGTCTTTTACTTCTGTAGCAATTGCTCTTCCAGTTGCAATATCTTCAACAGAAGGTACAGATTGCACTTCTATTGGCCAATGTGATAATTTTTCAACTAGTCTAAGACGTTTTCCTTTATTAATGTTATTGATG
This sequence comes from Candidatus Photodesmus blepharonis, assembly GCF_000731795.2. Lineage (GTDB taxonomy): Bacteria > Pseudomonadota > Gammaproteobacteria > Enterobacterales > Vibrionaceae > Vibrio > Vibrio blepharonis. The sequence continues at coordinate 2,544 of NZ_JGVK01000009.1, read as the reverse complement.
GCGAGCAAAAGTTTTACTGGTTGGTACAGTAATCTAAGGTTGTCAAATTTACTTGAGTGATAAACTTTTATTCCGAACATAATCTGACCGTCTTTGTTTACATCGTCATCAAGCAATATAGCAGGATGATATTCGTTGCCTTGAATTAGGGCATAGGCAAGATCTCGTCCAGTTGCTCCTGCTCCGTAGATAAAAACATTCGGTTTTTGGCGTTTATAGTAATGATAGTAAAGAGTACGTATTACTATTCTTGGTCCACCCAAAGAAATAATGGCAAGCCCAAAGTAGATAAATGGGACGCTTCGAGGTATAAAAGAATGTAAAAAAAAACTACTAATGGCGAGTGTAAGAGACGAAATGGATATGACTAAAAATATATATTCTACAGTTGGAAGCATCATGTATCTCAGTATTGCTCTATACATATCTAATTTTATAAAGAAATAAATTGTTACACTTAACGTTACTAGCAATGTGGCAATTTCTGCTAGACTTATATGAAATGTTAACGAACCTATACGTAGGGCAATAGCTGTATAGAGTGAAACGATTATGGCGAAAGTGTCATAAACAATATTAATAAGGTATTTATTTTTTCTGGTTATATTGAATAAATAGTGTACTGGAGAGAGCATGAAGTACCTTAACCTAATATAAATATATACTTGTTTAGTTTTATCTGTAGATTTAAATTTTAAATGCTTTGTTTATTGACTTTATTATAGATAGCTTTAGTTTTCATAGCTAGTCTTCATACAAGAGTATTTCTTTTATTAATGTATTTGGATTTCAATTCTTGATGCAAGTATTTTCAAATGTATAGAATAGGTTTTATCGGTTCTATCAAGAGGTCTTAGAGTGAAAATATTAATCACTGGAAGCAGTGGATTCGTGGGTTCACGTATAGTGGAATTAGCAATAGATAAAGGTTTTGAAGTTGTAGCTCAGGTTAGAGGAAAAAATAGAGACCCAGTAAATGGTATTCAAGTTGTTGCTACTGAAATAGACTCTAATACTGATTGGAGTAGCGTTTTTAACGATATATGCTGTGTGGTGCACTGTGCAGCTTGTGTTGTTCAAATGAAGAAGTTGGAGCGGTGTAATGCTCTTGCTTCTTATCGAGCAGTGAACACAGAAGGTACTTTAAATTTAGCCCGTCAAGCCGAACGAGGTGGTGTAAAAAGGTTTGTTTTTATTAGCTCGATTAAAGTTAATGGTGAGTTTACGAAGCGGGGGATACCTTTCAATAGCAAAATTTATTTTAAACAAAATAGAGAGCCTTATGGCGTGAGTAAATTAGAAGCAGAGATTGGATTACGCCATATAGCTAAAGCGACTGGATTAGAAGTGGTTATAATTCGTCCACCATTGGTTTATGGAGAAGGAGTAAAAGGTAATTTTTATAATTTGATGGAATTAATTTATAAGGGATTTCCGTTGCCTTTTGGAGCTGTCTATAATCAGCGTAGCTTGGTATATAGAGATAATTTAGTTGATTTAATTTTGCTTTGTTGTTACAGCAAAGACGCCATAGGGAAAACTTTCTTGGTATCTGATGGACTGGATCTATCGACTACACGCTTGATAGAAATAATTTCAAAGGCAATGGGTAAGCCGTGTAGGCTTTTTCCCATCCCCGTAACATGGATAGAGTGGGGAGCTAAAATGCTTGGTTGGCATCAGATATTTCAAAAAATTTTGGGTAATCTTCAGGTTGATATTTCTGATACTAAGCGAATGTTAAGTTGGGAACCTCCTATTTCTTATGAGGAAGGTATTGTTAGAACTGTCGATTCATATTTAAATGACAGAGTGTTACCTTAATTTAAGATCTCTTGTTGGAAGATATACGATGATTCGTTTTTTAGATTTTTTTTTATCGTTTATAGGGTTGGTTATTTTGTTTCCAATCTTTATACTAGTTTTCGTAGTTAGTTATTTTTTTACAGTATCTCCAATTTTTCTACAAACTCGGGTTGGTAAAAATCAAAAAGCGTTTACGCTGATTAAATTTCGTACGATGCCTGTGGAAACACAATCAATTGCTACTCATTTTGTTGATTTGAACTCTGTAACTAAGCTAGGTATTTTTCTAAGAAAGACTAAGCTCGATGAGCTTCCTCAACTCATTAATGTTCTAAGAGGAGAGATGAGTTTGGTAGGTCCTAGGCCATGCTTACTTAGTCAAATAGAGCTTATTAAAGAACGTGAGCTTAGAGGGGTATTTTCTGTTTCTCCAGGTATTACGGGGCTAGCACAAATAAAAAATGTTAATATGTCAACTCCAAAAAAACTTGCTAAAATAGACCAAAGGATGATTCAGACTATGTCTTTAAAACTATATTTATATTATATATTACTAACAGTCTTTAGCAAAGAAGATTTCTGATAGCGTCAACTGACTATATTAAAAAGGAAAAAGGCTACTGTATAAGTTGTGAGTAATATAGTTTACTTTAGTGGTGAGGTATCTGAGTTTTATTTTTCAAAAATTATATTCAGATTATAATGACCTAAGTCAACAATGTAGTAAGCGAAAAAAAA
>NZ_JGVK01000008.1 GCF_000731795.2 Candidatus Photodesmus blepharonis | reverse complement strand
ACATAACTTTTTACCCCATCCAGAAACATTTGGATTGAAATCATTACTAATAATAATCCCATTAATCTTTCAGTTACCTTTCTCCGCTTACTTTCATTGCTGAATGATAATCTTATTTTTATTAACTAACAGCTGCACTTCTTTATTTGACTCTAGCTTATCTGCAAGGATTTCTTTCGCTAACTGATTTTCGATATTTTGTTGTATTGCTCTTTTTAGTGGTCTTGCACCAAATAACGGATCAAAACCAATTTGTGAAATTAAATCTAACGCTTCATCCGATACTTTAAGTTCATATCCATTTTCTCCCATCCTTTTTCCTAAAAGTTTTAACTGAATATTTGCAATTAATTTTATGTTATCTTGATTTAAAGGATTAAATACAATGTTTTCCTCTAATCTGTTTAAAAATTCTGGACGAAAATGTTGATTTACTACACTCATAACTTCATTCTTAATTTTCTTGTACTCTAGATTTGAAACATTTTCTTGAATGCGTTCAGAACCTAAGTTAGATGTCATAATTATGACGGTATTACGAAAATCAACGGTACGACCTTGTCCGTCAGTTAAACGGCCGTCATCAAGAACCTGTAATAAAATGTTAAATACGTCTGGATGTGCCTTTTCTACCTCGTCTAATAGTACAACAGAATAAGGTTTTCGTCGTACAGACTCTGTCAAATACCCTCCCTCTTCATAACCAATATACCCTGGAGGAGCTCCGACTAAACGAGAAACAGCATGCTTCTCCATAAACTCTGACATGTCAATACGAGCTATTGCATCTGGGCTATCAAACATAAAATTTGCTAATGTCTTACAAAGCTCCGTTTTACCTACACCTGTAGGCCCTAAAAATAAAAAAGATCCAATAGGCTTATTTGGATCAGATAAACCAGACCGACTACGTCGAATTGCATTAGAAACCACTGTTACAGCTTCATTTTGACCAATCACCTGTTGAGATAATACATCTTCCATATGTAAAAGTTTCTCTTTTTCTGCTTCTAACATTTTAAACACAGGAATGCCTGTCTGTTTAGAGAGTATTTCTGCAATCTCATTATCAGTTACCTTATTACGTAAAAGACTCATTTCTTGCTTTTCGGCTTGAACGGCGATATCTAATTGTTTTTCCAATTCAGGAACACGCCCGTACTGCAGTTCTGACATTCGATTTAGATCACCTGCTCGACGCGCAAAATCCATATCTATTCGAACTTGTTCTAGTTTTCCTTTAATATGTTGAGTTCCGGATAATACCGCTTTCTCTGCATTCCATATTTCTTCAAGTTTTACAAAATCTTTTTCTTTCTCTTCTACCTCTAACTCAATAATCTGCAAACGCTTATTGCTAGCGTCATCACGTTCATTTCTTAAAGCTTGTTGCTCGATCTTAAGTTGTACGATCTTACGTTCAAGTTTGTCTAAAGATTCAGGTTTAGAATCCATTTGCATCCGAATACTTGACGCTGCCTCATCTATCAAGTCAATAGCTTTATCTGGTAATCGTCTATCTGAAATATAACGATGTGATAAAGCTGCTGCAGCTACAATAGCAGGATCCGTAATTTCAACATGATGGTGTAACTCGTAACGTTCCTTCAAACCGCGGAGTATGGCTACAGTATCTTCAATTGTTGGCTCATTTACTAAAACTTTTTGAAAACGCCGTTCCAATGCGAGATCTTTTTCAATATAATGACGATATTCATCCAAAGTCGTTGCACCAACACAATGTAGCTCACCACGAGCTAATGCAGGTTTGAGCATATTTCCAGCATTCATGGAACCTTCTCCTTTACCAGCTCCAACCACAACGTGCAACTCATCGATAAAGAGTATAATATTTCCTTCTTTAACAAGTTCATTAAGCATTGATTTTAAGCGCTCTTCAAATTCACCTCGATACTTAGCACCAGCAATAATAGCCCCTATATCGAGTGAAAGAACTCTCTTTTCCAGCAACCCCTCCGGTACTTCATTGTTAACAATACGCTGTGCTAAACCTTCAACAATTGCAGTTTTTCCTATACCTGGTTCACCGATAATAACTGGATTATTTTTCGTTCTGCGTTGAAGAACTTGAATAGTTCGGCGAATTTCATCATTTCTTCCAATAACTGGATCAAGTTTGCCTTGTGCAGCACGTTCAGTTAAATCAATAGTAAATCTTTCTAAAGACTGTTTGAACTCTTCAGCATTTGGATCAGTAATCTTTTGATCTCCACGATTTTTTTCAATGACTTCTAAAAGCCTTTTCTCAGTTAAGTTACTCTCCCTTAACAAAGTACCGAGAACCCCTTGATCTTTGATTCCAGCAAGCAAAAAAATTTCGCATGATATGTAAGAATCGTGACGTTTTCGTGCTATTTCGTCACATAAATTAAACAATTTTCCCATTTTTATAGAGAGCTGAGCATTATTTCTGACGCCACTTGTTTTAGGTAATTCCTCTAAGAGCTCACTTAATTTCGATCTCACTTGAGTTACATCAATGCCAAGCATGACAACTAATGGACGAATAGAACTATTTGTTTGGTCAAGCAATGCAACCATCAGATGTATTGGCTCCATATATTGATGAGCACGACTCAATGTCAATGTTTGTGCATCGGAAATAGCAGTTTGAAACTTATTCGTAAATCTATCAAGACGCATATATATTCTCCTAATGAAACTCTTTTAAATATGTCTAATCTTCAATCCAAATAAAAGACCCTTGTCGTCCCGTAATACCATCGCGTCGATAGGAATAAAATATTTTATTACTATAGGTACATAAGCCACTGCTAGTTATTTTCACTACACCAGCTTGATTTAATAACTTCTTCGCTAATAAAGTTATATCAACCAACCACTTATTCGTACATTTCCGATATTTAAATGCTTTGTAAACATCAAGACTAGAATTTAAAAATTCTTGTACTACGCACTCACCTACTTCAAAAACGGAATGACCTATAGCGGGGCCAAGCCATGCAATGATTTCTCCATCAAATTTATTTACTCCATTTTCGACGATACCACGAGCGAGTCCTCTCCAACCTGCGTGCAGAGCAGCAACCTGAGTACCTTGGATATTAGTAAGCAAGATAGGCAAACAGTCAGCTGTCAAAATCGAGCACACCGTATTAACACATTTAGTAAAAGCGCCATCAGACTCAACTATGTAATTAACTGGATAAAAAATTTCTTCAACATGAACTGAATGAGTTTGTTTTAGCCAAACTGGTACTGATGGCATATTAGCCGCTTCTACTAACCATTTTCGATTTTTATTGACTGCAATCAAATCGTCTCCAACATGAGTACTAATGTTTAACCCTGCATATAAATCATGAGAAAAACCACCAATTCTCGTTGATGATATAGCTTTAATATTCTTAGGAGCCTGCCAATGAGGAATGATAAAACTCATTTACATTTTACTTCTGAACAATTAAGTTTTACATCTTCACGAAAGGCCTTTACTATCGAGGAAATGTCGCTAGGTAAAGGTGCATAAAATTTGAGTACTTCTTTTGTTGTAGGATGCTGTAATGTAAGCATGCGAGCATGCAAAGCCTGACGATCGAAACTACGAATCATTTCAGATAACTCTTGAGAAACACCTTGAGGCATTCGAATTTTAGCACCATAAGCTATATCACCTAACAAAGGATGCTGTAAATAGGACATATGAACACGAATTTGGTGAGTACGTCCTGTTTCCAAACGCAAGAAAACGCGTGTATATTCTCGAAAATGTTCAACGACTCGATAGTGTGTCACAGCGTACTTGCCCATTGGATTGATCGCCATTAATGTGCGTTTAATTGAATGACGAGAAATTGCTCCTTCAATTTTGCCGCTGGAGACTACTCTACCTACTGCAATAGCCTCATATTCACGAGTGATGTTTCGTCTTTGCAATGCCTGAGTAAGATACGAGTGGGCTAACATGTTTTTAGCTACAACCAAAAGACCAGTAGTGTTTTTATCTAAACGATGAATTATACCTGCGCGCGGAACTTTAATTATATCTGGATAATAGTGCAGTAATGCATTAAGCATCGTTCCATTAGAAACTCCTGCGCCAGGATGAACTACAAAGTCACGCGGTTTATCTATTATTAAGAGATCATCATCTTCATATATGATATTAAGCGGTATCTCTTGAGCTTGATAAGACAACTTATCTTCAAATTCAACCTGAACTGTAATTACTTCTCCGTTTACAACCTTGGTACGAGGTTTGGTTACTACTGAACCATTAATTTGAACCTTTCCATCTAAAAGCCACTTTTTCAGACGCGAACGAGAAAAATTAGCAAACAACTGCGCTGCTGTTTGATCTAATCGCTGACCTAACTGGTTATTTTTTACTACGCCTATTAATTTCAATTTATTAAACCATATAAATTTTTTTTAAAAAAATATGAGACTAATACTCAATACTGTGGAAAAATGCCACTTGTCACACTTAGTTATCAGTAATAATAAAAAGTTTGAAAAACATTCGAAAAGGAAATTGCTTCTGAAATGAAATACAGAATTTTATTAGGTTTATTCATATTACTTCCATTATTTGGTTGCTTAAAAAATAAGGAAACAATCTCTAATACAACACCGTCTGCACTCTACTTCGAAGCACAGAACTTTATCCAAAGTAGAAATTGGTTAGGTGCTATTAAAAAACTAGAAACATTAGATACTCACTACCCATTCTCCCCATATTCAAAACAAATGCAACTAGACCTGATATATGCATATTACAAAAATAACGACTCAGCTCTCACTTTAGCTACAATCGAACGTTTCGTTAAATTAAATCCATCTCACGAAAAAATGGATAAGATCCTATATATACGAGGATTAACAAATATGGCAAGAGATAGTAACCTTATACACAATTTCTTCGATGTTAATCGTAATGATAGAGATCCTGAACCGGCAAAATCAGCGCTTCATGACTTCGATCAATTGTTAAAACATTACCCGAATAGTCCCTACGTTTTACAATCTCAGAAATATATATCTACACTTAGAAATCGTTTAGCAGAACACGATTTGGCAGTAGCACGTTTCTACTTGAAGCGTCATGCTTGGATAGCGGCAATCAATCGTGCTCAAAAGGTACAACGAGAGTACCCAAACTTTAAAATAGCTAGCCAATCTCTAAAAATTCAATTACAAGCATATAAAGAACTTGGTCTTAAAGAACTTGTCGAAAGAACTGAAAAATTATTAGAACAAAAAATATAACGACAGGCGAGCGCTATTTCCTATCAAAACTGATAAAATAAACACGAACAAGTAACCTCATTAATGATCTTATTCTTTAGTATGATAAAAAAACTATCCTACTTCCTTTAACTTTTATTATAGTTTTAGTACCATTCGCTTTGTCTCTGAAAATGCGAAAACTAAAATCTAAAGCAAAAGATTCAGCGATTAAAATTTAATATGAGAACAGAAAGTGCAAACATATTTAGTTGGTGGAGCCGTACGCGACCAATTGTTGAATATCAAAGTCCAAGATAAAGATTGGGTAGTAGTCGGCAGTTCAGAAGCAGAAATGCTTGATCAAGGCTTTACTGCTGTTGGAAAGAGGTTTCCTGTATTTCTACACCCTGAAAACAAACAAGAGTATGCTCTTGCTAGAACAGAAAAAAAAACAGAACCAGGCCATACCGGTTTTAGATCCTATTTTAAAAGTGATGTCACATTAGAAGAAGACTTATTGCGTCGCGACTTAACAATCAACGCCATAGCAAAAAATAATGCTGGAAAGATCATTGATCCATACAACGGACAGCGAGATCTAAACAAACGTATTTTACGCCATGTATCCCCTGCATTTTCTGAAGATCCTCTAAGGGTCTTAAGAGTCGCTCGTTTTGCTGCTAAATTAGCACACCTATCCTTTAGTATACATCCTGAAACTCTTGAGATAATGAATTACATTAGTCAATCAGGTGAGTTAAAGTACTTGACACCAGAAAGAGTTTGGCAAGAATGGCATAAATCGCTAAAAACTCAAGATCCTACCGTGTTTTTATCTATTTTAGAACAGTGCAACGCTCTGAAAGAAATTTTTCCAGAGTTTCATATGCGGCAATCTAAACAACAAACCGGTACTTTAGAAATTGCTAGAGCTATTGCATCACTTTCCACATCAGCTCCACTAAGATTTGCTGCCCAAATACAAAATTTGGGAAGAAATACTATTCTAGAAAACGAATACTTTGATGAAGAAAAGTGCTATTACGTTGGAAACCTTATTGAGCAATTTTCAAAGCGAATCAAAATACCTAATGCATTTAAAGAATTGGCCGTTATAATATGGACGCAGCGCATTAATATACATAGAGCTGAAACATTAAGCTCATTAACTAAATTACAAATTCTCAACGAACTGGATGTATGGCGAAAACCAGAACGCTTACAGCAAGTTCTGCTTTGTTGCCAGGCAGATCACTACGAAGGCCAAGTTAATTTCCAAGACAAATCATACCAACAGCGCAACATCTTTGAATCAGCTTATCAAGCAGCCTCATCAGTTGATATAGAACCTATTATTTCAAGTACTTTTAAAGGAAAAGAGATTCGCACTAAAATAGAAAAACAGCGCATTCGAGCAATAACCGAGAACCCATTCTCTAAATAACAGAGCCACGAAACAAATTACCTAAAAGTACCTTCGTGATGAAGATACTTTTTTACAAACTCCTAAAGAACTGCGCATAATCTCAAAGATCAGTTCTGACCTTTAACTTCTTTGAGACCATTATAAACAACAGTTGCGCCTAAAGCTTCCTCAATACGGATAAGTCGATTATATTTAGCAATACGCTCTGAACGGCTCATAGAACCAGTCTTAATCTGACCAGCAGCAGTACCCACTGCTAAATCAGCAATAGTTGAATCTTCAGTTTCCCCGGAGCGATGAGAAATAACAGTTGTATAAGATGCATCTTTAGCCATCTGAATCGTAGCTATAGTTTCAGTTAGAGAACCTATTTGATTTAACTTAATAAGGATAGAATTAGCTACTCCTCTCTCAATACCCTGAGCAAGAATCTTTGTGTTAGTAACAAACAGATCATCACCAACTATCTGAAGTTTGTCACCTAATAATTCAGTTTGATACTTAAAGCCATCCCAATCGGACTCATCAAAAGCATCTTCAATGGACACTATAGGATATCGATTCACTAAATCAACTAGATAGTAATTCAACTCTTTAGAAGTAAAAACTTTACCTTCTCCTTTCATGTTATAATTGCCGACATCTTTGTTATAAAATTCAGATGCTGCGCAATCTATAGCGAAAGTAATATCCTTACTCAACATATAACCCGCAGATTCTACAGCTTCTTCGATTATAGATAAAGCATCAGCGTTGGACTGTAAGTTAGGAGCAAAACCACCTTCGTCGCCAACTGTTGTATTCAAGCCCTGAGATTTAAGAACTTTAGCCAAGTGATGAAATACTTCAGAGCCAATACGCAGACTTTCTTTAAAGGAACTAGCACCAACGGGTTGGATCATAAATTCTTGAATATCTATATTATTATCTGCATGTTCACCACCGTTGATAACATTCATCATAGCTAAAGGCATAGAAAATTGGCCGGGGGTACCATTCAATTCAGCAATATGCTCATATAGAGGCATACCTTTAGCGGCTGCAGCAGCTTTAGCATTTGCTAGGGAGATTGCTAAAATAGCATTAGCACCAAACTGAGATTTATTTTCAGTATTATCAAGATCAATCATAATTTGATCAATACTTATCTGAACTCTAGCATCCTTACCAAGTAAAGCCTTAGCAATAGGACCATTTATGGACTTAACGGCATTCAGAACTCCCTTGCCTAAAAAACGCTTACCACCATCACGTAATTCAATTGCTTCACGAGAGCCGGTTGATGCACCAGATGGAACAGAAGCCATACCTACAAAACCACCTTCTAAGTGTACCTCAGCTTCTACAGTTGGATTACCACGTGAATCAATGATTTCACGTCCAAAAACTTTCACAATTTTAGACATTGAAACTTTCCTTATCAACAAATATGTAACATAAAAAATAAAGTTAAAAACGCTGCTTGATTTATTTCTTAAAGTCGTCGCGCTGCAACTCTCCTGCCATTTTAATAAAACTAGAAAACAATGGATGACCATCACGAGGTGTAGAAGTAAACTCTGGGTGAAACTGAGCAGCTATGAACCAAGGATGAACTGGATTTTCAATTACTTCTACTAATTTCTTATCTTCAGATAAACCAGATACCTTCAAACCAGCATTTTCAAGCTTGGAACGCAGATTATTATTCACTTCATAACGATGGCGATGACGTTCATAAATTGTGGCATTACGATATAATTCGTAAGTTTTGGTACCTTTTTCTAAATGACAAGCCTGTAAACCAAGACGCATAGTTCCTCCAAGATTGGAGTTCTCAGTACGTTCTTCGACTTTTCCTTCACAGTTTGTCCATTCCTTTATTAAACCTATTACAGGATATCGCGTTTCTTTATTAAACTCTGTCGAGTGAGCGCCTTCCATACCCACAACATTGCGTGCATATTCAATTAACGCAACCTGCATTCCTAAGCAAATACCTAAATAAGGTACCCTATTTTCACGTGCATACTGTGCTGTGCGAATTTTACCTTCTACACCACGGTGTCCAAAACCACCAGGCACTAGAATAGCATCTAAAGACTTAAGGATTTCAACACCCCTATTTTCTACATCCTGAGCATCAATATACTGAATTTTTACGCTTAAACGATTCTTTAGCCCTCCATGTTTTAAGGCCTCATTTATGGATTTATATGCATCTGGCAATTCAGTATACTTTCCAACTACACCAACAATTACTTCTCCTGTAGGATTAGCTTCTTCGTAAATTACCTGCTCCCATTCAGAGAGATCAGCTTCAGGTGCATCAATACCAAATCGATGACACACTAAGTCATCAAGATGTTGAGCTTTAATTAATTGAGGAATCTTATAAATCGAGTCCACATCCTTTATTGAAATTACTGCCTTCTCTTGCACATTACAAAAAAGCGCAATCTTCTTACGCTCATTCGATGGAATAATACGATCTGAACGACAAACTAAAATATCTGGTTGAATACCAATAGACAATAATTCCTTCACAGAATGCTGAGTCGGTTTAGTTTTAATTTCTCCTACTACCTGAAGATAAGGAACTAAAGTTAAGTGCATAAACATAGTACGCTCGCGACCCAACTCAACTGCTAACTGACGAATTGCTTCCATGAAAGGTAGAGATTCGATATCTCCAACTGTACCCCCAATTTCAATAATAGCTATATCATGACCTTGAGAACCTGCGACTACGCGATCTTTAATCGAGTTCGTTATATGAGGTATCACCTGAACAGTCGCTCCCAAGTAATCACCACGACGCTCTTTACGTAAAACGTCAGCATAAACACAACCAGCGGTAAAATTGTTATGCCTAGTCATCTTAGTACGAATAAAACGCTCATAATGACCAAGATCCAAATCAGTCTCAGCGCCGTCTTCTGTAACAAAAACTTCACCATGTTGGGTTGGATTCATGGTACCTGGATCAACATTAATGTAAGGATCGAGCTTAATCATAGTCACCTTAAGAGTACGAGCTTCCAAAATAGCTGCAAGAGATCCTGCTGCGATACCCTTGCCCAAAGAAGATACAACTCCACCACTCACAAAAATATAATTTGTTGTCATAATTCTAACCTACAATACAAAATACCCTATTAAAAGAAGAAACTGCTGCTGCGTTTATAGACGAAAGATTAGTACTCAAATCATAAAAATAATTTTTTTAAAAACCAGAGAATTAAACACAAAAATTAACTCATTCGCTTCACTGACATTACACCCTTTATCTGCTTGATCCTTTTACAAATACGCAGAAAAACTTCAATATCAGCTATTCCTAAATCAAAATCCATCAGCAAAAATTGATCCTCTTTATAATCAGAATAGCTCGCCACACTAGTCACTTGAATTTTTTCATAAGCGAGTGATGCTATCACATCCTTAAGTAAACCTCTCCGTTTTAACGCCTCGATACGAATCGTTAAGATACGAAAACCAATAAAACCATTACCCCATGCTGTGTCAATAATACGTTTAGGAACATGAAAACTAAGTTCTGCTAATTGTGCACAATCATCAGAGTGAACTGAAATACCGCGACCTTGAGTAATATAACCTTTAATCCTCTCACCAGGTATTGGCTGACAACAGCGCGCTAGATAAATCATCAAATCATTTACACCATTAACCACAATAGCATCAGCCCTTAGTTGTTTTTGCGCAACCCTATTTTTAGATTCTTTTAATTTTTCTGATACACGCCAACTCCTTTCTACGATGGTAAGTTTATTTATTGACGCATTAATATGATTAACAATTTGATTGATCCGTAAAGCGCCACTACCTACACCAAAATATAATTCACTGAGAGTGTTTAGATTTAAATATCTTAAAGCATAATCCTCTGCCTGCTTTAAAGTCGCACCAATTTTTACTAATTTATCTTCTAAAATCTCACGGCCAACTTCAATATTTTTCTCATTGCTTTGCTTACGAAACCAAGAACTAATTTTTTTACGAGCACGAGTGGAATAAACAAATGCAGTAGCGGGATTTAACCAGTCATAAGAGGGATTAGACTCTTTCTGAGTAATAATTTCAACTTGATCACCCATCTTCAGTTTTTGAGGAAATGCTGCAATACGACCATTAACTTTAGCTCCAATACAACGATGGCCTACTTCAGAATGAACATAGTAAGCAAAATCTAAAGGTGTTGATCCCATAGGCAAATCAATCACATCACCTTTTGGTGTAAAAGCATAAATACGATCATCAAAAACCTGACCACGCAATTGCCCAAGTATCTCATCCGAATCTAGCATTTCTTCCTGCCAATCTAACAATTTGCGTAACCAAGCAATCTTCTTATCATAATCGTTAGTACCAGTACTACCTTCCTTGTATTTCCAATGCGCAGCAACACCTAATTCTGAATTTTCATGCATATCTTTTGTACGAATCTGAATTTCAATGGTTTTATTTTTCGGACCTAAAACAACAGTATGAATGGATTGATAACCATTTGGCTTAGGATTCGCGATATAATCATCAAATTCGCCAGGTAAATATTCATATTTAGTATGAACTACACCTAACGCAGCATAACAATCTTGCAATTTTTCAGCAATAACGCGTACCGCTTGAACATCAAACAATTCATCAAAATCTAGACCTTTTTTTTGCATTTTTCGCCAAATACTGTATATATGCTTAGCTCGACCGCTTACTTCTACATTAATATGAGAAATGATCATTTCAGCTATAAGATCACCAACAAAGTTTTTAATATACTCTTCACGAACGATACGACGCTCCGATAACTGCTCTGCAATTAATTTATATATATCAGGATGCTGGTAGCGAAATACATAGTCTTCGATTTCCCATTGAAGTTGTCCGATACCTAAACGATTTGCTAATGGCGCATAGATGTTAGCACATTCCTTTGAAGCTGTTTGGCGAACGTTATCTTCCGCTTCTTTCACTTCCAGTAAATTAGCAATACGCTCAGCTAACTTGATTATTACACAACGAAAATCTTCAACCATTGCCAACAACATACGACGTACACTGTCAACCTGTCTGGAGGCTTCAGTACCCTTAAGTATCACATCAAGCTGACCAATGACTGCCATCTTTTCAACACCGTCAATTAATCTAGCAATCTCTTTTCCATATTTTTTTTTAAATACTTCTCTATCAAACTCACCGCTTGAAGCAAGAGGAAACAATTGAGCAGAAATTAACGTTACTTTATCCATAGATAAAGTAACCAAAATTTCTATCATTTCACGACCACGCCAAAGTAGGAGTTCAGAGTCCTTATGACCAAACAGTAGCATTTCGCAATGACGGTAAACTTCTTTTAAAGATTCAGCAGTATCTTTATCCTGTTCTAAACTAGAGATCCAGCGATCTAAATGAAACTGTTGATTGAAATTTAAATGCGCACTTCTTATCGCAACCATTTCTACATCCTAGTTATCATTGCGCCAACTACCATTAATGTTAGCTCAATTTAACAGATAGAAACTACACTCGACAATTAGCACCACAACACGTCAATCTAAAAATAAAATGTATAAAAGTGTCTAAATCAAATTTAGTTTCAAGAACTAAAACAAAACAAACTAAATTGTTAATCATGATTCAAAAAGAACAGTAGCTAAAGCGTAGCGCCGTTCATCGGAAATAGTAACGTGTGTAGAAACAACACCAAGCAAGATAGCTGTTTCTGCTGCTTTATTCATTAAGCTTAAAATAGGTTTGCCGTTATTATCATTACTAACTCCAAAATCATGAAAAGATACCCCATAAGCCATACCCATTCCAAGTGCCTTCGAGGCAGCTTCTTTAATCGCAAAACGTTTAGCTAAAAAATATTCTTTCTGTTTCGACTTATCATAAATTTTTGTTTCTAAATCTGTTAGAATACGATTCGCAAAAGTCGATCCATAACGATCCAATGCTTTTTCTATGCGTTCTATTTCTACGATATCAGTACCTAAACCAACAATAGCCATATTTAAAACCCTAATTGCGCGCTGATTGTATAATAACTTTCATATCAGCAATAGCCTTCTGTAAACCATCAAATACAGCACGACTTATAATTGAATGACCGATATTTAATTCATGAATTTCTGGTAAAGCAGCAACTGGAGAAACATTATAATAATTTAAACCATGTCCAGCATTTACTGCAATACCCATACTGGCTGCATAAGCTGCTCCATCAGCTATTTTTTTTAATTCATCTTGTCGATTTTTCGGATTTTTTGCATTAGCATAGGCTCCTGTATGTAACTCAATAAAAGAGGCACCACACGATGTTGCTGCATCAATTTGATCATGATCCGAATCAATAAACAAGGATACTCTAATACCTGCAGCGTTTAATTTTTTGATTGCTGTCTTTACTTTTTTAGCTTGTCTAACAACATCTAAACCACCTTCTGTTGTTAATTCTTTACGTTTTTCCGGAACGAAACATACATATTCAGGCTTGTTGTTAAGCGCGATTTTAATCATTTCATCTGTCATTGCCATTTCCAAATTCATTTGTGTTTGCAACGTTTCAGACAAAATTTGGACATCGCGGTCTAAAACATGCCGACGATCTTCACGTAAATGAATAGTAATGCTATCAGCACCAGCCATTTCAGCAATTGCTGCAGCATGTACAAGATCTGGATACTTGTTCCCTCGCACGTTACGTAATGTGGCAATATGATCAATGTTGACACCTAAGTGAATTAAATTCATTTTTCAACACTCCTAATTTCAGACAAAGATGTTTTTGGAAAAAACAGCTCTCTGCTTTTGAACGGTTTATTTCCAAGATATGCCTTTAATGCTATACGCGTAAAGCGTTTTACTGCTCTCAACTCCTCTTTAGTAATAAACTGACGTTTACTGAACAGAACAAGCTCGCGACCAAAAAACGTCAAACTATCTCTTCTCACTGATAGAACAAATCCTTCCTCTGCTCGATAGCGATAAATTAATTCAGGATCGATAGGATGACCATTTTCTGCACAATGTAAAAAATCTACCCCATAACCCATCTCTGCGAGCAATGCTAATTCAAAACGTCTTAATGCTGGCTCTGGGTTGTCTGCCTGCGCTAGTTCAATCAGCACATGCAAATAATCACGAAAAAGTGCTGGCATTGCCACTTCGAGTACCAATACCCGATCAATCAATTCATTTACATACATAGCAGAATAAAGAGCAATGCCAGACAAGGGCAAGCCAAGAGCAATAGCTTCAGCCTGAGCTAGAGTCTTTATAGAGCCACTACCAAACCACTGAAGTAGTAACGGAGTAAAAGATTGTAATATACCTCTTAGATTAGAATATTTACTACGTGATCCCTTCGAGATAAGAGTAACACGCCCACTCTCTTCGCTAAATACATCAAGGATAAAACTAGATTCACCATATACACGTCGATGTATAATAAAACAACGCTGCAACCGATTATCCATATGTCCACATCCTTATAACATAGACATACTACAAACCATGAGATAGAACTGATCGCTCTCTAAGTTGTAAAGAACAATCATTGTTCACAAATAATCAAAATAACCTAACGAACGCAACATACACTCATCGTTCCTCCAATTTAACTGTACTTTTACCCAAGTTTCAAGGTGCACTCTGCAGCCAAACAGGGCTTCCATATCAAAACGGGCCTCACGACCAATTAGCTTGATCTTTGTTCCACCTTTACCTATTATTATCTTCTTGTGACTATTACGTTCAACCAAAATCAGACTATGAATGTGTAAATTATCAGTACTTGGAACATAGTTAAAACGTTCAATTTGTACTGTTAGGGAATACGGTAATTCATCGCCTGTAAAACGCATCAGTTTTTCACGTAAAATTTCAGATGCCATAAAATTCTGAGAGCGATCCGTAACATGTTCTTTAGCAAAATAGTGTGAAGCCTTGGGTAGAAACTTCTGAGCATGCTTACGCAGTATGTCAACATTGTTGCCATGTTTTGCTGAAATAGGCACAACATCAATAAATTCCATTTTATCCGATATTGCTTTCATGTGCTCCATAACTTGATTCTTATCTCTGATACTTTCAACCTTGTTAATGCAAAGCACTACAGGGAGACTTGTTTTCTTTAACTTGGTTAAAATCACTTCATCATTAATGCCCCACCGTATGCTGTCAGTCAAAAAAAATACCAAGTCTACACCATTCAGAGAACAACTTGCGACACAGTTCATCAAACGGTTAATCATGTATTTTTCTTCAGTGTAGAATCCTGGAGTATCAACATAAATTGCCTGATGACTCCCTTTGGTATCAATACCTATAATACGATGGCGGGTAGTTTGTGGCTTACATGAAGTAATGGAAACTTTACGACCTAATATTTTATTTAACAAAGTCGATTTGCCAACATTTGGAGCACCAACAATCGTAATAAACCCGCAATATTCTTCCTCCAATACTCTCATTCGATCATTCGATGCCAGATACATTTTATACATCCGGCTCATTATCTTTTATTGATAGCGCACTGAAATTGAACAACTGTTCCAGGGCAATTTTAGCTGCCACTTGTTCAGCTTTACGACGACTTTTCCCCTTGCCAATTATAGATTTTTCGATTCCTACTACATTGCAGGATACCGTAAAATATTGCCTATGTGCCTCACCTTCAATATCAACAACTATATAGACAGGTAACTCCTTCCTACGACTTTGGAGATACTCTTGCAAACGAGTTTTAGGATCTTTTTGAGATACACCTGGTTTAATTATTGCGAGGCGAGTTTGATACCAACCAAGGACAATAGAACGTACGATGTCGATGTTGCTATCCAAATAAACAGCACCAATAATAGCCTCTACTGCATCAGCCAAAATGGAATCACGCTGTAAACCACCACTTTTTAGCTCACCTAAACCCAACTTCAGATAATTCTCTAAGTCAAATTCACGACCTAATTCACTTAGTGTATTGCCGCGAACTAGCGTTGCACGCATGCGACTCATATCCCCTTCATTCACTTTTAAAAAACGATGATAAAGATCATCAGCAATAACAAAGCTCAAAATTGAATCACCTAAAAATTCAAGACGCTCATTATGTTTTGAGTTAAAACTGCGATGAGTGAGTGCTAGATCAAGAAGCTTATGGTCAATAAACTGATAACCAATTTTTCTTTCCAATTTAGTAACTGAAAAATTCATACTGTCTCAATTTTTTAATTCATAATCTCAAACTAATTAATGATACCAATACGATTAAAACGCACGCCACTTGGAAACCAAGATGGTAAAATACTATCTGATTTACGATCAAATTCAAAGCTAATCCAAATACTAACCGCCTTGCCCACCAAATTTGCATCCGGAACGAAACCCCAATAACGGCTGTCAGCGCTGTTATCACGATTATCCCCCATAACAAAATAATGACCTTTTGGAACAATCCACTCATTAACACCACTATAACCTTGGTAAACTTCAGAACGATCACGACGCAGTGGGTTAAGTAAGATTTGATGTTTCATTTCACCTAACTTCTCATCGCGCTGCAACAATAGGACGCCCTCTTGCAGAAAATCACTTTCTTTTAAAGCAGATGACTCGACTACAGAACAAAAATGGTGATTTTTCTTCTTAATACATAATTCTTTTCTAGCATTGTAGCTCACTGTATCCCCAGGTATTCCAATAACACGTTTTATATAGTCGATACTAGGTTTTGGCGGATACTTAAAAACGACAACATCACCACGTTCTGGTTTACCTATTTCCAATAGCTGATTACGCCAGACTGGATCCTTTAAACCATAAGTATATTTCTCTACTAAGATAAAATCTCCAGCCAATAATGTGGGCATCATAGATCCGGATGGAATCTGAAATGGTTCATACAAAAAAGAACGAAAAACAAGCACGAATAACATTACAGGAAAAACAGAAACACTATTTTCAATCCACCAAGGCTGTGGCTTTGCTTTAAGACGCTTTTTACGCCAAACAATTTTTTCTAGTACCCAAACAATACCAGTAAGTAAGGTGATTGTGGCTAAAATAATTGAAAATGTATTTGCCATTGTAGTATCTCTTTATACTAAAAACAAAAAATACAAGAACAAACGAAGGTCCTTGCGCTCATAGTTATACGGCTAGTTACTTAGACAATTTTAAAACTATAAAGATTAACTCTTACTAACATCTAGAATTGCTAAAAAAGCCTCCTTTGAAAGCTCCACATTACCGATTCGCTTCATGCGTTTCTTGCCTTCTTTCTGCTTTTTTAGTAATTTTTTCTTACGGCTAACATCACCACCATAACATTTTGCGATTACGTTCTTACGTAGTTGCTTCACTGTTGAGCGTGCAATAATAGTATTACTGATAGCAGCTTGAATCACAATATCAAACATTTGACGAGGAATAAACTCTTTCATTTTTTCGACTAAAAAACGTCCACGAGACTGAGAATGATCTTTATGAGTGATAATCGAAAGCGCATCTACCTTATTACCGTTAAGAAGCACATCGATACGAACCATTCTTGATTCTTGAAAACGATAAAAATTATAATCTAAGGATGCATAACCACGAGAAGTTGATTTCAAACGATCAAAAAAATCTAATACCACTTCTGACATTGGAATATCATAAACTGCACTCACTTGTTTACCATGGTAAACAATATTTACTTGTATTCCACGCTTTTCTACACACAAAACAATTACATTACCCAAGTAATCAACTGGAACTAAAATACTGCAACGAGCAATAGGTTCGTAGATACATGCAATATCACTCGCTTGTGGTAATTTGTCAGGGCTATCAACATAAACAAGCGTGTTGTCTATTCTTTTAACTTTGTAAACTACTGTCGGTGCTGTAGTAATTAAATTCAGACTATATTCACGTTCAAGGCGTTCTTGAACAACCTCCATATGTAGCATACCAAGGAAACCACAACGAAAACCAAAACCAAGCACCGTTGAATTTTCCGGTTCATAAAATAGCGAAGCATCGTTAAGACTCAATTTTCCTAATGCGTCACGAAAATTTTCATAATCATCAGATAAAATAGGGAATAAGCCGGCATAAATCTGGGGTTTGACTTTTTGAAAACCAGGCAAAGACTCCACACTACCGCCTTTGGCATATGTCAACGTATCACCAACAGGAGCACCTAAAATATCTTTAATACCACAGATAACCCAACCTACTTCACCAGTTTTTAGTACATCAGTATCAACTTGTTTAGGAGTAAAAATACCTACTCGATCAACGCTCCAAACCTGACGAGTACTCATTACTCTAATTCTGTCTTTTTTTTTCAAAAAACCATTCTTGATTCGCACCAAAGAAATAACACCTAGGTAATTATCAAACCAAGAATCAATAATCAATGCCTGTGTCGGTGCATCGGGATCACCTTTCGGAAACGGAATTTTATTAACGATAGTCTCTAAAACACCCTCTACACCTAAACCTGTTTTCGCTGAACAGCAAGCTACCTCTACTGCATCAATACCCACAATATCTTCGATCTCTCTAGCTACACGCTCAGGTTCAGCAACTGAGAGATCCACTTTGTTCAAAACAGGCACCACCTCCAAATCCATTTCAATTGCTGTATAACAATTAGCGATAGTTTGCGCTTCAACACCTTGACTTGCATCCACAACCAGCAAAGCCCCCTCACAAGCAGCTAAAGAGCGAGATACCTCATAAGAAAAATCGACATGTCCAGGAGTGTCAATAAAGTTAAGTTGATAGGTTTCACCATTTTTTGCGTAGTAATCTAATGTTACACTGCGAGCTTTAATTGTAATGCCACGTTCACGTTCTAGATCCATAGAATCAAGAACTTGAGCTTCCATCTCACGACTAGATAACCCACCACAAACTTGGATTAAGCGATCAGACAGAGTCGACTTACCATGATCAATATGGGCTATGATAGAAAAATTACGAATATGTCTCATAAATTTTTTTATACAAAACTCGTTGGAAGTTAGCAACTAAAGCAACAACTTGGAAATACTTTCCACCTGGTTGTGCATTCTATCCAATTCCTAAAGGATTCGCACCACAAATTTATCATTTAAATCAAAATCCTACGTAAAACAATTTTTTTCTGATAAGATTTTTCAAAAATAGAAACAAAATGCTTCGCTAGCTTAACACCAAACCAACTAAATAATATCGAACATAACATGCTACCTATTTCTTTTTCTTTAAACAATGGATCAAGAAACGATTCTCCCAATAGGGCACCAATCATTAACGAAACTAGCGGAATAAAATACACAATCATTTCAAATTGAAGCAAGATTTTTTGTGGAAAAACAATCTCAATAATTTGTCCTTTTTGAAGAGCTTGTGGAGTACTTAGTTTCCATCGAATAAGTTTGTCACCTGCATCTTTTACCATAACACCAACTGTGCAATTTTGTTCTGAAGTGCAAGAAATACAAGCGATTTGCCTCTTACAACTAACTTCCACACTATATCCTGAAGCATCAGGTTTAACATCAACTACAGTAGCAAATACATTCATCATCGGTTCAAAGCTCCTTTGTTTTCGAAGCGTGACAGGCGATCGGCAATAGTACCAAAATGAGCAAAAACTATATTAGTAAAAAAGTCGCTGTCATTATTGATCTACCACCTTATTTTAAGTATGTCATTAATCTATTACAAACAAATTTCGTGTATTTACCGTACCCTTTTGACTTCATATCTTACTATTTTTGCTTTAAATTTT
>NZ_JGVK01000006.1 GCF_000731795.2 Candidatus Photodesmus blepharonis | reverse complement strand
AGGTCTCGAGCCTGCTGCCGTTATTGTTGAAATTCTTAATGAAGACGGCACTATGGCTCGCCGTCCAGATTTAGAGTTATTTGCTGAAAAACATAATATCAAACTAGGTACTATTTCTGATCTTATTGAATATCGTAATAATACGGAAACAACAATTGAACGTGTTGGTGGATGTCAATTGCCAACGGAGTTCGGTCAGTTCGAATTGATTGTTTTTCGTGATACAATTGACAGTCAGATACACTATGCATTAAAAAAAGGGAACTTAATGGGGGGGGCGCCGTTGGTTCGCGTACATCTTCAGGATACTTTCACTGATTTGCTTCGGAGTGGACGTAACGTGGACGCGGAATGTGTTTGGACAATAGATAAAGCAATGAAACGTATTGGCGAAGAAGGGGGTATTTTAGTGATTCTTGGCAATGAAGAGTCAGCTGATTTGCTTTTGCATCGTGTGAGGTTTTTTGCGCAGCAAGATGAAGGTAAGGGACCAATGATAATGGCGAAGCAGAGGGCTTCACGCCGAGTCGGTGTGGGATCACAAATTTTGTCAAATCTAGGTGTCAGTGATATGCGTCTGCTTTCTTCAACTCAGAATAGATATCACGCACTTGGTGGTTTTGGTCTTAACGTCGTTGAATATATAACGGTTTAAAAAAACAATTTTTAGTCAGGTTATTTTTTATTTTGGTATTCAAAGTAGTTCTTACCTGCCTCTATGCCTGTATTACGAATGAAAGTAGATGTTGTTCTTAATGTATGCTAGGCTCAGATGATGGATATATAGGCTTACAAGGAGTATTTATGAAGATGATTGAGGGTGTTTTTTCAGTGTCGGATGCAAAAATTGCTGTTATTATTTCTCGTTTTAATAGCTTTATTAATGAAAGTCTTCTTTCTGGTGCTGTTGACACCTTAAAGCGTCATGGAGAAATCGGCGAAAATAACATTACTGTAGTTCGTTGTCCAGGCGCTGTAGAGTTGCCACTTGTTGCTCAAAAAGTTGCTGAAACAGGAAAATATGATGCGATTATATCTCTTGGCACAGTGGTTCGTGGAGGGACTCCACACTTTGACTATGTTTGTAGCGAATGTAATAAAGGTTTGATGCAGGTCTCTCTGAAATATAGCATTCCTGTGGCTTTCGGTGTTTTAACTGTTGATTCGATTGAACAAGCCATCGAACGAGCAGGAGCTAAAGCTGGTAATAAGGGTGTGGAGGCTGCATTAAGCGTACTTGAAATGATTGATGTTCTATCAAAAATTGATTCCTAAAAACCATTCTGTGAAACGAGCCGCACGTCGTAATGCACGCCAGTTTGCTCTTCAAGCGATATATTCTTGGCAAATTTCTAAGGATAGCGTTGCTGTAATCAAAGAGCAATTTTTATCCGGTGATGCGTGTTATGATGATACAGGACCCGCTTTAGTTGTATCAGAAACTGATGTAGATTATTTTTGTAAATTACTTACTGGTGTTGTTTTAAGTCATGTGGAGCTTGATCGTCAACTTCGCCCCTATTTATCTCGCTCGATTCAAGATTTAGATGTAGTCGAGTTGGCATTGTTGCGTCTTGCTGTATATGAAATTCTGTATTGTGAAGATGTACCTGATAAGGTAGTTATTAATGAAGCGATTGAGCTTGCAAAAATATTTGCAGCAGAAGATAGTTACAAGTTTGTAAACGGTGTTCTTGATAAGATTGTACATAAATGAATTTAGAGTTCGTTTGTGCATAAAATAAAACTAGTTTTTCCGTTGTTGTTTTGACGTTATATATGTTAAGAACTGAGTTAGATTTGATTAATAGATTTTTTTCTGGCCGTCAAGTACAGCGCAAAGATGTGTTGCTATCTTTAGGTGATGATTGTGCTGTAGTCAAAGTGCCTCAAGGAGTTAGGATTGCTGTCAGTACTGACACCCTTGTCGGAGGTACCCATTTCCCGTTGAGTGCTAATCCGGCTTGGGTAGCCCATAAAGCCTTATCATCAAATATTAGCGATTTAGCAGCTATGGGAGCTACTCCTGCGTGGCTTTCTCTCGCTTTGACTATCCCAAAACTTGACAAAATTTGGTTAACAGCTTTTTCTTGTTCATTTTTTGAACTAGCTGATTGTTTCGGTATGCAACTTATAGGTGGTGATACTACTAGAGGGCCGTTGAGTATCACAATAACTGTACAGGGTTTTTTAAGAGAAAATAGGATTTTAAAGCGTGATGGTGCTAAGGTGGGAGATTGGATTTATGTAACCGGAAATTTAGGTGATAGTAGGGCAGGATTGGAAGTCATCCTCAATAGTAGAATATATGATAATGATCCGCTTGCTAAAGAGTTGGAAAGAAGACATTATCTTTCTAGTCCACGTGTTTTAGTTGGTCAAGCCTTGTTGGGTTTAGCTAATGCGGCTGTTGATATTTCGGACGGTCTAATTTCTGATCTTAAGAACATTCTTAAAGCTTCTTGTGTTGGGGCTTCTGTTGATGTTTCATTATTGCCTATTTCTCAAGAACTTGTTCAGTTTGTTGGTGGTAGTATATCTACGGCTCAACAATATGCATTAAGTAGTGGAGAAGAGTATGAGCTATGTTTTACTGTTCCAGAACAAGAAAAAAGTTCAATTGAGACAAAATTGGTTCATTGTGATGTGAAAGTATCGTGTATTGGACGAATAGAGTCTATTGATACCTTGAACCTCCATGCAAAAGGAGAATCTCTTAATTGGAAACTAAATGGCTATGATCACTTTAAGGACAACAATGGTTAACCGAGTTTCTCCACTTTCTTTTAAAAATCCATGGTATTTTATAGCAATAGGCTTTGGTAGTGGTTTGTCTCCTGTAATCCCTGGAACAGTAGGAACATTATCAGCTATACCATTTTACTTACTTCTTGTGCAGTTACCTGTGTCTATTTATATTGTCGTTGTTTTTTTTTCATGTCTTGCTGCTGTTGGTATTTGTCAAGCAGCTTCTGATGATCTCGGTGTTAGAGATCATTCCTCAATAGTATTAGATGAGTTTGTTGGTTTTTGGATTACTATGCTTGTGGTGCCTGTATTTAATGTTTCAGTAATGGATTGGAAGTGGATATTGACTGGTTTTTCGCTTTTTCGCTTTTTCGACATTCTAAAACCGTGGCCAATTGGTTGGTTCGATAAGTATGTGAATGGCGGGCTAGGTGTTGTTCTGGATGATGTTATTGCGGGTATTATAGCTGGATCTGTTCTTTGGATCATTGGAAGATGTGCAGGATGGGTATAATAATTTCATGAAGAAAGTACATCATAACTCGTCTAAACATTATTGCTTATTGTAAAGGATGGTCTCTGGAGTAGATTTAAAGGTAGCTTATCTAATGTAATCACTTTTTATATAATAAACGTAATGGAATTTAATACTTATCGTTCTTAACATTTTCTTTATTAATTAAAAGCTAAATTTTTATTTATTTAGTTTAATGAAAGTGGACTGGTTGCCATTATACAGCATGCATAATATACCCAAGAAGAAATTTTGGTATTTGATTATTGCAATATTCAGCACGGATTCAGAAACCAAGGTGATTGATTTTTTTAAATAATATGAAATCGCGTGAATGAAATTGCTTTTAAATTTGAGATTTATAAAAAATATCGCCACTCCGATAAAGTAATTGAGTGTTTCGGAGCAATTGCAATATAACTAATATCATATCAATACTGCTACAAACCATGTAATAGTGAAGCTAGAGACTTGGTATGCTTATAAGGAAATCTGAAGTATGATTATCTAGAATTTTTTTTACAATTTTAAAAACCTTTAACAAGTTAGGTGACAGAGTCAGATGTACGTTAAGTCATACCTGT
The DNA here is from genome assembly GCF_000731795.2 of Candidatus Photodesmus blepharonis. Lineage (GTDB taxonomy): Bacteria > Pseudomonadota > Gammaproteobacteria > Enterobacterales > Vibrionaceae > Vibrio > Vibrio blepharonis. Next base: position 129,703 of record NZ_JGVK01000006.1, on the reverse strand, counting down.
GTTATTGCTCTGGTTAGTCATTAATTAACTTATCAATTTTTTCTTCTTTTCGAAGTGTTAGTACTTCGTAACCTTCAGAGGTAACAAGAATAGTATGTTCCCATTGAGCGGAATTTTTCCCGTCTTCAGTAAAAACGGTCCAACCGTCAGTAGTATCTATGGTGCAGGCAAACTTACCAGCATTAATCATTGGTTCTATGGTAAAACACATGCCTTCTTTCAGTGTAAAGTGATTATTATTCTTATGATGAACTACCTGAGGATCTTCATGAAACTTATTACCTATACCATGACCGCAAAAATCTCTTACAAGGGAGAATCGATTATGAGGATCTTTTTTATTGATATCTTTAATGTATCTTTCAATTGCGGTACCGATATTGCCAAGTTCTGCCCCTGGTTTGACTTGGCGTATGCCAACATACAGCGCTTCTTGTGCAACCATGCATAAACGCTTATTTGCTGGTGATACGCTACCAACTAAAAACATTTTAGATGTATCACCGTGGTATCCTTCGGGTCTTTCCGAAAAGTTTGCATCTGTATTATCTGGAAGGACAACGGTAACATCAATATTTATGATGTCACCATCTTTTAGCAATGCTGGCTTAATTTTCCCTCGAGTACCTAATATGTCCTTCGTTTCCGGAATACCATGACAAACGACATGGTTTATTGATGTACAAATTGACTTAGGGAAACCATGGTAATTAAGTGTAGCTGAGTAAGCACCTTTTTCTAAAATGTAGTTGTGGCAAATATCATTAAGTTCATTTGTCGTCATACCTTCTTGAATATAGGGTCCTATCATTTCAAGCACTTTGGCGGCAATCTGACCAGCCTGACGCATCCTTTCTATTTCATCGATTGTTTTTATCTTGACAGACATTTTTGTATGAATATCTAATAATCAAACATCCTGTAAGACTAACAAATTTTTTACTATTTGCAAAACAATGTTTGATTTATAAGTCGAAACAATATGTCAATAAACCATGTTATTTAGTCTAATTTTCGGAAGTTTTATTAGCTATACATCTATGAAATATGATATAAGGATCTTAAATTTTGTACATTCTTCAATGATCTCTTGGTGGGGATCCCGGTCCTTTTTTTAAAATGAGGTATATGGAATGTGCAGGTGAACCCTTGTAAAGGATTTTAAAATGGTAACTGTGTCAATGCGTGATATGCTTAGAGCTGGTGTACATTTTGGGCACCAGGCTCGTTATTGGAATCCTAAAATGAAGCCATTTATTTTTGGTACTCGCAATAAAGTTCATATAATTAATCTAGAAAAAACTGTTCCGATGTTTAATAGAGCTTTGGCCAAATTAGCTAAGATTGGAGAAAAAAAAGGTAAGGTTCTGTTCGTTGGTACTAAGCGTGCTGCATCCGAAGTTGTTAAAGAGGCAGCTATTGAAAGTGGTCAATTTTATGTTAACAACCGCTGGCTAGGTGGTATGCTAACAAATTACAAGACTGTTCGTCAGTCTATCAAACGTTTAAAAGAATTAGAAGTTCAGTCGCAAGATGGTACGTTTGATAAGCTTACTAAGAAAGAGGTTTTAATCCGTACTCGCGAAATGGGAAAGTTAGAGAAGTCTCTTGGTGGTATCAAGGATATGTCTGGTTTACCGGATGCTTTGTTTGTGGTCGATGCCGCTCACGAGTATATTGCTGTCGAGGAGGCAAACAACCTAGGTATTACGGTTTATGCTGTTGTTGATACCAATTCTAATCCAGATGGTGTGGATTTTGTTATTCCAGGGAATGACGATGCAATTCGTGCAATACAACTTTATTTGAGTACTGTTGCTAAAACGATTATTGAAGGTCGAAATAAGGACGAGGCAATTGTTCTTGCTGAGAAGGATAGTTTTGTAGAAGCTTAATTCTATAAACTTTTCGATTTTTTTGCTTTGGATAGAAAAACTGAGGATGTTGTAGATGGTAGCTGTAACTGCTGCTTTAGTAAAAGAGCTTCGTGCGCGTACTGGCGCAGGCATGATGGAGTGTAAAAAAGCACTTGTTGAAGCTAACGCTGATGTTGAATTAGCAATTGAGAATATGCGTAAATTTGGTGTAGCAAAAGCGGCTAAGAAAGCTCGCAATGTTGCAGCTGAAGGCATTATTGCCGTTAAAGAGGTTGATGATTTCGCGCTTCTTTTGGAAGTAAATTGCCAAACTGATTTTGTCGCTAGAGACGCTAGCTTTATAGATTTCGTAAACAAAGTTGCTGAGTTTGCTCTGATTTCTAAAGCATCCGTTAATGATCTGAAAATGCGTTTTGAAAAAGACCGTGTTATTTTGGTAACTAAGATAGGAGAAAATGTTGATATTCGTCGGGTTCAATACATTGAAGGTTCTAAGCTGGTTTCTTATTGTCATGGTAAAAAAATTGGTGTCGTTGTTTCTGGAGAAGGTGATGTAGAAGCTCTTAAGCATGTTGCTATGCAGATAGCAGCATCTCGTCCTGAGTTTTTGAAACCGGAAGATATTCCTCCTAGTATTATTGAGAAAGAAAAAGACATTCAAATTGAACTAGCTATGAATGAAGGGAAGTCAGCTGATATTGTTAAACAGGTTGTCATGGGTCGTATAAGAAAATTTACAGGAGAAATTTCCTTAACTACACAGGCATTTATAATGGAACCTAAAAAATCTGTTGGTGAAATGCTTAGAGAGAGGTTTTCTTCAGTTTCGACATTTATTCGTTTAGAAGTAGGTGAAGGTCTTGATAAAGCTGAGAATATTAGCTTTGCTGAGGAAGTATCATTAGTTCAAAAGGGTTAATTCTTTTGATGACTCTGTAAAATATAGGACCGTAGCTTAGCTGCGGTCTTTTTACGCGTAGCATTATTTTACCTAATGGGTAGGTCTATTAAATTATTGCAAGTTATTAATCTTTGTACGGTGATTGATTCTTGTTTTTAGAAAGGTAAATTTCATGGCTACAAACCCTAAACCAGTTTATCGGCGTATTTTATTAAAACTGAGTGGCGAAGCGTTGCAATGTGAAAAAGGGGGGGGTATTGATACTACGATTCTTAATCGTGTTGCTAAAGAAGTGAAAGAACTAGTTGAGCTTGATGTGCAGATTGGTATTGTTATAGGTGGTGGTAATTTGTTTCGTGGATCTATCCTTGCTAGATCTGGAATAAATCGAGTGATCAGTGACCAAATGGGAATGTTAGCTACAGTTATAAATGGCCTTGCTATATATGATGCTTTACACCATATTAATGTAGATGCTCATGTAATGTCAGCTATATCTTTAGAGGGTATATGCGCTGATTATAATTGGGCTGATGCGATTAATAAACTAGATCAGGGTTATGTATTGATTTTTACTTCGGGTACTGGTAATCCGTTTTCCACTACTGATTCTGCTGCATGTTTGCGCGGTATTGAAATGGAGGCTGATATAGTTTTAAAAGCAACCAAAGTAGACGGTGTGTTTGCTAAAGATCCTATAGCTAATCCAGAAGCAGAGTTGTATGATAGACTTTCCTATCATGCTGTTCTTGAAAGGGGTCTGCAAGTTATGGATTTAGCAGCCTTCATACTGGCTCGTGACCATAAAATGCCGATTCGTGTTTTCAATATGAAGAAGTTAGGTGCATTGCGTCGGGTTGTTATGGGTCAAGCTGAAGGTACTTTAATTGGTGATGTAATGAAGTAGTATTATTAGTATAGGAGATAGTCGGTGTTCTCAAATTTACAGCGCTAAGCTTTTCTTGAAATAAAATATGAATTTAGGGTGAAATTGTGATTAATAAAATCAAAAATAATACGCAAGAACGCATGGAAAAAAGCGTGGAAACACTGAAAGATAAACTTGCTAAGATTCGTACGGGGCGTGCGCATCCCAGCCTTCTCTTTGGAATTTCTATCGAATACTATGGTGCTGTCGTACCTTTGAATCAGGTTGGTAATATTGTTGCTGAAGATTCGCGTACACTTACAATTACAGTTTTTGATAAGGATTTAATTGTAAAGGTAGAAAGAGCAATCTTGGAATCAGAATTGGGTTTAAATCCGATGTCTTCTGGTACAACTGTACGCGTGCCGCTTCCTCCACTAACTGAAGAGCGCCGTAAACATTTAGTTAAGCTTGTTCGCAGCGAAGCCGAAAATACCCGTATAGCTATCCGTAACATTCGCCGTGAGGCAAATAGTGATCTTAAAGTTTTGCTGAGAGATAGAAAGATCTCAGAAGATGTAGATCACAAAACGCAAGAAAAGATTCAAAAAATGACAGATTTAGCAGTAAAGAAAATTGATACAGTTTTAATTCTGAAAGAGAAGGATTTGATGGAAGTTTAAGAATTTAAACTTTAATTGAAGGTTTTGCAGTATTCTATGTTCTATATTAACTTGCTATTTGTTGTTATTTGGATGTTTGATTTTTACTAAACCATTCCTATGCAATACTCCAGATTTTCTGTCAAAGCTTTGCCTAAGCATGTCGCAATCATTATGGACGGAAACGGTCGTTGGGCTAAAGCACAGGGAAAGCCTCGTATTTTTGGTCATAAAAATGGTGTAGAAGCAGTTCGAAAAACAATTTCGGCTGCTGCTAAATTAGGAATTAGTGTAGTCACTTTGTTTGCGTTTAGTAGTGAAAATTGGCGTAGGCCTGAAGAAGAGGTAGCGGTATTAATGGGATTGTTTGTTACAGTTCTTTCCACGGAAGTAAAAAAATTACATAAAAATAATTTTTGTCTTCGTATCATTGGCGATAAGAGTCGCTTTAATGAGAACTTGCAAAAAAAGATGGCTCAGGCTGAGCAAATGACAGCGATGAATACTGGGATGGTGATAAACATTGCGGCAAATTATGGTGGTAAGTGGGATATTACAGAAGCAATGAAAAAGATCGCCATTAAAGTTCAATCTGAGGAGCTTCAACCGTCAGATATTGATGAGAATTTGATCACGAATCACCTAGCTACATCAAATATACCTGAGGTTGATTTGTTGATCAGGACTAGTGGTGAATGTAGGATCAGTAACTTTGTGCTTTGGCAGTTGGCATATGCAGAAATATACTTTATACCGATTTGTTGGCCAGACTTTGGAGAAGATAGTTTAATTGAGGCAGTAACGTGGTTTGTTGATCGTGAAAGACGCTTTGGTTGTACTGATGAACAAATAAGTTGATGGAAAATTAAGAGGGTTCATTAGCTTGAAACAAAGAATTGTTACTGCACTTGTTTTAGTTCCGTTGGTGATACTAGGAATATTTGTACTTCCTTTGTTTGCGTTTGTAACAACTTTAGCAATTATAACATTAGTTGGTTTTTGGGAGTGGACTCAATTTGTTGAAGAGGAATTTCGATTTATAGCACTTATGCCAGCAGTTGTGATTATTAGCAGTTTCAGCTTTTTGCTTATTTCTTTTGATTCAGTTAGTTTTAACGCCCAACTTTCTGTTCGCTATCTAGTTCTCGCCATCGGAGTGATATGGTGGTTAGCTGCTAGCGGGTTAACCGTTACATATCCTCACTCAAGCAAGTTTTGGCAAGGTTCAAAAATTTTGCATCATTTGTTTGGAATTCTGACTCTAATTCCATTTTTCTGGAGTGTGCTATTGTTGAGAGCAGAAAGTACAGAAACCTCTCCTTACCATGGAGCTAAGCTTGTGTTGTTTGTGTGTCTTATTGTCTGGTTGGTTGACAGCGGAGCTTACTTCGCCGGAAAAAGTATGGGGAAAAGAAAAATGGCACCATCAGTCAGTCCAAACAAAACGATTGAAGGCTTGCTTTGTGGTATCATTACAGCAGGGATAGCTTCTTGGTTTCTTGCCCAGTGGTTTGAGATTGAGTTTTCAAGTCCTATGTCTATGATGTTAATTATTTTGGTTACCGTGGTCATTTCAGTTTTTGGCGATCTTGTCGAAAGTATGTTTAAACGCGTTTCGGGTATTAAAGATAGCGGCAATATGATTCCTGGTCATGGTGGCGTTTTAGATCGAATTGATAGCCTAACTGCTGCTTTTCCAGTATTTACTCTTCTGTACTTTATATTTTAAGTTAGATAGGTACTGTGTTGTTGTCTGTCTAAAAAAAAATTATGGTTATTCTTACTCTATGAATAAGTTAACAATCCTTGGCGCGACTGGTTCCATAGGTTCCAAAACTTTAGAAGTAGTAGAAAAAAATCTACAACATTTCTCTATTTTTGCTTTAGTAGCTGACACAAATGTACAAAAAATGTTGCAATTTTGTTTGAAGTGGAAGCCTAGGTATGCCGTGATGTCTAGTGACAATGCAGCTTTTTTACTTAAAAAAGAATTAGCTTCTTTTGAATTGAATACCGAGGTTTTATCTGGAACAGAAGGTATGTGTTATGTAGCTTCAATCGATGAAGTTGATATTGTAATGGCTGCAATTGTTGGTGTTTCAGGTGTGATTCCAACTATGGCAGCAGTAAGAGCAGGGAAGAGAATATTACTTGCGAATAAAGAAGCCCTAGTGATGTCTGGGCGATTATTTATGGATGCTGTCAGTCAATATGGTGCTGAGCTTTTACCTGTGGACAGTGAGCATAGTGCGATTTTTCAGTGTTTGCCAAATGATCTTCAGACTAAGCTAGGTTCTTGTGATTTGGAAACTTATGGTGTTCAGGAAATTTTATTGACAGCTTCTGGTGGTCCTTTTCGTTATACTAGTTTAGCTGCTTTAAAAAATATGACTCCAACGCAAGCGCTTAAGCATCCTAATTGGTCTATGGGAAAAAAAATTTCAGTAGACTCTGCAACTATGATGAATAAAGGTTTAGAGTTTATTGAAGCTAAGTGGTTATTCAATGCTTCTCAATCTCAATTAAAGGTTATTATTCATCCTCAATCTATTATTCACTCAATGGTCCAGTATCGAGATGGTTCAGTGCTTGCTCAAATGGGAAAATCAGATATGGCGATTCCAATTGGGCTAGCTTTGTTTTATCCTAAACGGGTGGATGTAGGTGCGGTTACTCTTGATTTTTCTAAAATGAGAGAATTAACTTTTATCGAACCTGATTATGCTCGTTATCCATGTTTGAAGCTTGCTATAGATGCATGTTCTGAAGGACAGCATTTAACCACTGTTCTTAATGCTGCAAATGAAATTACTGTTGATGCATTTTTAAATAAGCGATTACGATTTACAGATATTGCATTAGTTAACGAACTTGTTATGTCTAGAGTTTGCGCAATTGATACTCACTCATCATATTCCTCTCATACGTTAGAAACGTTATTTGAGTTAGATGAAATGTCCCGCCGCTTAGCACACGAAATCATATGTGGGCGATCCTTATGACAAATATATTTTGGAATGTTGCATCATTTGTTATTGCATTAGGGATTTTAGTCATAGTGCATGAGTTCGGTCACTTTACAGTAGCACGCTATTTTGGTGTTAAAATAGAAAAAGTTTCTATTGGTTTAGGTAGATCTATTTTTAAAAAAATAGGCAAAGATGGTACAGAGTATACCCTTTCTATAATTCCTTTGGGTGGATATGTTCAAATGCTCGACAGTCGAGTTCATAAGCTGAAACCAAAAAACTATCATGTTGCTTTTGATAAAAAGACTTTATGGAAACGAGCTATGATTGTAGCCGCAGGACCAGCATTGAACTTTGTTTTTGCTATATTTGCTTACTGGTTGGTATTTTTAGTTGGTATTCCAGCTGTTAAGCCTATCATTGGTAGTGTTGAGCCTGTGTCGATTGCTGCCGATGCTGGATTAAAGTCAGGTATGGAAATCATTGCTATTTCAGATAAAAGAACCGAAGATTGGGAATCGGTCAATGTTGAGTTGATTTCACATGTTGGTAATGAACGAGTAGCTTTGACAGTTCGCTCTATGAATGAGATTGATCTTAAGGAACGTAAAATACTAGATTTGAGTTCATGGAACTTTGGAGCAGGAGAAAAATCTGTTATGGAATCTCTTGGTTTTGTTCCTTATATGCCAAAAGTTTTAGTTACCTTGCTTAGTGTTTCTAAAGGTGGAGCAGGCGACAAAGCAGGATTAAGAGTTGGAGATACATTGCTTTCAATTAATGGATTATCAATTCATCATAATTGGAATAGAGTAGTTAGGATGATAGAGTTGCATCCAAATCAAACTCTGTCACTTACCATTGAGAGGGATGGTGAAATACTGAAATTGGCTTTAATACCGGATGGTAAAAAAAATAATCAAGGAGAAATAGTAGGTTTTGCCGGAATTGTTCCTAAAATTGCAGAATGGCCTGAAAGCCATAGGTTCGAACAAAGATATAGTGCTATTCAGTCTATTTTAAAATCGATAGAAAAGACGAAGCAGGTGTTTAGTTTAACAATTGGTATCCTCAAGAAGCTTATCATTGGAGATATTGGTCTAGATAATCTCAGCGGTCCGATATCAATTGCTCAAAGTGCAGGAGTAACAGCTGCTTACGGTTTTGTATATTTTCTTAGTTTTTTGGCCTTAATGAGCATTAATTTATTTGTTATCAATCTGTTACCATTTCCTATGCTAGATGGTGGTCATTTGCTCTTTTTGTCCATAGAAGCAGTTATTCGCCGACCATTATCCGAAAATACGCAAAAAATAGGACACTATATTGGTGGAGCCATTATTTTTTCTCTAACGATTATAGCGATTCTGAACGATTTAAACCGGTTATGATATATTTAGTATTGCGATGAAAAATATTGTACTGATGGTGTTGTTTGCAACAAGCGTGCTAGCGGATAATGCTGAAAGCTTTGTAGTTCAAGATATTAGAATTGAAGGTTTACATCGTGTTCAATTTGATGAAGTAATATCAAAAATTCCCATTCAGATTGGCGCTAACATTAATGTTCAGGATGCAGCTAACATTATTAGGAGTCTTTACGCATTAGGTGATTTTGAAGACATCAAAGTTCTACGCGATAATAATGCGTTAATTATCTTAGTTAAAGAACGTCCAACGATAGCAAGTATTTCTTTTCTTGGTAATAAAGTAATAAAAGAAGAACAACTTCGATATAGTTTGGATACTTTTGGTGTGCGTGTTGGTGCGGTTTTAGAGCAAGCGACCCTCTCAAACATTGAGAAAGAAGTTGAAGACTTTTACTATAGTGTCGGTAAGTATAATGCTACAGTTGAGGTAGTTGTAAAGCCTTTATCTTATAATCGTTCTGACTTAACATTTGTTTTTGAAGAAGGGTTATCTGCAAAGATTCAGCAGATCAATTTTATTGGAAATGAAATTTTCAGTGATAAAGAGTTATTAAGTCAATTTAAACTCAATTCCAATGCTTCTTGGTGGAATTTTTTATCTGATAATACGTACCAGAAACGGGTTTTAGTTAGTGATATTGAAGCTTTAAAATCTTTCTATTTAGATCGCGGTTACTTAAAATTTCAAGTGAATTCAGTTCAGGTATCCATCTCTCCTGATAAAAAAGGTGTTTATATCACTTTATGGCTTAATGAAGGTTCGCCATATGTGGTTAAGGATGTGAAATTTCAGGGTGCATTGCTTGGCAGAGAAGAGGAGTTTCAAACTATGGTACCTTTTGAGAAAGGAGAGTACTATAATTCTTCCTTAGTAACGCGTCTTGAAGAAGATATTAAACGTATACTTGGTGAGGTGGGTTATGCCTATCCTCAAGTTAGTACTGTTCCAGAATTTGACAGTCAAACTGATGAGGTATCCTTAATTGTTAGTGTTCAAACAGGTAATCGTATTTATGTACGCAATATTCATTTTATTGGAAATCATTTGACTAAAGATGAAGTTCTTCGTCGGGAAATGCGTCAAATGGAGGGTAGTTGGTTAGATGCTAAATTAGTTGATATGGGTAAAATACGTCTTAATCGTCTTGGTTTTTTTGAAAGCGTGAATGTGCAAATTGTACGTGTTTCGGATAGCGAAGATCAGGTAGATCTGGTTTACAGCGTCAAGGAAGCTAATTCGGGTAGTATTAACTTAGGGGTCGGTTATGGTACTGAATCTGGTTTAAGTTTCCAAATTGGTTTACAGCAAAATAACTTTTTGGGTTCTGGAAACCGTGTTGGCGTCAACGCCATGATTAACGATTATCAGAAGAATATTACTTTAGACTATCGAGACCCATTTTTAAATTTAGATGGTATTAGTTTAGGTGGTAAGATTTTTTATAATGAATTTGAAGCATTTGAAGCTGGTATTGTTGACTATACAAACGAAAGTTATGGTGCCAACTTCACATGGGGATTCCCATTTAACGAACTTAATTTTTTTGAATTTGGAATGGGATATATTCATAGCAGAATTGGTGACTTACCCTCTTACTTTCAAGTGGAGCAGTTTCTAGTTTCACAAGCTGGTCATATTGATTCTTATGGTTCTTTAAACATTAATGATTTCGACATCAATATCTCTTGGACACGAAATAAGCTAAATAGCACTTATTTTCCAACTTCAGGTAATTATCAACGTATATTTTATAAAATGACATTGCCTGGTTCTGATATTCAATACTTTAAGGTGCAGTATGATATTAGACAGTATATTCCGTTGAGTAGAGGACAAGAATTTGCATTTTTAATGCGCGGTCGTATTGGTTATGGTAATGGTTATGGAGAAACAGATGGACAAGATAATTTGTTTCCATTCTATGAAAATTATTACGCAGGGGGATTTACTACCTTACGTGGTTTTTCTTCAAATTCTGTGGGTCCAAAAGCAGTATATCGCGATTATTCAAACTCAAACAATGGATTTGATATTTCAACTAATGATTCAGTTGGAGGTAATGCTATTGCTTTGGCTAGTTTAGAATTGATCGTACCGATGCCATTTATATCGACTGAAATTCGCAACCAAGTCCGAACTAGTGTTTTTATTGATGCCGCGAGTGTTTGGGATACTGAGTTCGATTATCGTGATTTCGGTGCTGACCATGGTAATCAATATTATGATTATTCGGATCCATTGAGTTATCGTGTTTCATACGGTGCTTCACTTCAATGGATGTCACCAATAGGACCTTTAGTGTTCTCATTAGCAAAACCAATTCGAATTTATGAAAGCGATGATAAAGAATTTTTCACTTTTACTATCGGTAAAGCTTTTTAGAAGGAAATATATTTTGAAAAAAATAATCGAAATTACTCATGTTAGTTTTGTTTTGGTTTGCTTTCTCCTTAGTATAGTTGTTCAAGCTTCGCAAAAATTAGCTTACATCAACACTGGAAAGGTTTTTCACGTTTTACCACAGCGTGAAATTATACTTAGGCAAATGCAGGAAGAGTTTAAGGACAAGGTAGCCGAATTAGAAACAATTCAATTGGATTTGAAGATTAAAATCGAAAAATTGAAACGTGATGCTGAATTGCTCAGTTTAGATGAAACGGAGAGACTGCGTATTGAAATTAGTCAATTAGATAGTAAATATAAGATTAAAGCACAAGCGCTAGAAAAAGCGTCTGCTCTTCGTGAGGTAGAAGAGAAAAAAAAATTATTTGAAGTGATTCAAGACGCAGTAAAAAAAGTGGCAAAGGAAGAAAACTATGATCTAATTATTGATGTAAAGGCGCTATCTTACGCTAAGTCTGAGTATGATATTTCTGAAAAAGTAATCAAAATATTGAAATAGCATCAATAATTATGACGAAGTTGACTTTAGCCGAATTGGCCTGTATTACTGGAGGGGTGTTACTTGGTGATCCTCATTTAATCGTAACATCAGTGTCGGCAATAGATAAAGCAGGAGAAGAGAGTGTAACCTTTTTATCTAATCCTAAGTATGCTAAGTATTTAAAAGACTGTAAAGCTAGGATTGTGATAGTTGAAAAAGGGGCGCAACTAGCGAATTGTAAAGGAAATTTGTTGGTTGTTACTGATCCATATGTAGCCTTCGCGAAAATAGCGCAAGTTTTAGATACTACTCCAAAACCAGAAGAAGGTATTTCAAGTTCTGCTGTTATATCCAAAAGTGCTAAGTTAGGAGCTAATGTTTCCGTTGGGGCAAACTCAGTGATTGAGTTAGGTGTTGAGATTAGCGATAACGCTGTAATCGGGGCGGGTTGCTTTATCGGTAAAAACGCTAAAATTGGTAGTGATACTAGGCTGTGGGCTAATGTTACTCTGTATCATGGAGTCATTGTTGGGAAGAATTGTTTAATTCAGTCTGGTGCTGTTGTAGGGGCGGATGGGTTTGGTTATGCGAATGAGAGCGGTGAATGGATTAAAATCCCCCAGATTGGTGCGGTTCATATTGGAAATCGAGTTGAGATTGGCGCTTGTACAACGATTGATCGTGGTGCATTAGATAATACAGTTATTGAAGATAATGTTGTTCTCGACAACCAATTACAAATTGCACATAACGTACACGTTGGATATGGTACAGCAATTGCTGGTGGTACAATTATCGCTGGAAGTACCATTATAGGAAAGCATTGCACAATCGGGGGAGGAAGTGTAATTAATGGGCACATTAAAATTGCTGATGATGTGACAATTACGGGTATGAGTATGGTAATGCGAGGAATTTCTGAAAAAGGTGTGTATTCATCTGGCGTTCCTTTGCAGCCTAATAAAAAGTGGCGTAAAACAGCGACCCTAGTTCATCGTATTAATGAAATGAATGAGCGCATTAAAAGGGTTGAAAGATTATTTGAAGAACAGGGAAAGAAATCTTAGTTCTGATTCTTTTTCTAAAGGCTCGCAAGATGGCGGGTCTTTTTTTGTATATTTTGCGCAGTTAATAATTTTTGATTTATATAGGAATATCGCTTTGATTACTAAAAAGAAAACGATGGATATCACTGAGATTCAGGATCTTCTTCCGCATCGTTACCCATTTTTATTGATTGATCGTGTTATAGATTTTCAAGAAAAGAAATATTTGACAGCTATTAAAAACGTATCAGTGAATGAATCCCAGTTTCTTGGTCATTTCCCTCAGCTTCCTGTTTTTCCTGGTGTATTTATTCTTGAGGCAATGGCTCAGGCGACTGGTTTATTGGGTTTTAAATCCTTTGGTATACCAGCAAATAATGAATTGTATTATTTTGCTAGTATTGATAAAGCAAGGTTCCGTAAGCCAGTCACACCAGGCGATCGATTAATGATCGAGGTTCGATTTGTAAAAGAACGTCGTGGTATTGCTGCATTTAATTGCCTAGCGAAAGTTGATAATGATGTCGTTTGTTCTGCTGAAATAAAGTGTGCTCGCCGAGAGTTTTAATATGATTCATAAAACCGCCAAAATTCACCCAAATGCGGTAGTGGAAGAAGGTGCAGTAATTGGAGCTAATGTGCTGGTTGGCCCTTTTTCTTATATAACATTTAACGCTGAGATTGGTTCAGGTACTGAGGTTATGTCTCATGTTGTTATTAAAGGGCCAACGGTTATCGGAAAAAATAACCGTATTTTTCCATTTGCTGTTATTGGTGAAGTTTGTCAAGATAAAAAATACCAAGGTGAAGATACCCTTTTACTTATTGGTAACCGAAATATTATCCGAGAGAGTGTTCAGATGCATCGCGGTACAGTACAAGGTCATGGGGTTACTACTATTGGCAATGATAACTTATTTTGCGTTAATGTGCATATCGCTCATGATTGTATTATAGGCAACAACATCATTATGGGTAATAATGCTACATTGGCTGGTCATGTGACTATTGAAGATTATGCAATTCTTTCCGCTCTTTCGCCAGTTCACCAATTTTGTACAATTGGGGCACACAGTTTTATTGGTGGTGCTTCTGTAGTTGTACAAGATGTTCCACCATATATTATGGCTCAAGGGAATCATTGCAAGCCCTTTGGTATCAATATAGAAGGTTTAAAGCGTCGTGGTTTTAAAAAAGAGGAAATTTACGCAATCCGTAAAGCATATAAAGAAATTTATCGCAGCGGTAAGAGAATTGCCGAAGTTAAGCCTATACTGGAAGAAATGGCGAAAGAATATCCTTCGATTGCTTTATTCACTCAGTTGATTGAAAATTCTACTCGAGGCATCATCCGATGAGATGACGCCTTCACTTTATTTCGTTTCCGTTAGTATGGTTTATTGCGGGTTATATTACCTAATTATAAGGTTGTTTCGATCATGGAAGGATTGTTAAATATCGGTATTGTTGTTGGCGAATTATCAGGTGATAACTTAGGCGAAGGTTTTATTAAAGCTGTTAAACAGAAATACCCTGGCACGAAATTTGTGGGTATTGGTGGCCCTAGGATGATTAGTCAAGGTTGCAAATCTTTATATGATGTTGAAGAGCTTGCTAGCATTGGACTATTTGAAGTGATTGGTCATTTACCTAGGCTATTAAAAATAAAAGCTGAGCTAGTAAAGTACTTCATACAAAATCCACCAGATATTTTTATTGGGATTGATGCACCAGATTTTAATTTAAGACTTGAGCTTGCTTTGAAAAAAGTTGGAATTAAGACCGTGCATTATGTTAGTCCTTCAATATGGGCATGGAGATCAAAACGCATTTTAAAGATCGCTGCTGCTACAGATTTAGTTTTGACGATTTTACCGTTTGAAAAAAAAATTTATGATCAACATCGAATTGCTTGTAAGTTTATTGGACATCCTCTTGCTGATAAAATTCCTATGAAATCTGATCAATTTCAAGCTCAGAAAAAACTGTGTCTGAATAGTAATAAACGGTGGTTAGCAGTAATGCCAGGAAGTCGTGAAAGAGAGGTTGAATTAATAGCTCAGCCATTTATTGAAGCATGTTGTAAAATAAAACGGAAGTATCCAGATATTGGTTTTATAGTGGCTGCTGTAAACCAAAAGCGTAGAAAGCAATTTGAAAGAATTTGGCAAGCTACTAGGCCTGAGTTGCAGTTTCTTATTTTTGAGAACGCAGCATATGATGTTATCGTTGCTTCAGATGGTGTATTGCTCACTTCCGGTACGGTTGCTTTAGAGTGTATGTTGTTTAAAAGGCCGATGGTAGTTGGTTACAAAATGAGTAGGATTACAGGTTGGCTAATGAAAAAATTAGCGATTACAAAGTTTGTTTCTTTACCGAATATCCTAGCTGGGGAAGAATTAGTAAAAGAATATATTCTTGATCGATGTTCGTCTGAGTTTCTTTTTTCTGCTCTGAACTGCATGTTAAGAGGTAATCACCATATTCTGATTGAACGCTTTAACGATATGCATAAACTACTTCAACAAGGTGCTGATAAAAAAGCGGTTCAAGCAGTTTTCTCTCTAATCAATCAGTAAAAATTATTATGGCAACAAGAAAAGAGACAGCTATATTTCCACCTTTTATATATCCTGAGGGATATCGATTTATTGCAGGTGTTGATGAAGTAGGCTGTGGTAGTTTAGTTGGTGATGTTGTAGCAGCGGCTATTGTGCTAGATTCGAACAATTCAATTGAAGGTTTAAACGATTCTAAGAGGCTGTCTAATAAAAAACGTTTAATGTTATTTCGTGAAATTCAAAGAAAATCCCTAGCATGGGCAATCGGTCGTTCTTCACCACGTGAGATTGATGAATTAAATATTTTTAGAGCGACGATGATCGCAATGCAGAGAGCCGTATTTGCACTTAGTGTTAGACCGGATCTTGTATTAATCGACGGTAATAAGGGACCCAAATTATCGATGGATAGTATCTCAGTAGTGAAAGGAGATTCGAAGATATTGGAAGTTAGTGCCGCCTCCATTGTTGCTAAGGTTACTCGTGATCAGGATATGCAAGAACTCGACAAACTGTATCCTGAGTTTGGTTTTGCTAAGCACAAAGGTTATCCGACTAAAGCCCATTTAGCTGTACTGAAGGAAAAAGGTGTGATTGATCAATATCGTAAAAAATTTAAGCCAGTGAGAACGAGATTGAGTTTAGAATAACTCAATTTTTTTCTTGGAATTAATTAATGTCAGATCCTAAATTTATTCATCTTCGAATCCATAGTGATTTTTCGATGGTTGATGGTTTATCTAAGGTTCCAGAATTAGTCAAAAAAGTTGCTGAATTAAATATGCCTGCTATGGCGCTAACTGATTTTACTAACTTATGTGGCTTAGTAAAATTTTATGTTGCCGCACATAACTTTGGCGTCAAGCCTATTATAGGCGCTGATTTTTTGGTTCAATCTTTTTGTTTTGGTGATGAATTAACTAAATTAACCCTTTTAGCAGCTGACAATAATGGTTATAAAAATCTGACTTTGCTAATTTCAAGAGCATATTTACGTGGTCATATTCAAAACCAACCTGTGATAGATAGGAAGTGGTTGACTAAATATGCAAAAGGTTTGATTGTTTTATCTGGTGGTAGAAATGGTGATGTTGGTAAAGCTTTACTTAGAGGAAACGTTGCGTTAGCAAGGGAATGCCTTGCGTTTTACCAAGAATACTTTGCTAATTATTTTTATTTAGAATTAATTCGTACTGATCGTTCTGATGAAGAAACTTATTTGAATTTTGTTTTGAACTTAGCTGAAGAATTAGATTTGCCAGTTGTTGCAACCAATGAGGTAGTTTTTCGAGATCAGGAGTTATTTGATGCTCATGAAACTCGTGTTGCGATACATTGTGGTTTCACATTGGATGATCCGGATCGTCCTAAAGATTACAGCCCAAAGCAATATCTTCGTAATGAAGCAGAGATGTGTGAGCTTTTTTCTGATATTCCAGAAGCCTTACAGAATAGCGTTGAAATTGCTAAACGATGTAATGTAACTGTTCGATTGGGACAATATTTCCTTCCAAATTTTCCAACAGAAGGAATGAAAATTGAAGACTTTTTGATTAAAAAATCAGAAGAAGGCTTAGAGCGGCGGTTAAAATTTCTATTTCCAAACAAAAAAACGTATGTCGAACATCAATTAGAATATAAGAGGCGTTTAAAAACCGAATTAAAAGTTATTAATAATATGGGTTTTCCTGGTTATTTCTTGATCGTAATGGAGTTTATTCAATGGTCTAAAGATAATGGTGTTCCTGTAGGTCCAGGGCGTGGATCAGGCGCAGGTTCTCTTGTAGCTTATTCTTTAGGTATTACAGATTTGGATCCATTGGAATATGACTTGCTATTTGAACGTTTTTTAAATCCTGAACGTATATCTATGCCAGATTTTGATATTGATTTTTGTATGGATAAACGTGATCAAGTTATTGATCATGTAGCAGATATGTATGGTCGCAACGCAGTGTCACAAATTATTACCTTTGGTACAATGGCTGCTAAAGCAGTGATTCGAGATGTTGGGCGTGTACTCGGTTACCCATTTAGTTTTGTTGATCATATATCAAAATTAATACCATTGGATCCTGGAATGACGCTTTCGAAAGCACTTGATGCGGAACCTGAATTACTTAAACTTTATGATAATAATCAAGAAGTTAAAGAATTAATTGATAAGTGTCGTATTTTGGAGGGTTGCACTCGCAACGCTGGTAAGCATGCCGGCGGTGTTGTAATTTCGCCGACTTCTATTACCGATTTTGCACCAATTTACTGTGATTCATCAGGCAATTTTCCAGTTACTCAATTCGATAAGAATGATGTTGAGATGGTAGGCTTGGTAAAGTTTGACTTTTTAGGATTGCGTACCCTAACTATTATCGATTGGGCTCTAGGCTTGGCTAACTCTCGTTTAAAGAGAGAAGGTAAGGAGTTAATCAAAATTAAATCTATTCCACGCAATGATCAAAAGTCTTTCAATTTGTTAAAAAGCTCGGAAACAACCGCGATATTCCAGCTTGAATCGCGAGGTATGAAAGATCTGATTAAACGGCTTCAGCCTGATTGTTTTGAGGATATTATCGCTTTAGTAGCCTTATTTCGCCCTGGTCCATTGCAATCAGGTATGGTCGATAATTTTATCGATCGTAAGCATGGACGTGAAATGATATCGTATCCGGATAAGGTCTGGCAGCATGAATCACTAAAGGAAATACTTGCTTCAACCTATGGCATCATTTTGTATCAAGAGCAGGTCATGCAAATTGCTCAGATTCTTGCTGGTTATACGCTTGGTCGTGCGGATATACTGCGTCGTGCGATGAGTAAAAAAAATCCGGAAGAGATGAATAGGCAGCGTTCTATTTTTAAGCAGGGTTCTGAGGCAAATGGTATCAATGGCAGACTTGCTATGAAGATTTTCGATTTAGTAGAAAAGTTTGCAGGTTATGGTTTTAATAAATCTCATTCGGCTGCATATGCATTAGTTTCTTATCAAACACTATGGCTAAAGGCACACTATCCTGCCGAGTTTATGGCTGCAGTAATGACAGCTGATATGGACAATACTGAAAAAGTTGTTGGTTTGGTTGAAGAATGTATCCGTATGAACATTAAATTGCTTTCTCCTGATATAAATTCGGGATTGTATCAGTTTGATGTTGATCAAACTGGATCAATTCTTTATGGCCTTGGTGCTATTAAGGGTGTTGGTAAAAATCCAATCGACGTTATCATTAAAGCTCGTAACAAGGGAGGAAAGTTTAAGAATTTATTTGATTTTTGCACTCGAATTGATCTTAAAAAAGTGAATAAACGCATAGTTAAAAAATTAATTTATGCCGGTGCTTTAGATAAACTAGGTCCTCATCGAGCTGCGATGATAGCATCATTAAGCGATGCATTTAAGGTGGCTAGCCAATACCGCAAGGATGAAGCATTGGGTCAGGTTGATATGTTTGGTGTTTTGACTAGTGCGTTTAAAGAAGTAGGATATAATCCTATCGAGATCTCTCCTTGGTCAGAAAAAGTTTGTTTAGAAGGTGAGCACGACACACTTGGAGTTTATTTGACTGGTCATCCAATTAATTCTTACCTTAAAGAGCTTAATAATTGTATTAATTTTCGATTGAAAGACGTAGTTCCAAGCAAACGTATTACTGTTTCCGGTCTTGTTACTGCACTTCGCATTTATACAAATAAGCGTCGTGTGCGCGTTGGTGTAATGATACTTGATGATCATTCTGGACGTATAGAGGTTATATTGTTTTCCGACATATTAAAAAAGTATGCTGAATTGTTAGAAAAAAATAAAATTTTGATTGTTTCTGGAGAGGTGAGTGTTGATGATTTTAGTGGTAAATCGAAGATGTTGGCGCATGAAATTATGGATTTGAAGATTGCTCGTGAGAGGTATGGTTCTAGTTTATCTATTACAGTTAAGGAATCACAAATTGATGATCGATTTTGGAAATCTTTTATTCACATACTAAAGATGCATCAAGCAGGGAACACGATTGTTAAAGTATTTTACCAATGTTTAGATGCGAAAGCGTGTTTGACACTTGGCGACAGATGGAGAGTGAGTCCAAATGATGCACTGTTAGATGAATTAAGGAAGTTGTTAGGTCCTAGTCAGGTTGAATTTGAGTTCAGCTCTAAAAATTTTAAATAAAATCGACTACAGAAGAACGGGTATATGAGTTTAAATTTTCTAGAATTTGAAAAGCCAATTGTAGAGCTTGAAATAAAAATTGAAGCGTTACGTAATCTCTCTCATCAAGATGAGTCTATGATGGACTTAGAAAAAGAAATTAATCAGCTTGAGAAGAAAAGTCGAGAGTTAAAAAAAAAGATTTTTGGTGATCTGAGTGCTTGGGAAACTGCCCAATTAGCTCGTCATCCATTGCGTCCGCATACTTTGGATTATATCGAAAATATATTTACTGAGTTTGATGAATTAGCTGGTGATCGTGTATTTTCTGATGATAAAGCAATTGTAGGTGGGATTGCACGTCTAGAGGGTTCGCCGGTGATGATTGTAGGTCATCAAAAAGGTCGTGAAACAAAAGAAAAGATAAAACGTAATTTTGGTATGCCAAAACCTGAAGGTTATCGTAAGGCCTTACGATTGATGGAAATGGCAGAACGTTTTAAGATGCCAATTGTGACTTTCATAGATACAGCGGGTGCATACCCTGGTATTGACGCTGAAAAGAGAGGTCAGGCAGAGGCCATTGCTAAAAATTTAAAAGTGATGGCACGTCTTAGGGTTCCGGTAATTTGTAACGTTGTAGGTGAGGGTGGATCTGGTGGTGCATTAGCTGTTGGTGTAGGAGATTATGTAAATATGCTTCAATATTCAACATACTCAGTAATCTCACCAGAGGGTTGCGCATCTATTTTATGGCGTGATTCTGATAAGGCTCCTCAAGCGGCAGAAGCCATGTGTCTTACTGCTCCACGTTTAAAGGAACTTGGACTTATCGACGAAATTGTTGAAGAACCTTTAGGTGGAGCACACCGAGACTACTTTAAAATGGCAGCAAATATAAAAGTAATGCTAGTGGAACAATTGAATGAGTTGGAACAATTTGATAGATGTTCTCTTCTAAATCGTCGCTATCAGCGAATTATGGAGTACGGTTACTGTTGATTTAGATAGAAGAGTTTTTGTTTTTTACTAGGAAGTTTTAGGATTCTGTATGAGTCGCCTGTATGATCATTTTTCTCGTATTATTGATAAGTACTATAATTTAGGTACGAAAATTGTGTTGGGTTTTAGCGGTGGTGTAGATTCGCTCGTCATGCTTGATTTGCTTGTTCAATATCGTAATGCTAAGAGAATTGATTGTATTGCAGTACATGTACATCATAACCTAAGTCAGTTCTCTGATAACTGGGCTAATCAGTGTTTAAATTGGTGCACCAATTTATCTATTACTTGTTATGTTGAAAGAATTGAATTAAACACTTTAGGAGTTGTTAGCTTAGAAAAGGTCGCTCGAGAAGGTCGCCATCAAGCTCTAAAAAAGCACGTTGAAATTGGTGATCTTCTTCTAACAGGGCATCATAGTGATGATCAGTTGGAAACTTTTTTTTTAGCACTCAAGAGAGGTAGTGGTCCCAGAGGACTTTCTTCAATGGCGCAGTGCATGCCTTGGAATTCTGGGTTTATTGTTCGGCCTTTTCTTAATATCACTCGGAGTCTAATTGAGCAGTATGCTAAACAGAAAAAGTTTAGTTGGATTGAAGATGAAAGCAATAATGATACTCGTTTCGATCGTAATTTTATCCGTCACCGAGTACTGCCAGTGATTGTTGAGCGTTGGCCTTCATTTCATAAATCAGTTAATCGTAGCGCTATGCTGTGTGCGGAGCAAGAAAATTTACTTGATGATTTACTTGCGAGTTCGTTTCAAAACGCCATGTCTGTCGATGGAAGTTTATCAATTAGAACATTAGGCGAATACAGCGAAGTCGTAAGGAATAGAGTTATTCGGATGTGGTTTAAGAGCAAGGATTACTTAATGCCTAGCAAAGATCATCTTAGTAGGATTTGGAATGAGATCGCGTTATCGAGGCGAGATGCAAACCCAGTACTTAACCTTGTTGATGCACAAGTGCGAAGATTTAAGAAAAAGTTGTACTTAGTTAATCATATGCAAGATATTAGCGCTTGGAGTGCTCCGTTGAAATTAGGAGGTAGTGTTAAGTTACCGGATAGTTTGGGATATTTATCTCTTGTGAATGGTGAAGGTGCCACTTTATCTTTCAAGGCTCTTTCTCAACAAACCCTAAGTGTTATTTTTAACCCAGCAGGCTTATCTGCTCATCCTGTAGAAAGAGGTTGTTCTCGTAAGCTAAAAAAACTATTTCAGGAATATGAACTTCCGAGTTGGTTGAGGCGTCGAGTTCCAATATTAGTATCGGCTTCCTATAAGGTGGTTGCCGTCGCTGGCGTCTTTGTTGACAAAAAATTTTATGGTCAAGATTGTAAGCTTATTTGGAATAAATAATTTTTTGGTATGAACTCTGGAAGATTATAGTTTTGATAACTATCATCCTTTAAAGATATAAACGATAGCAGTTATTCATGGTTATATTGTAGTTCTGGGTTTAAGATATTAGTTATAGAAGAGATTGAAGCTATGTAAATACGAATTTAAAAAACGTTGAAGCTTCGTTGAGCTATTAAGTTTATATATTTCCTTTTTTTCATTGAACTTTTTAAAGGAAATGTATTATTTCTAAGCTAGAATGACAGAACCTTGAATCGGAAAATATTGAATTTGGTTTGATATTAAGTGTTTTCTAATACCTTAAATTTGATGGAATCGGTATGTTTTCTGATTTAAATGTAGGTCGTCTTCCACCATGCTTGCGATATTGTTTTAATTGGAATACATACGCTAGTACCTGGGCTACTGCGGTAAATAAACCATCTGGGATTTTTTCTTCTAGTTCTGTTGTGTAGTATAAAGAGCGAGCAAGTGTTGGAGCTGGAACGATCTGGATGTTATTTTCATTCGCTACTTTTTTTATTCTCAATGCCATATAGTCAATACCTTTAGCAATCAAAATTGGTGTTTTGTCTAAATTTTGTTTATAACGAAGTGCAACCGAAAAGTATTTTGGATTAGTGATAATAACATCAGCTTCTAGTACGTTTGTCATCATTCTACGTTGAGCCATTTCTCGCTGCAACAAACGAATTCGACCCTTGATTTCAGGTCTACCTTCTGTATTTCTATATTCATCTTTAACCTCTTGTTTGCTCATTTTTAGTTGAGCAGTATGTCGTAAAATTTGAAACGGAACATCTATAGCTACTATTGGTAATAACGAGCAACTAATAAGTAAGGTGAAATTTAGTAATGTACTCAGAGCATCGAAAATATTTTTTGGAAATGCACCCATGTTAAGTTGAAACAATTCTTTTTTAGAAGTGTTAATTAAATAAAATGCAATGCTGGAAACTATTAATATTTTTAAAATTGATTTAATAAGTTCTACCCAAGTATGAAGTCCAATCATGCGTTTAAAACCGATTGATGGATTGATTTTAGACAGCTTAGGCATTGCTGCTCGCGCCGAAAAGTGCAGACCTCCTACCCCAAATGTACCGACGAGTGAGGCGATAAATAATGTGATGAGAATAAGGATTAGTTGACTAAATAGATCTGATAAAGAGTTTAAAATAATGTGATTTAATTTAGAGAGACTAAATATTTCCTCATGACTAAGTGTAAATAAACGATACATAGTGCGAAACAGTGCTTTGGCTAAGGCATCTCCAAACCATATAAGTGAAATTGCGCCAAAAATTAGTACTAGCACCGAAGATAATTCTTTTGATCTCGCAACTTGTCCTTTCGATCTAGCCTGCTGTAGGTGTCTGGGTGTGGCTTCTTCTGTGCGTTCTTCGCCGGAACTTTTCATGGTGCATTTTCTTCTAGAATCGTTATAAGCAATTTAATTGAATTAAACGACATACTTGTTGTTCGATTTGAATTCTGAATAAGTGATAATGGCTATGCAAACTACTGAGGATATACCAACAGAGTAAAAGTCCTACTAAGAGTGTAAAAGCAAAACTGAGTGAATAGATGTTTAACTGCGGTGCGGTGCGGGTCATCATCCCAAAGGATAAGTTAACAGTTAGTAGCACAATGATTCCAGATAGTGATATGTTTAACGCAGTCTTGAACATAATACCGAGCCACAACGCTATTTCTCGAAAATCAACAGCGCTGAGTGAACTTTTTTCTATTGGCAAGGTTTTAAAACTTATAGCCATGAGTTGAATCATTTTCAAATGTCCATCAGTCGATAGAAAAAACATTATTGATAAAAACATAAATAATTGACCAAGTAATGGGGTATTTTGTCCATTCACTGGATCAACCATAGAGGCAAAACCTAAACTGGATTGCATACCGAGTATTTGACCTAAAATTACAAAAGTTTGAATCATAAACTGGGTTATAAATCCCATAGAGATTCCAATAATAATTTGCTCTAGAATAATTTCTAAACCTTTAAAAGAAAATGGAGAAATGTCGTTAGATACTGTTGGAATTGTTGTGCTTATAGTAAAAGTTATCGCGAGTCCTAGGTAAAGACGAATTCGAGGAGTAACGAATCTAGCTCCTGTTACTGACATAACCATCAACATTGATGAAACTCGTACATAAACCCAAAAATAATTCGATATCCAACTTAAAATTATGTTACTTGGATACTCTTCCATTGTCTGTTATATCCTAATATAGTATATGAGGTAGTCGATCAATAATATTAAAGAAAAATTCTGTTAAAATTTGTAGCATCCAATGAGCACAAAACATCAATGTTAGCAATGTAAAAATTAAACGAGGCAAGAAGCTTAATGTTTGTTCATTAATTGATGTTGCAGCTTGGAAGACGGCAATAAGTAAACCAATAAGTAAGCTCGGTACAATAATAACACTCACCATGATAAGTACTACCCATAGTGCTTCTCGGAATATTTCAACAAAAAATTCAGGATCCATAAACTTTAGTTACTATAAAGCAAAGCTACCAACTAACGTAGACAAAATCAAATTCCATCCATCCACTAAAACGAACAATATCAGTTTAAATGGTAGAGATACAATCATTGGTGACAACATCATCATACCCATAGCCATCAAAATAGATGCAATTACAAGATCAATAATCAAAAATGGTAGAAATAGCATAAAACCAATTTGGAAGGCAGTTTTAAGTTCAGAAGTAATGAAAGCGGGAATTAAAATTTGCATTGAAACTTCTTCTGGTGTTACTGCCTTAGATTCCGCGATATTAACAAAGGTTTCTAGATCTTTTATTCGAGTTTGCTTAAGCATAAATGCTTTGATTGGTTCTTGAGCGATTTTAAAGGCTTGACGAGCTGAAATTTCTTCGTTTAGGTAAGGTTGAACAGCTTGCGTATTAACCTTATTGATTACTGGAGACATAATAAAAAAGGTTAAGAATATTGCGATACCAATAATCACTTGGTTTGATGGGGTTTGTTGCAAACCTATGGCTTGACGTAAGATAGACATCACTACCACAATGCGTGTAAATGATGTCATCAAAACGACCATAGCCGGCAAAAAACCAAGTATCGTCATTAATGCAAGGATTTGCAAATTTATTGAGTAGTCTTCTCTACCATCCGGATTAGTGGTTATGGTGAAAGCGGGAATACCATTATCTCTTATCACTATATCGGATGATAGATTGTGTCTTTCTTCTGGCTTAAGAGAAAGACTCTGAGAATTTGCAATAATAGTATTCAGAGTAGGAATGTTAATTCTTTGTTGAGAAGAAGCTGAAAATGTAAAAAGAGAGAGTATAGCGATACATGCTATGTGTAGGATATGACTATTTTTTTTTTCTATTTTCAATGGTCTAATTTTCTTTAGAAAATTGTAAATGCTCTTGAGTTATAGATTTTTCCAATTTAGAGATGAGCTTAATCGATCGGCTGGTTACTCCGACAAGAAATCTCTCTTCTCCTGCTTCGATTATCATAATTCTTTCTTTAGCCCCGACAGGGAGTTGCTGAATAATACTTAAATTTTTTTGATTGATTAATATTGGAAGACGCATTTTTTTAAAAAACCAGGCTAAAAATAACATGAGTGCAATAACGAATAAGAGTGAGCCAAAAGTTGTCATTAGATTAATTTGATCTTCGGATGCAGAAAATGCACTGGATGGAAGTAAAGAAAATAATAAGACTTTAGGTTGCATGAGTTATTTACCTGTTAGAAACTTTTTCTTAGTAGCTAATATTTATTTATCTAAGTTTTTTAATGCGTTCTGTCTGACTAATAACGTCTGTTAAACGAATACCAAACTTGTCATTAACGACAACGACTTCACCATGCGCAATTAGAGTGCCATTAACTAAGACGTCAAGAGATTCTCCAGCAACTCTCCCCAATTCTACAACTGAACCTTGGTTAAGTTGTAATAGATTTCGAATGCTAATTTTAGATCGCCCAACTTCCATAGAGATAGTAACTGGAATATCCAAAATAGCATCTAACTTACGACGCTCATCTTCTGAAATTGGTGACGATGTATCTTTTAATTCATCCAGTGGTGCTGAAATAGCATCATTAACATCGATCTCTTCTGCTTTTGCATCTTCATCTAAGGCTGAAGTCCATTCATCTGCCAGTTTTTGGTCGTCATTTTGATCCATTCTTTGATTCACCTACTTTAATATTCATGATTACTATTTTCCGAAAGTTTTGAGATTTTATATTAGTCAGAAAAAATGAGATCTGTTTTAACTACATCAGGACGTTTAATTTTTTCAGAAATTTTTATTGCCATATTTTCGCCAACACGCCCCATTTTTACACGGAATGTCGGTAATTCTTCGATAAACATCGTGGCGTACTCCGGCATTGTAATTGGGATGATATCATCAACTTGTAGTTCCATTAAATCCCGTAGGGAAATATCTTGATCAAGTAAATTAACTCTAAAGTTAACGGGGACATCCATTATTTCTTCCCGCAGTGCTGAACTCCAGCGAATATCCGTTTCCATCTTATCAGATTGCACGCCTGCATCTAGTATTTCACGTATTGGTTCTACCATCGAATATGGCATAACGATATGGAAGTCACCACCTCCTCCATCGACTTCAATATGAAATGAACTTACGACGATTATTTCGGTTGGGCTAACTATATTTGCCATGCTTGGATTTACTTCAGAATCTAAGTATTCAAATTCTACTTCCATAACTGGAGACCAAGCTTCTTTGTAATCTGCAAAAATGATTTTAAGCAAAAGCTGAATAATTCGGCGTTCTGTTGGAGTGAACTCACGACCTTCAATACGTGCATGGAATCGACCGTCACCACCAAAAAAATTTTCTACCAAAATGAACACTAAACGTGCTTCCATAGTAACCAAGGCAGTTCCTTTCAGCGGTCTAAAGCGTACCATATTTAGACTTGTTGGCACATATAGGGTATTTTGGTATTCACCAAATTTTACCATTTGTACTCCATTAATTGATACTTCAGCAGTTTTACGAAGCATGTTAAACAGGCTGATGCGTAAATGTCGGGTAAAACGTTCGTTAATTAACTCAAGTGTTGGCATCCTTCCACGTACGATACGATCTTGAGAAGAGAAATCAAAATCTATAACAGAACCATTTTTATTTTTCTTTTCCGTTTCATCTTCTACTTTATCTGTTCCATGAAGCAGAGCATCAATTTCATCTTGACTTAATAGTTCGGTCATTTCCTAATACCTAATTTCTGAACAGGCACATATGTCCAATGATTGTCAATGTTCTATCACTGAGATCTTTTCATCTTTGCTTCCATGAGGTGAGATCTCAACAACTATTTCTACAATGGAACCCTTTCATTAAATCTAGTTCACATAGAATTTTAAGCGTAGCAGCTGATTCCATCATGTTTTGTTGTAATATTCAAACTTAAATCTAAATCTACCTTAGTATCTTTCTGATTGTTAATAATATCGTTTGAAGCTGGATTAAAATTTATTCTGCTCTGTTCTAAATAGCGATTTTCTTGTTCAGAATTTTGTTGTTGAACAGAGGTGTCACTTAACTGAATGCCCTGTTGGGCTAACATTTCACGTAAACGAGGGATGGATTGCTCGATTATATCTTTAGTTTGTGGATTAACTACTGTGAAATTTACAGTAGTGCTATCATTGCTTACGTTCATGCGAATTTGTATTTTCCCTAATTCAGAAGGATCGAATTGAATGTTAATATGCTTTAAGTTTTTTGACATTATCATATAGATATGTTCTGCAACTTGCTCTGATATCCTTGTTTTAAATTGCGAAGATATATGAGTCATTGGTATTTGTTCTAAACTCATTTGCGAGTCATTGAGAGTTTGTTGATTTAAAATAGTGATGAATTGCTGGATTAACGCTGTGCTTTTTTGTTCGATAAATAAGTTATGTTCTTCATTTAGATTCTTCATTATTTCAGAATTTGAAGCTGTTTTAGACAATGGTATTTGATTATTAAGTTGCTGTATTGTCAATGCATGAGGTGTTATTGATAATGGTTGAGGTGTCAGTTGGTTGAGATCAACTCGTATTACAAAAGCAGTTTTTGATTCTGACATGTTGTCGGTAGAGGTTATTAATTGAATGTTTTTTTGTTGGATTCTTTTAGCAGTTATAGCTTCTTGAGTTTTTTGATCAATGGTTTCAGCAGTTGTTGTATTCAAAACAGAATTTTTTGTTTGTTGATCTGAAGACAAAGTAACAATTTGTTTCGTCATAATTAGTTGATCAGTTTTCGCTCTTTGTTCTTGTCCAATCTCTTCTATTCCAAGTTTTTCGGTTGAAATTTCGTCAGTATTTTGTGCTGATCGTATTGCAGTTTTCTCTTTTTTTTGTATATTTGAGGTTTCAGTTTTTAAAGATTGAAATGCGTTGTCTTGCTCTTGAAATTTAGGATATTCAGTAAGTGTTTGGTTCTGATTTGGGACGCAATCAATAGCGACTAGGTTTTCTCCATCACTTTTATTTTTATAGAGTTTTTTTATCTCTGTATTGCTAGGCAAGAATTTGCCATCTTTGAGTTTAAATGTATTAGTAAGATCACATGAATTTAATACACCTAAAAGCTCGTCTTTTTCTTGTTTTTCTGAAGAAAAAAGTGATTCTGTGGGTGCTTGTATTGTTTTTTTATTAATATTCAGCTTCAGCTTGATATTTGCCTCTTTATTTTTATCCAATATCTTTTTTTTGATGACATTAGTTTCTTCATCTTTTTTATTGTTGCTTGAACTTTCTGCTAGTAGAGTGATGAGTTCCGTTGAAAAAGTATTACTTTTTATTGAATTAGAAGTAGTGTTTCTTTTTGTTGCGGTTTGATTTTCTTGAAACTGTTCTTCAATTTTAATTGAACTTACATTCATAATAGACGATGCTCATATTGTTGCTGGTAAATGTGATTGAGCTAATACTAAATTGCTAAGCAAAAAATACACCATTTAAAAAAATAAAGTTTATTTTAGTTTATGACGTTTAAATTGTGATGTGAAAAGTTCATCAATCTTCTTTTCTTCACAAAGATCTTGGTTTTTTTGATACTCAGCTTTCTTTTTTTCGATCAATTCTTCGCAAAAACGGCATTGTCTTCGAATTTCTAATAAGCATTTTTGAAAATTATTAATCCGTGATTGCAAATGAGCTTCAGTTTGTTCTTCTCTTGATAGTGTTTCATCAAGCTGTATGAGAAAATAATTTAGATGTTGATATTGATTAGCAGGTAGTCCAGCTATACCTTTTTTGATTAGTTGTTTACAGTACTCCAGTCGATATTCTTTTATCTTTAAAAGTTTTTGGTGATAATTTTTTAGTTCTGCATGAACGGTATTTAGTGCTGAGAGGGTTTGTTTTTCTCGTTTCCTAAATTGTTTTAATAAAAAAAACAGTTTTTTTTTCATCTCATTTTACTCAATTGGGTCAGTTTCAAGAATGCTTTCCAGCATATTAACAGACACATCATATGGCACCCTCTCTTTTATACCTTGTTGTAAGTATTGGTCAAGCTTAGTTTTTAGTGCAAGAGCATTATCAATAATTGGGTTTTTACCTGGTTGATAAGCACCAATAGAAATCAAATCTTGATTTTGACGGCAGATTGATAGTATTCTTCTGACTTTTTTTGAGAGCAGTATATGTTTATCCGTTGTAATCCGTGGCATAATGCGACTAACAGATTTTTCTATATCGATTGCAGGATAATGACCTGCATTGGCCATTTCTCTGGACAGAATAATGTGACCGTCAAGAATTGCACATGACGCGTCTGCTATTGGATCTTGTAAATCATCTCCTTCTGTTAAGATGGTAAAAAATGCTGTGATGGAGCCCTCATCTTTACCGCGATTGCCTGCTCTTTCAATAAGTTCACGAAGTTTGGCGAATACTGAAGGTGGGTAACCCTTAGCCACAGGTAGTTCCCCGACGGATAATGCAATTTCGCGTTGTGCTTGTGCAAAACGAGTTAATGAGTCCATCAAGAGTAATACATCAAAACCCTGATCGCGAAAATATTCAGCAATAGTCAGCGCGCTTTGACAACCTTTAAGTCGCATAAGCGGCGAAGTATCTGCTGGAGCTGCAATGACTACTGAATTCTTACGACCTTCAACACCTAAAATTTGTTCGATGAATTCTTTTACTTCACGCCCACGTTCTCCAATTAATCCTACTATTGTAACTTGAGCAGTTGTACCATGAGTCATCATTCCCAATGTAACCGATTTCCCTACACCGGAGCCTGAAAATAAGCCTATACGCTGACCTTTTCCTACAGTTAGTAGGCCATTAATTGCTTTTAATCCAACATCAAGTGGTTCACTAATTGGTTTACGGATAAGAGGATTGATAGGTTCAGTATTAAATGATGCTCTTTTTTCGGTATAAATTGGACCTAAGTTATCTAATGGATTTCCAACGCCGTCAATTACACGTCCCAGTAGTTCCATACCAACAGGTAGACCTATTTTGTCTGTTAGCGGCGTTATTTTAGCCCCTGGAAGAACTTCAATTATTTGCTCCATTGGCATGAGATATAAATCTTCGCCAGAAAAACCGATGACCTCTACCTCCATTTCACCATGCACAGTTTCAATTTTACACAAACTACCAATAGGTGCTCGGCATCCTGTTGCTTCCAGAGTCAAACCAACAACACGAATTAATTTTCCAGATACGACAGGTTGAGAATCGAGTCCTTGTATTTTATATCGAGTGAGACGTTCAACGAGTTTTAACACTATTCATTACTATTAATATTGTTAGAGATCAAAAAATTACGGATAACACTTTGAATTCTATCTTCTATTTTATAGTCTAAATTTGATTCGTTTACTTTGATTTGAATATCACCACGATTAAGTGTTGACTCAGCGGACAATATCCATTTTCGAGAATCGAGTTCTTTTTTACTATAGAATGAGTGGATAATTTCTATATCATCAGGATGAAGTTTAAGTATCGTGGTGTGTTCCGAAATCGGTAAAGCTTTGATGGATTGTTTAATCGTATCTAGAACAATTTTAGGATTGGTTTTCACCTCGATATGAACAATTTCTTTAACTAAAATCAATATCATATCAATTAGTTGTTTTTCTATCTGATCAGTTATCATTTCTAAAGGTTGATTAAACTTATCGGCTAATTTTATGAAAGTCTGTACTTGTTGTTGAATAAACTCTTGACCTTCTTTTATGCCTTTGATTTTTCCTTGATCGACGCCTTCCTGATAACCTACATCCAAGCCTTGTTTTTTACCTTTATCATATCCCTTCTTAAAACCCGTTTCCTTACCTTTAAGCACACCTTCCTGATAAGCATTTTTTTTAATTGATTCAATATCTTCTTCAGTGAGAGGAGGTATTTCTTTTTTTATTGGTTCATTAAAGTTTAGCGTCCGTTTAGGATTGTAATTAACTGCAGTCTCCTTTCTAATTTTTTTATTTGTTTTATCGCTGTAGTCAGGTAACTTCCATTTTTTAGCTTCCTCAACGATAGCCTGATTTTTGTTAGGGCGCAAGAAGCCTAGCTTTTTCTTATTGAACATATTTGTTCCCTGATTATTTAAGTATTTTCAATACAATTACAAGAATTCATCTGCACCGCTTGAAAGCATAATTTCACCTTTATCAGCCATACGTCGAGCAATAGCTAGAACCTCTTTTTGAGCGGCTTCCACATCAGATATTTTCACTGGTGGCATAGTGTCTAAATCATCTTGCATCATTTCAGCTGCACGTTTCGACATATTCTTAAAGATCTTATCACGCAAGGTGTCATCAGCACCTTTAAGCGATTTTTTTAGAATATCTTGTGGTATGTCACGTAGTAATTTTTGAATACCTTGATCGTTAATTTCTATAAGGTTTTCGAAAACGAACATAAGATCTTGAATTTGAGTTGCCATATCTTCATCTTGATCTCGGATCTGTTCTATTAAGACATTTTCAAGACTGTTATCCATGTAGTTCATAATTTCT
The DNA here is from genome assembly GCF_000731795.2 of Candidatus Photodesmus blepharonis. Lineage (GTDB taxonomy): Bacteria > Pseudomonadota > Gammaproteobacteria > Enterobacterales > Vibrionaceae > Vibrio > Vibrio blepharonis. The sequence continues at coordinate 97,954 of NZ_JGVK01000006.1, read as the reverse complement.
GCAGCAGCTTTAAATCCACCAATTTTAGCAGCTTGAGCGCCAGCTTGGCCTGCAAATTGTTTTTCCATAATTTCGTTTAATTCAGCTAAAGCAGAAGGTTGGACTTCTTCTAGATTAGCAATGCGCATCATGAGATCAAGACGATCGCGTTCAGAAAATTGAGATAAAATTTCAGCAGATTGATTAGCTTCTAGATATGAAAGTACAATTGTTTGAATCTGAGGATGTTCATTAATGATAATGCTAGCGACTTGACGTGGGTCCATCCATTTCAATGAATCCAGTCCTTTTGATCCTGTGCCTAATAAAATTTGATCAACTAAATTATTAGCTTTGTCTGCACCAAGTGCTGCCGTTAAGGTGTTACGCATGAAATCTTCACTTTTCACACCGATATTGGTATATTTCTGGATATCTTCCAAAAAGGCACGATAGACAGCTCCTACCTTTTCTTGATTTAAGTTTGATGCGCGTGCCATCGCACTACCTACGCGTTGAACTTGCTTAGGTTCTAAGTGACGAATAATTCCAGCGGCATCATCTTCATTTAAGCTAAGTAGTAGGATGGCGGCTTTTTCATCGCCAATAATGCTAGAGATATCCACGCTGTTTTGTTTTTTTTTCTTGCTTGTGTTTTCTTGGTTCGTAATTTCGTTAGGCATTATTTCATCCAATTTTTTACTACTTGAGCAGCTAACTCAGGTTCATTGGCGACTAAAGATCGCACCGCTTTAAGTATGTCTTCATCTTTATGCAAATTAGGTAAATCAATGTTGGAAGTAAATTCTAATAGTTCATTATTCTCGATATTATCATCGATAAAATTTGCTTTGCTATCGTCGCTAATAGATAAATTGTCTGGTTTATGAAGCTGTTCTTCATTTGTTGTTGGGTTAAGTAATTTTTTCATGGCTGGCTGTAGGAGAACAACTACGATCACAATAATGATTAGAGCGCTAGTAATCCAACGCATCCAATTATTAAAATTTGGATGTTCCCAAATTGGAGTATCGATTGTTGATTCCACTTCAGGTACTGCAAACTGCATACTGAGGACATTTAGTAAGTCGCCGCGCATTTCATTGAAGCCGACGGCGCCAATTAGCAATTGACGAATTGAGTCAAGTTCGCTATTCGATAAGGGAGTATAGTTTGTTTGACCACTATCTGGGTTAATTGATGCTCGATTTTTGACTGCTACTGAAATAGTTTGACGACTAATAGTACCAGTTTGTCGTCTTTCATGACTGACCGTAGTGTCTAGTTCAAAATTACGCGTACTTTCTTTGCGAGTTGAAGCTTTGTCAGCAATAGAATCACTTTTCATTTTTGCTATATCTTCTGGAATTGATGCGTCAGCTGGAGGTTGATTACTAAGTGCTCCTGGTATACCACCAATTATATTACCATTGTTGTAATCTTCTAAAGTGTGCTCGCTACGAGTTGATGGAGATTTTGGATCAAAATGTTTGCGCGTTTGTTCAATTGTACTAAAATCCAATTCAATATCAACTTGAGCTGTGTAGTTGCCAAAGCCTAATATAGGGATAAGCACGGAATCAATTTTTTCACGTAGTGTCTGTTCTTGTTTACGTTCTAGTTCATGTTCTTTACTGCGTGCAGAAGATGCTGAATCTTGGGATCCAGAATTTAATAGGCGACCATGCTGATCGGTGACTGTAATACGGCTTGGTTTCATACCAGGAACGGCGCTTGATACCATATCAATTACTGAGTAAATTTCTTCTTGTTTTAGAAGTGAACCAGTTCGTAACGTTAAAAAAACTGAAGCTGATGCTTCTTGATGATGGCGGACAAAAACACTTTGTTTTGGTAGAGCAAGAAGAACACGCGCTTTACGTACCTGCTGCATTTCTTCAATAGCCTTAGAAAGTTGACGTTCTCTGCTAAGTTTAAGACGCTCCGATTCTAAGCGTTGTGAAACTCCAAATCCCATATCTTTTAATAGTATTTCGTCTCCGGCTTGCGTTTCTTGGTTTAACCCTGCACGAGCAAGATCAAGTTTAAGACTACTATACTTATTTACAGGCACTGAAAGAGTATTGCCTTCTAGTTTATAGTTAGCTTTTCTTTGATCAAGATAGTCCAAAATTGGAATAAGTTCATTTGTTTCATACGTACCCAAAGGACGCATTTCTGATTCTTTAGCCCAGAAAAATAGCATAATGATTAATGCAACACAGATTGAAATGGATAAAATTGAAACTATCTGGCGTAAGAGGTCTAGGTTACCTATTGTTAAGTTAAATTTAGCAAAGTTTTTTCTATTTAAACCAGAATTTTGTTTTTCTACGCTAGGATTTGAACTCGAAACCATTGCGTGATTATCTGATGAATCAGCGAGCGTTAAATCTGTTGTTTGATTTGCATCTGCCACTGCTAATTACCCAAGAACATTAAACTGGCATATTAATTAGTTCTTTATAAGCTTCAATAAGCTTGTTGCGTATCTGAACGGTTGCCTCAAATGCGATGCTAGACTTATTACGAGCAATCATAACATCGGATAACGATATGTTTTTGTCACCACGATCAAAGCTTGTTTGCAAATGACTAGAATTTTTCTGTAATTTATTTACGTTATTAATGGCTTCAGTTAGCATTTTGCTGAAATTCGAATTTACCCTTTGAAGGGTTGAGGAACCTTGCGAAATACTAGATTTGATAAACGAAGGTTGAATTTTATTATCTAAATTGTTGATTTCCATTTTTTCCTCTCATTTTTCATGCTTTGAATTATGCACTACTTTCTAAAATTAAATATAAGATAACGGATCGTTGCTGCTTGTTCTGAATTTAAGTTACAGCTTAATGGGAATTATCCCTAATTTTTTCATTTTTGCTAACTTATAACGTAGTGTGCGTGGACTAATTCCAAGTTTTTTAGCCATTTCCTTACGTCGACCGTTACATTCAGAAAGTGTCTTAAGTATAATAACACGCTCTTGTTCTTGTAGCTCTCCTTCAAGCGTTGTTGAATTGCTCTCTTTAATGTCCATAGTGGATGTTGTTTTTGTAGTTTTGGAATTTGAGTTGGACTCCAATATTTGTTGTAAACTTCCTGCATTTTCCCAATCAATGTTTTCCAACAAAATATGTTCGCTTGTGATGTATCTGTTATTGCTAAGTATTAAAGCTCGTTGTATCACGTTATCAAGCTCACGCACGTTGCCTGGCCAAGAATAGCGAAGTAGTTTTGATATTGCGCTTGCATGAATGCTATGAATGGGTAGTCCTAATTTTTTGCAGTTACGTTCAATTAAATATCTAATAAGGGGCTCGATATCACCTTTGCGCTCACATAGCGCAGGCCACGAAATTGGAAATACGTTTAAGCGATAGTATAAGTCTTCACGGAAGTTAGCTTCTTGTACGTATTGTTTAAGATCCCGATTGCTAGTTGATAGAACTCGTATATCCAGCTTTATGCTTTTATGGCTGCCTAAACGTTCTACTTCTCGTTCTTGAAGAACGCGTAACAGTTTGGCCTGTAGATTTAAGTCCATTTCGCTGACCTCATCGAGCAAAATAGTTCCTCCTTGTGCTTGTTCGAATTTACCTGGGCAAGCTTTGAATGCTCCAGTAAAAGCTCCTTTTTCGTAACCAAATAACGTTGCTTCTAACATGCTATCTGGAATTGCTGCACAATTAATGGCAATAAATGGACCATTTTTACGGTTGGAAGCATTATGGATGTATCGAGATATGATCTCTTTTCCAGAACCACTTGGCCCAAGTATTAGTACATTAGCATTGGTTTTCGAGACTTTATCAGCTAGAGCCATTAACTTTAAGCTTTTATTATCTGCTACAATAACATCACCGTTGTTGTCTGATTTTATGGGAGTATAGCGACTTACCATATTGAGTAAAACTTCGGGTGAAAATGGTTTTGTTATGTAGTCAACAGCACCTTCTTTTATTGCTGAAACTGCGTCTTCGACGCTGGCGTAAGCTGTTATAAGTAGCACTGGTAAGCTTAGATAGTTTCGCTTAATATTTCTGAGCAGGGCTAAACCGTCTGCACCCTCCATTTGTATATCGGAAACAACTATATCAATAGAATGTGATTTAAGCTTTATTAAGGCGTCTTCTGCGCTGTAAGATTCTAGACATTTATAGCCTGATAAGGTTAGTGTGTCTACTAGTGCTTCTCGCAGACCTGGATCATCTTCCACAATTAGAACTGTATTTTGAATCATCATTTATTTTCCTACGCGGATAGAATCTGGAGTATTGGATCTACTATACTGAAGAGGAATATACATAGTAAAACACGCACCATCCCCTAGTTTTGAAACTATTTCTAAGCGTCCAGAATGAGCGGTACATACCATTTGAACAACTGTTAATCCAAGGCCAGTTCCTTGGGAACGGGTAGTAAAGAATGGTTCTGTAATTTTGCTTTGGATGTTTTCAGGTATACCAGGGCCATTGTCTTGTACTGATATTTTAAGTTCATTATTTATAGTTCGAAAAAAAACATTTATTTTTGATTTTTTACCTGCTATTTGAATTGCATTTATCACCAAATTACTTATCGCTGAAGCAATAGAATTAATATTACCTAAGAGTGTGACTCCTCCGTTTTCGACTTCTTGAGAATAATTGATTTGATTATTTGTCAAAGATGTTTCGATCATAGGAGTTAATTCAGTTATTAGATCTGAAATAGTGCAAGTTTCGATAATTTTGTTTTGAGCACCCTTTGCGAACAATAGCATATCATTTATTTGTTTTTCTAGATCATGGAGTCGATCCATCAATTTTGATTGAAAACGTTGTTTAATTTCAGGTGATAAGTTGCTAATTGTGAGATTTGATGCATAAAGTATAGTGCTAGCAAGTGGTGTCCTTAATTGATGAGCGAGTGATGCAACCATACGTCCTAGTGAAGAAAGCCGTTGTAAATCACTTATGCGAGATTGCAGTAAACGTGTTTCTGTTAAATCAGTTATGAATATTAGCTGGCCAGTGCTCGATGGTGAAATGGCTAACTGTACTTTTCGTCCATTTCGTAAAGATATTTCATGTCCATCATCGTCTTTTGGAGCAAATGCTGTTTGAATGATTGAAAACCATTTTTTTCCTAGCAGAGGGACATTCAGCAATTTAAACGCTTCTGGGTTCGCCTCTTGCACAATACCTTGCGTATCGAGTAATATCAGACCAGCAGGCATTATATCCAGTACTTGTTTATATCTTTTGACTTGCTCTTCAAGATTGTCCAGATAGGATCGTTTTTTTTCTAGAGTTATTGGTTGCATGTCATATTTCTATTGGTAAATATAAGTGAATTAATCGGTAGAGTGTAAGTTAGAGGATTCAAAAATAGATTCAATATTAGTGATAATGATCGGAGAGTTATCGTTGCAAATTATATTTACGTATTTTTTCTACCAATGTTGTTCGACGTATACCTAACATATTGGCTGCTCTAGCAACAATACCACCTTGAGCCTTTAGAGCTTGGTTAATCATTTTTACTTCCAATTTAGCGAGAATTTTTTTTAAATTAATGCCTTCTGGGGGTAGATGAGATGTACTGAACTTATCTAGGCTATCTTGGAAAGAATTTTTGTTTTCAGAATTAAATTTTTTAGAAAAAATGTCAGCTAACGCATTACGTTCTTCTTCTGCGGCAGCAATGAGTTTTCTTTGTCCCAATCGAAATTTAGAAGTATCGTTATAACGATATTTAATGGGTAAATGATTCATGTCTATTAAGGTGTTTGGATATAAAATAACCATTCTTTCAATCAGGTTAGAAAGTTCTCGAACATTCCCTGGCCAATCATGTTTTATTAAAGCGTTCATAGCACGAGGGGTAAAGCGAGTGGGTTCGTTATTTGTAGTTTCAGTACGTGTTATGAATTCTTTTAGTAGCAGTGGGATATCTTCTTTGCGATCTCGTAATGTTGGCACATCGATAGGAAAAACATTTAGGCGATAGTAGAGATCTTCACGAAAAGACTCATTAGCAATCATATTTTCTAAGTTTCGGTGTGTTGCTGAAATAATACGAACATTGACTTGGATAGTTGTATTTCCACCGACGCGCTCGAAACTACGCTCCTGAAGGACACGCAGTAGCTTGATTTGCATGGACATTGGCATATCGCCAATTTCATCTAAAAATAGCGTACCACCTTCAGAGAGTTCGAAACGACCTTTCCTGGAAGTAATTGCACCGGTAAAAGCTCCTTTTTCATGTCCAAATAGTTCACTTTCTAAGAGATCTTGTGGTATCGCTCCACAATTTATCGGTACAAATGGAGCACTACGACGAGCAGAATTGTAATGAATACTTCGGGCTACAACTTCTTTGCCGGTGCCTGATTCACCTAAAATTAATACGTTGGCTTCAGTATTTGATACTTGTTCGATTAAATGACGTACTTCTTGGATAATCAAACTTTGACCAACAAATTTACAAAAGAGAGGATCTTTATACAAGTGCGATTGATGTTTCTTTTTTTTATTCGCAAAATTTTTACAATTGAGAAGAGCTTTGCTTAATTGAGGATAATTTAGAGGAAATTCCAAATTTCCTACGTATTGAGGATAGCTCTCTATGGGGTATGAGTGTTTACCGGCAATCAGTAGTGGTATATGATCTGCGTTGGCGAGTTTTTGGATAAGTTGAATGGGAAATTTTTTACTATACAAGGAACCAACAACACATCCTGACCAGAGCGCTGACCAGTCTAGTTCTTCAATCTGCTCTAGAGTGATGACTTCACATTGTTCTCCGAGGAATTTTAAGATATTTTCAAGATTCACACGTACTTGTGCGTCATCTTCGATAACAAGTATTTTTGATAAACCTTGCATAAACAGGGATAATTACCTTAAGTTTTAATTAAGTTTATAGCCAATCAACAGAAACCAGTAGTAAGGAGCGACTGGAGCCGGCATTCATTCTATTGGATAAAATAAATAAGGCAACCAGGCAATTTCTGGATGTGATATTAGTGGAAAATTTAAGATGAAACCTTGATATCAGTTACAGTTAGATTATGATACTTCCGAGGGATTTGATCCCAAGCAGACTTGATTTCACGAATGATTTCGATGACATCGTCTATTGGCTTTGGGGTATTTTTATTGTTTGCTGTTGAAATTTGCGTTATCATGAACTCGTAGAGTTGGTCTAAGTTTTTTGCTACGTCTCCACCATCATCCATTGATAAGCAACTCCTTAAGCTAATTATGATGTCTAACGCTTTACCCAAACATTCGCCTTTTACCGAAATATTGCCCTGCTGCATCGCGGTTTTTCCTTGAATTAAACGCTCTATTGAGCCAGCCATAAGCATTTGGACAACCTTGTGTGGTGACGCTAAAGTCAGTTGACTATCAATAGATACCTTCTTGTATACCTGCAAAGAACCGCGCATAATTTCCCTCTTTTAAAAATAATTGTGTCGTTAAATTTTTTCATACTTTTGAATGGATTTGCAAGCGTATCGATAGGTTTTTAATTTTTCTCCTATCTGGTTGGTTTTATGTTGTAAATGATTAGTGAGTTGCTTTGTTTCTTCCAACAGTAAGACCCAATTTTTGGATTTAGAAAGATTTGGTGTTTCTTTTATGTATTTTAAAATTTTTAGCAATATTTGTTCTCTATTATCAACAAGTTTAATTATTTCTTTAGCATGAATCTCCTTGTTGCTTAAAATTGATCTAATTTTATTATCTAAATTACGTACATCCGTTAATTCAATCATGTTGTTAATTTTATTGCCTCCATCATACTGGTTAATTGATACTGCATTTTTCTGGTTGCATTTTGCATAGAAGTAAATTGGGCATGAGTACGTTTTTCTAGATTATCCATGCGATGCTTAAGCAGCATTTTGTCATCCTTGAGTCGGTAGTTCTTTTCCATTAAACTTTTCTCTTGAATACGAATTGCTCCACTTGTTCCTGTTATATTTTGAATGGCATCTTCTATTTTTCTTGCAAATCCTTGATTTCCGCCGAAAAACATTTTGAGTTTATTAAAATTATCATTGATTTTTCGATTTAAAATACTGTAGTTAACTTCAAGTGTACCTTGGCGCGTAGTAGTAATACCAAATTCAGTTAGTGATTTGATTTCTTGAGGAGCTGGAAGAATTGGCGATGAAAAAACTTTTTTCAGGCGAGAAGCAATGCTCATAGCAACATTATCACCGGCTAGAGGACCTACTTGCCCTGTTTTAGGATCAAGAGAGCTCAGTTCTTTCGACGTTTGGTGAAATTGGTTATAAGCAGCAATAAAACGTTCAATATTCTTTTCTACTTTCTGTGTATTATATCTGATGTCAATTTTTATCGGTGGCTCGTTAAGTTCCATTTTTCTTTTTAAAGTTAAGTTAATTCCATTAATAGCATTTTCCATTATGTTATTGTGGCTAGAAAGTCGTGCGATACCATCAACTATAACTTCTGAATTTTGTGCGGGCTGAACTTGAATCATGCCTTGGTATGTACTTAGTATCTTTTTTGTAACTTGGGGATCAGTATCGTCTATTTCATATTTATACTCAAATTTCTTTAGTGGATTGTCTGATTGTGTATGTGCTGATACTCGTATAGTGTTTTCTTTGCCAGATATATTTGAAGTAAGAACAAGTCGTTTTCCTTCGTTCTCATTAATGATAGATGCTTGTACTCCAGGATTAGTTTGATTTCCGTTTATTTTTTTTGCTATGTCTACTAGCTTAGAGTTATTCTTTATGCTAATTAAAAACCTTTTATTACCAAGTTGAATTTGTAAATCTCCTGGACCAAATCTATCTTCTTGTTGTGGTACAACTCTGGATGCGATTTTATGTTTTTTGGCAAGTTGCAGTACATTCATAGTGTACTGACCAGCAATGGCGCCTGTTGTTGCCATCGCCACAACAACGTTTTCATCAGAAGTATGAGCTTTTCTTGCCGAAAAAGTCTTCTCTTGACGAAAATCTACCATTAAATCCTTCATAGTATCCAACGACGCCTTAAGTTGTCCGTATGCACTAATTTTGGAATTAATATTAGCCACTTCACGATCAATACGTTTCTGTTTGGGTAATCGTTCTGCGTCAACAATCTTCGTAACCATAGAATTTAAGTCTATATTTGCAGCCATCCCTAAAGGATTTAAGTTCATGAAAATGTCTCCTAGACATATTAAACCTTATCTATCAACAGCCCAGAGGTATAACGTGCTACTTGATCTCTAAGATCTCGTAATATTTCCAGCATTGCTTCATCCGGTATTTGACGAATAATCTTACCAGTACTAGTTTCATAAATAGTGACAACATTTCTCTTAGCTTTTTCATCAATACGAAAAGATAAATCAGTATTGATGGAAGAGATAAACTCACTAATTTGCTCTGCCATTTTTTCACGCTCTGTTTCCGGTATTTTCCTATCCTCTTTATTAGCGGTAATGTTGGATGCATCGTTATTGTCCTCAACTGCAATTTTAATACCATTTATTGATGCATAAGGCTGAATGTTAGATGTATCGGATGGTATTTCCATAACAATCTTCCTGTCACCTTAAATTTTTAGTGATATTTGTATTTAAGAAAAGTTGTATTTTTTTTCATTGAATTTTTCCTAAAGCTTATTATTTATATTTATAATGAAATTACATATTCAAAATTTCGATCTGTAGCCTAGAAGAAGAAATCCTATTGATTCTTTGATCTTTTAAATACAGTAGCAATATATTCAGGTTGTATTACGCGATTATCACAGAATATTGTCTATATTATTTCCGTTAAATCATAATAGTCTTCTGCGCTCTTGAATCCGCCTTGCCTTCTTCATACCTAATACCTATCTTAGCGGCTAAAAAAAGGTAAGCTTTAGAAAAAAATAGTGCTTTGTGATTTTTATCATAGTCAATTTAATTATGAAATGCTCTACTACTTCATTGTTGGATATGTTGAATCAACTCAGTTCGAATAAATTTTTCTTTAGTTACTTATTGAGCACGATTTAAAAAGTAACGGTTTTTTTAAAAGTTAAATTTAACAATGAGACTGATTTCATCATATTAAAATATGATGTTGTTCGCTTTTTCATTACTTTAGGCAATTTGATTTATCCTAGTCGTACATAAAGCATGTTACAATCTTGAGTTGTTGACCTGGTGGGGGATGTGTACAAAGTATGGCAAGTCGTGGCATAAATAAGGTTATTTTAGTAGGGAATTTAGGTGCTGATCCAGAAGTCCGTTATATGGCAAGTGGAAATGCTGTAGCAAATATTACGATCGCAACTTCGGAATCTTGGCGTGATAAGACAACTGGTGAACAACGTGAAAAAACTGAGTGGCACCGTGTTGTGCTATTCGGTAAGTTAGCTGAGATTTCAGGGGAATATTTACGAAAAGGTTCTCAGGTTTATATTGAAGGTCAATTGCAAACACGTAAGTGGCAAGACCAAGGTGGTCAAGATCGTTATACAACTGAAGTAGTTGTACAAGGTTTTAACGGTGTAATGCAGATGCTTGGAGGACGTGCTCAAGATGATGTTTCAGAACAATCGACAGATAAAAAACGTGGCGTTTTTGAGAAGGCTCAAGAGTCAACTTCTAAGATGAAATATGATGAACCACCAGTGGATTTTGACGATGATATCCCATTTTAGATGCATTGTTCATATTTAATGTTTCATCTTCGGCAAATTGTGTGCTCCTATAGGTTAAGAAGAGTTTGAAGTCTCTGATGTTGGATTGCTGGTTCTGAGCGTTTTTAATATGTTAAGGTCGTTTGATAGCGACCTGTAGCGTCTGTGATATGTAAATAGGATGAAGAGATAAGCTAGGGGATTGTCATGTTTCAAGAAACGATTGAAGAAAAATTAAAACGAAACCTCGCTCCAATTGAACTACAAGTAGTTGACGAAAGCCATTTACATAAAGTTTCTGGTTATGAAAGTCACTTTAGGCTAGTTGTTGTTAGCGATCAGTTTGCAAATCAACAGTTAGTTGTCCGTCATCGTACAATTAACCAAATTCTTTCAGATGAATTAGCAAATCATATCCATGCATTGTCGATTCATGCATATACTCCAGAAGAATGGAAATCAAAAAAAGAAACCGTTCCTTGCAGTTCTGTATGTGTGAATAAGCAAAAATAGATGAGAGTATGTTGGCAAAGATAGTTTGTTTATAGGAGAGCGGGTTATAATTATTTTTGTTTTTTTTCGTGTAGTATCGAGTTTGGAAAAAATGCTAGAACTGGATAGTCTAGTTAGATTCAATTTTGAGGTAGGGCTATTAATAGGCGTAAAACACAGCGGTTTGGGTGTTGAGAATAATGCTAGAAGCAGGAGCACTGGTGTTACTTACGTCTGGCGAGTTCATTGTTAGAATTTTTCCCAAATAAAAAGTAATGCAAATATGTTTACGATAAGTAAGGGTTTGGATCTTCCCATTTCAGGAGGTCCTTCCCAAATAATTAATAATGGTAAAACTATCAATAGGGTTGCTCTGCTTGGTGAAGAGTATCTTGGCCTACGTCCTACGATGCATGTTCAAGTAGGTGATAAGGTTAAAAAGGCTCAAATTCTTTTTGAGGATAAGAAGAATCAAGGTGTTAAGTTTACTTCGCCAGTAAGCGGTAGAATAATTGAGATTAATCGTGGTTTAAAGCGAATCCTACAATCCGTAGTGATTGAAACCATAGGTGATGAACAAATTACGTTCGCTAAGTTTGAAGCTGGTCAATTAGTTTATTTGGACTGTGACACCATCAAGTCTCAACTGATTAAATCAGGTCTTTGGACAGCTTTACGTACTCGTCCATTTAGCAGAGTGCCAGGTGTTGACTCTTCGACCGAGGCAATTTTTGTCACTGCTATAGATACTAATCCTTTAGCCGCGGATCCTAAGTTAGTTATTAATGAGCAGGTTGATGCCTTCATTGCCGGTCTTGATGTTCTTTCGGTATTAACGAAAGATAAGGTTTACGTATGCAAATCTGATGCTCACCCTCTTTACTCCAATCGATTGAATGTTGAAGAGCATGTTTTTAATGGTCCTCATCCAGCAGGTCTCACTGGCACCCACATGCATTTTTTATATCCAGTAAATGTGGAGAATGTAGCATGGAGCATTAATTATCAAGATGTTATTGCGTTTGGAAAATTGTTTTTAACAGGGGAACTTCACGTTGATCGAGTAATTTCGCTCGCTGGTCCAGCAGTAAAGAACCCTCGTCTTATTCGTACGATTTTGGGTGCTAGCTTGGATGAGGTAACCAATAATGAGTTAGTATTTGGTGATCTTCGCGTAATTTCTGGCTCAGTCTTAAATGGTGTTGAGGCTGTTGGCCCTCTTGCTTATTTGGGTCGTTATCACGTACAAGTTTCTGTGTTGCATGAAGGAGGAGAAAAAGAGCTATTTGGTTGGGCTATGCCTGGTAAAAGCAAATTTTCTATTACTCGTTCTTTTTTGAGTCATTTTTTCAAAGATCAATTATTTCATATGACAACTACTACTAATGGTAGCCCTCGTGCTATGGTTCCTATTGGTAACTACGAGAAAGTAATGCCATTTGATATAGAGCCAACGTTGCTTCTTCGTGACCTATGTTCAGGTGATACGGATAGTGCTCAACGTCTCGGAGCATTGGAGTTAGATGAAGAAGATTTAGCGCTGTGTACTTTTGTATGTCCTGGTAAATGTGAATACGGTCAATTACTTCGTGAATGTCTCGATATAATTCTAAAAGAAGGGTAAATTCATGATTAGAAAATTCCTTGAAAATATGGAGCGTCATTTCAAGTCAGATGCTAAGTACGGGAAATGGTTTGTACTTTATGAGGCTGTAGCAACGTTTTTTTACACGCCAGGTTTAGTAACGAAGAGAAGCTCTCATGTCCGTGATGGTTTGGATTTGAAGCGCATAATGATCATGGTTTGTTTCGCGGTACTTCCAGCGATGTTTTGGGGTATTTACAATGCGGGTGGACAAGCTATATTAGCATTACATCACATGTATTCAGGATCGGAACTCGTTGCTGTCATAGATGATAATTGGCATTACTGGTTAATTGAAAAGCTTGGTGGAACACTTGGTACTGACGCTGGATGGATAAGTAAACTTTTACTTGGATCAACTTACTTTTTTCCGATCTATATAACCGTGTTTGTTGTTGGAGGATTTTGGGAAATACTTTTTTGCATGATAAGGAAACATCAAGTAAATGAAGGTTTTTTTGTCACTGCAATCTTATTTTCGCTTATTCTTCCACCAACACTTTCGCTATACCAAGCAGCTTTGGGTATTACCTTTGGTATCGTTGTTGCAAAAGAGCTTTTTGGTGGTACTGGTTGTAATTTTTTAAATCCTGCGCTTGCTGGCCGTGCATTCTTATTTTTTGCATATCCTGCACAGATTTCAGGTGATTCAGTATGGGTTGCAGTTGATGGTTTCTCTGGCGCAACAGCACTGACTCAATGGATGCAAGGTGGACAAAACGCTTTAATGAATTCTATCACAAGTGGTAAAATCAGTTGGATAGATGCATTTCTTGGTAATATTCCAGGTTCTTTCGGTGAAGTCTCAACTTTGGCGTTAATGATTGGGGCTATCATGATCGTGTATGTTGGGATTGCTTCCTGGCGTATCATTATAGGTGTGATGATTGGTATGATTATCGTTGCTACTTTATTTAATCTACTTGGTTCAGATACTAATCCAATGTTCTACATGCCTTGGTATTGGCACTTAGTTTTGGGTGGTTTTGCATTTGGTATGTTCTTTATGGCAACAGATCCTGTATCTGCTTCGTTTACTCATAAAGGTAAATTCATATACGGAATTCTAATTGGTAGTATGTGTGTGATGATTCGTGTTGTTAATCCAGCATATCCAGAAGGTATGATGTTAGCAATCTTATTTTCTAACCTATTTGCACCACTTTTTGATTATGTTGTTGCTGAGAGTAACGTCAAAAGGAGGTTAGCTCGTTATGGTAGGCAATGATAGCGTAGAGAAAACGATTTTTTTTGTTGTCATACTAAGCCTAGTATGTTCAATGGTTGTATCAACAGTATCCGTTGTTTTACGTGGTCAGCATAAGATAAATACAGTGTTAGATAAACAAAGTAAAATTATTGAAATCTCTGGCATTGATTTTTTGGGTAAAAAAGTCCATGAAGTGTTTGCTAAGCATATTGAGCCTCGTTTGGTTGATTTCGATTCAGGTGATTTTGTAGACGGAAACGCTAAAATTTACGATCAACGCCAAGCAGCTAAGGATCTAACTCGTTCTATTAAGTTGACATATGAGCAAGATGAGGCCAAGATTTTTCGTAGAGCTAACGTTGGTGTTGTGTATTTGGTTAAAGATGACCATAAGATATCTAGGGTTATTATCCCAATTCATGGTAGTGGATTATGGTCAATGATGTATGCGTTTGTTGCGATACAAATAGATGGTAATACAGTTGCTGCCGTTACTTATTATGAGCAAGGAGAAACTCCTGGACTTGGTGGTGAGGTTGAAAATCCAACATGGTCTGCTAAATTTGTTGGAAAAAAATTATTTGATGTAGAAGATAAGCCCGCTATAAAGATTGTTAAGAAAGGTAGCATTACATCTGAGTACAGTGTTGATGGTATTTCAGGCGCAACACTTACAAGCAATGCAGTTCAGCGTACATTTAACTTTTGGTTAGGTGATATGGGTTTTGGTCCATTTTTATCAAAGGTTCGTAGTCAAGGAGGTTTGAGTTAATGTCTATTACACAAAGAAATATCAATAAAAAAAGTGTTTGGACTCCTATATTAGATAATAATCCGATAGCGTTACAAGTGCTTGGTGTGTGTTCTGCTCTTGCAGTGACGACTAAGCTAGAGACGGCGTTTGTTATGACGCTGGCAGTTATGTTTGTTACAGCATTATCTAATTTTTTTGTTTCAATTGTTCGTAAATGTATACCTAACAGCGTGCGTATTATTGTTCAAATGACAATTATCGCGTCTTTAGTCATTGTAGTTGATCAAATTCTTAAAGCATATTTTTATAATATTTCTAAGCAGTTATCAGTGTTTGTTGGACTGATTATTACAAATTGTATTGTGATGGGTCGCACAGAAGCTTTCGCTATGAAGTCGGGACCACTACCATCTTTTCTTGATGGTATTATGAATGGTTTAGGCTATGGTTTCGTGCTCATTATTGTTAGTTTTTTCCGTGAATTATTAGGTTCAGGTAAAGTCTTTGGTTTTGAATTGTTACCTTTGGTAAGTAATAATGGTTGGTATCAGCCAAATGGTTTAATGCTTCTGGCACCTTCCGCATTCTTTTTGATCGGTTTCTTAATTTGGGTGATCCGGATTTTTAAACCAGAACAAATAGAGATGAAGGAGTAAGCTAGCTGTGGAGCACTACATTAGTTTGCTAGTTAGATCGATTTTTGTCGAAAATATGGCTTTATCGTTCTTTTTAGGTATGTGTACGTTCCTTGCTGTATCTAAGAAAGTTAGAACTGCTTTAGGCTTAGGTATTGCGGTCGTTGTTGTACTGACCATTTCAGTCCCATTAAACAACTTGGTTTATGTTTGGATTTTAAAAGAAAATGCTTTGATTGAAGGGACAGATCTGAGTTTTCTTAACTTTATTGCGTTTATTGGCGTTATCGCTGCGCTTGTACAAATTTTAGAAATGGTTCTGGATCGTTTTTTTCCAGTTTTATATAATGCTTTAGGAATTTTTTTACCATTAATCACGGTGAATTGTGCAATATTTGGTGGTGTTTCATTTATGGTAATGCGCGATTACGATTTTGTAGAGTCACTTGTTTACGGCTTTGGTTCTGGTTTAGGGTGGATGCTAGCTATTGTTGCACTTGCAGGTATTCGTGAAAGAATGAAATATTCTAATGTGCCTTATGGTTTACGTGGTTTAGGTATTACTTTCGTCACAGTGGGTTTGATGTCATTAGGTTTTATGTCTTTTTCTGGAATTCAATTATAAGTTAAGTAAACGGCGCAGTTTATAAGGGATATGATCAATGGATATTATTCTCGGTGTAGCAATGTTTACTTTAATTGTATTAGCGTTGGTTTTGATGATTCTTTTAGCTAAACAAACATTGGTACCTGCAGGTAGAGTCACAATTACAGTTAATTCTGATCCGGAAAAGAGCTTTGTAACTTTTCCAGGTAATAAGCTACTTGGCAGTATGATAAGCCAAGGGATCTTTGTTTCATCTGCATGCGGTGGTGGTGGTTCTTGTGGTCAGTGTCGTGTAAAGGTAAGACAGGGTGGAGGTGATATTTTATCAACTGAACTTGAGCATATTACAAAGATTCAGGCGCGTAGAGGAGAACGTCTTGCTTGCCAGGTTTCTGTGAAACAAGATATGGATATAGAGCTACCTGAAGAGGTGTTTGGTGTAAAAAAGTGGGAATGTACTGTTATCTCTAATGATAATAAAGCTACTTTTATTAAAGAGCTTGTTCTTCAAATTTCTTCAGGTGAAGAGTTACAATTTCGTGCTGGTAGTTATATTCAAATTGAAGCTGGACCACACCATATCAGATATGCTGATTTCAGCATTTCTGAAGAGTATCGTAGTGATTGGGAAAAATTGCGCTTATTTCGCTATGAATCTATTGTAAATGAGTCTGCAGTTCGTGCTTACTCAATGGCTTCGTATCCTGAAGAAAAAGGGTGTATTAAATTGAACGTTCGTATTGCTATTCCACCTGCAAATAGTTCTAAGTTGCCACCTGGCATTATGTCCTCATATGTATGGTCATTGAAAGTCGGTGATAAGTGTACAATTTCCGGTCCATTTGGTGATTTCTTTGCTAAAGATACCAATAATGAAATGGTATTTATTGGTGGTGGTGCTGGTATGGCTCCGATGCGCTCACATATATTCGATCAACTGCTACGTCTTAAGTCTAAGCGCAAGATAACCTATTGGTATGGCGCACGTTCTAAACGTGAAATGTTTTATATCGAAGATTTTGATAATTTGCAGGAAAAAAATGACAATTTTTCTTGGTATGTTGCTCTCTCTGATCCTCTTCCTGAAGATAATTGGTGTGGTTATACAGGTTTTATTCATGATGTGATTTATGAAAATTATTTGAAATATCATGAGGCACCTGAAGATTGCGAATATTATATGTGTGGTCCTCCTATGATGAATGCTGCTGTTGTTGATATGTTAAAAAATCTTGGTGTTGAAAGCGAAAATATCATGCTTGATGACTTTGGTGCATAATTTATTCAGTAAGTATTTCAGTCTTGGTTTATAATTGTTCTGTTTGATAAAACAGAGGGGCATCCAAGTGAGATTCTGGTCTCTTTTCCTGCTTACCTTCTTGCTCATTTTTTCTGGTTGTACAAAGGCAGTTAAACAAATATATCTGCATGGTACGACAATGGGTACCACTTATAATATCAAATATCTTGAAACCGAAGAAACTCTAGCCTCAGAAGAATTAGGTGCTCAAATTAGTTATCTGCTTGAAGAAATTAGTAATCAGATGTCGACTTATCGCAAAGATTCTGAATTGAGTCAATTTAATCAGTATCAGAGTAATTTACCTTTTAGAGTATCGCCACAAATTGTGATCGTTTTAAGAGAAGCTATTCGTATTAATCATCTTACTTTGGGAGCGTTAGATATTACCCTTGGTCCTTTGGTTAATCTATGGGGGTTTGGTCCGGAAGCTAAGTTTGTTGATGTTCCTACAAGTGCTGAACTAAAGGAGTGTCAAGCTAGTATTGGTATTCATCATTTAAATGTGACAGATCTCGCTATTAGCAAAAAACTACCAGGTTTATATATTGATCTTTCCGCTATTGTCAAAGGTTGGGGAGTAGATGTCATCGCTAATCACATGAAATCGAAGGGTATTCAAAACTATATGGTAGAGATTGGTGGTGAAATGTATCTGCAAGGTGTAAATCGAAAAGGAGTTCCATGGCGAATCGCTGTTGAGAAACCTACTCTAGACAGACGGAGTATTCAAAAAATTATTGAACCAGGCAATACAGCAGTTGCTACATCAGGTGATTACCGAAATTATTTCGAACGTGATGGGATTCGTTATTCACATATCCTAGATCCAAAAACAGGTAAACCTATTACGCATACGGTTGTTTCTGTAACTGTTTTTGATAAATCGTCGATGACAGCTGATGGTTTAGCTACTGGATTAATGGTTTTAGGGGAGATAAAAGGTATGGAAGTGGCGAATCGGCATAATATTCCTGTATACATGATTGTAAAAACAGAAGATGGTTTTCGAGAAGTGGTTTCTGAAGCTTATAAAACATTCGTTAAGGAAATAGAGTGAAGGGATAGGTTATGAGTACATTTTTTTTGACATTCTTTCTTTTTACCATAGTTATTTTCGGAATGGCAATTGGTTACATTCTACAAAAAAAAGTTGTAAAGGGTAGTTGTGGTGGGTTAGGTTCGCTCGGTGTAGATAAAATATGTAATTGTATTGAACCCTGTAATTCTGCTAGAAAGAATGGTAATGAAGTCTAAAGTAAATTGAACAGAAAGTAATATAGTACCTGCATTGGTACCGTTATTTGCGCGAGCTCCTATAAGTTTTAGCAGTGTTTGTATGTTATTTTGAGTGGTTTCCCTGTTAACTGTAAGTGATTAGGTAGATATTATATAATGTTAGAGATGGTTAGTTGTTGGTATAAACAGCGTTTTTCTGATCCTCATGCAGTAAGTCTTGCGGCTATTTTAGTATTTGGTTTTATTATTATTTACTTTTTTGGTAATCTCATTGCCCCTCTGTTAGTTGCAATGGTGCTTGCTTATTTGTTGGAGTGGCCGGTCGTTAACTTAAGCAGATTAGGTATTTCTCGTACTTTGTCGGTTGTTTTAGTAATACTAATTTTCACGAGTTTAATGCTGATGGCGGTATTTGGCTTAGTGCCTACTATTTGGCAGCAAGTTGGGAATTTTACTAACGATGTGCCTAACATGTATATAGGTTTGCAAAATTTTGTATCTATTGTCCCTAAGCGTTATCCAGAATTGGCAAATTTACAGATTGTTGAATTATTGATAGCTAATATAAAAAATCAAGTTATTGCGGTTGGAGAAAGTATCTTAAAAGGTTCTGTAGCATCATTACTTAGTATTGCAACGTTAGTTGTTTATCTTGTCTTAGTTCCGATTTTAGTCTTTTTCTTATTAAAGGATAAGCAAGAAATGATTTCAATAGTTACTGTTGTACTTCCAAAAAATCGTAAATTGGCAAATAAAGTTTGGTATGAGATGAATGATCAAATTTCGAATTATATTCGTGGTAAGGTTTTAGAAATTCTAATTGTAGGAGGTATTAGTTATGTCGCTTTAGCAGTGTTAGGTTTGCGCTATGCTGTATTACTTTCTGTTGCAATTGGATTTTCTGTATTAGTTCCCTATATTGGTGCTGCAGTAGTTACTGTTCCAGTAGCTATTATTGGTCTTTTTCAATGGGGATTGACGCCCCAATTTTATTGGTTGATGTTGATTTATAGCAGCATTCAAACTTTGGATGGTAATATTTTAGTTCCAGTTCTGTTTTCTGAGGCAGTTAATTTGCATCCCGTGGCGATTATTTCTTCTGTTCTTGTATTTGGAGGATTTTGGGGTTTTTGGGGAGTATTTTTTGCGATACCATTGGCAACTTTGGTTAAAGCAGTATGGAATGTCTTGTCAAATCATGACGAAGATGTTAGCGCGGAAGAGTGATTCTTTTTTTAAAAAAGAGATTTTTTAGAGCAGCCTTTTTTAATTGAGCCATAAATGCAGCTGGATAAGAATTTAGAAAATTTGTGTCCATTATTTTCAAGCATTTTAGGAAACATTGACATTAATGTCATTCCAGGAAATGTATTAATCTCGTTCAAATAAATATGCTCATCTTCTGTTAAGAAAAAATCTATTCGTGATAAGTGTCTTAGACGCATTTGAATAAAGATTTTTCGAGCATTTTTTGAAATGGTAGTTTTCTGTTTTTGTGTTAAATTAGAAGCTTCAATTTCTACAACAGAACCGCTGTTTGCTCCATATTTTTCTTCATACGAATAGAATGCATCATTTGGTGTTATTATTTCACCAGGTTTTGAAATATGCAATTTTCCATTGAACTCGTATGCTGCTACTTCTAGTTCCCTTGATTTGACTGCTTGTTCAACCAACACTTGACTAGAGTATTGAAACGCAAAATTGATAGATTCTTGTATCTTTTTGACATCTGTTACTTTGTAACATCCAACTGAAGACCCTTGTCTTGCTGCTTTTATAAATATTGTTTTCCAACGTTTCAAGGCATTTCTAGTCTTTTCGAAGGCTTCTCTATTATTTTCGTTAAGAAAGAGATATGGCGTATTGGGGATATCTAGTGCCTTATACCAGAGTTTTGATGTTATTTTATTAAAGCTATTACTGCTGGCTTCAGGTCGAGAACCTAAGTAAGGGATTCTTGCAAGTTCAAGCACAGATTGGATATCCCCCGTTTCTCCTGGATATCCATGTATGCATGGTATGGCAAAATCTATTTGTATCGAACTTACTTCACTGTTAAGTTTAGAGTTATTAGTATCTAGATATACTAAGTCATCATTGCTATTATACCAACCATCTTTCTTAATTTTTACGCAAATTACGGAAAAGGATTGCGTTAGTTCGAGTTGAGATTGTAAGTAATTGGCTGACATTAGTGATACTGCATACTCTGCTGAGTTGCCGCCACATAGAAGAAGGATAGTCACTGGCCTCATTGAAAAATTTCCATTTGTATGGCTTAAAAACATCGAAACTGCGACAGTGTAATACACTCATACATAATTTGCATGCTTTAAAGTTAGATAAAATTGAAGTTTTGTTTTTAGAATTAGTTGGTTTACTTTGCAATATCCAGCTAGGCTAGAAGCTAGATTACATATTAGTAAATACAAGCTTGATGCATTGCTCGTTTAACAATGGGATGAAATTTCTCGGAAAGTTTTGTTAGAGGTAAACGTAAATTGTTCTCTACGATAAGTCCCATTTTATGAGCTGCCCATTTAACGGGAATTGGATTAGATTCTACGAATAGACTTTTATGTAATGGCATTAAGCGCTGATTAATAGCTTCTGCTTTTTGTAACTTTTTCTCCTTTGCCAAATGAAACATTTTTGCCATATCTTTGGCAGCAATGTTGCTGGTTACAGAGATAACACCTTGTCCACCTTGTTTTAAAAAATCGAAACTCGAATTATCGTCACCGCTAAGCAAGATGAAGTTTTTTTCACAAAGGTTACGGTGAATCGAGATTCTTTTTAAATCACCAGTCGCGTCCTTCAAAGCGATTATGTTTTCAATTTGAGAGAGACGGGCAACTGTTTCCGGTAATAAATCAACTCCAGTACGAGTAGGAACGTTATACAAAATTTGCGGTATATCACTTTTTTCCGCAATTGTCTTATAATGCTGGTATAAACCTTCTTGAGTTGGCTTATTGTAGTAAGGTGTTACATGCAGAAAGCCAGCAATGCCTATGTCGTTCAAAAGATGGTTGAGGGTTATCGATTTATGAGTCGCATTTGTCCCTATTCCAGCAATAACAGGAATACGATTTTTGGCGTACTCGACGGTTTTGCTTACAACTTCAACGTGCTCTTGAAGAGTGAGTGTTGGAGATTCCCCCGTTGTGCCGACGGATACAATAGCATTTGTACCGGCTGCTACATGGTAATCAACCAGTTTTTTTAGGCTACTAAAATCTATTTCATTCTTTGCATTAAATGGTGTAATTAGCGCAACTATACTTCCTGAAAACATTTATTAGATCTCTAGATAAAGGTTCAAACTGCATGTTACTGTAAGACATTTGATTAATACAAGCAATTAAGCTCGTTTAATTCGTTGGGTGCATATCCTCATAAATATAGTAGGTAATAAAGGGTGTGTTTTTCTAGTTAGAGTTTTGTTTGATGAATGATAACTTAAATTGTTTTAAACAAAAATAGAACATAGTTAGAGGAGCGATGAAATTGATGAGAACATTAAAGTCGGGTGTAGTAGCCCCAGATTTTTTTCTGTTGAATCAAGATGGAAAGACAGTTAGCCTCTCTGGGTTTTTGGATAAAAAAGTATTGCTCTATTTTTATCCCAAAGCAATGAGTCCAGGTTGTACTTTGCAAGCAAAGTGTTTACGCGATGTTAAAACTAAGTTAGAGATGTATGGAGTAACGATTCTAGGAATTAGTACCGATCCTGTAGAATGTTTGAGAAAATTTATTGAACACAACAATTTAACTTTTACTCTACTTTCAGATGAAAATCACATTGTTGCGGAACAATTTGGTGTCTGGGGCAAAAAAAAATTTATGGGTAAGATTTACGATGGTTTATATCGATTTAGTTTCTTAATTGATAAACAAGGTATGGTTGAACATATATTTAAAGGATTTAAAATTAAGAGCCATCATAAGATGATTTTGGATTATCTAGAAAAAAATAGGTAGTTTATAATTTGGATATATGTCGATTCAGGTAAAAATTTTTGACTGATTTGAAATGCACAATATTTAAATATATTTCTGGCTTTTAGATTTGATTTATGTTTCATTTTGAAAAAGAAGAATTTCGAACCTTGAAATAAATAAGCATTGCCTCCATGTAAGTTGTTTATTTTAGAAGAGTGATCTGTCGTGCTCTCGGCTTAAATTTAAAGCCTAGAGGTCTTTATTTAATACTTAAGAGGACAGACTATGTCTGTAATTAAAGTCACTGATCTGGAATTAGCAGATAAGCGTGTTTTTATTCGCGCTGATCTAAATGTGCCAATCAAAGATGGTAAGATAACCTCGGATGCTCGTATCCTTGCATCCTTGCCAACCATTAAATATTGTTTAGAAGCTGGTGCAAAGGTAATGGTTGCTTCTCATTTAGGTCGCCCAGCTGAAGGTGAGTTTGCCGAAGATTTTTCTTTGTCTCCGATTGTTGATCGTTTAAATAGTTTACTAAGTTGTGAAGTTAAATTAGTTAGAGATTATGTAAATGGTCTAGAGCTGAACGCTAAGGAACTTGTTGTTTTGGAAAATGTTCGTTTCAATAAGGGTGAAAAGAAGAATGAAGAAGAGTTATCTAAAAAATATGCCGTATTATGCGATGTTTTTGTAATGGATGCATTTGGTGTAGCTCATCGCGCTCAAGCCTCAACGTATGGCATCGGTATGAGAGCTCCTGTCTCTTGTGCCGGTCTATTGTTGTTATCTGAGTTGGAAGCGTTAAGTAAAGCGATGGATAATCCAGCTCGACCTTTAGTTGCTATCGTTGGCGGAGCTAAGGTTTCTACCAAATTGACAGTTCTTAAATCATTATCTGAGATTGCCGATCAACTTGTTGTCGGTGGAGGTATTGCGAACACCTTTATTTCAGCTAAAGGTTACAATGTAGGTAAATCGCTATATGAAGCTGATTTAGTTGAAACAGCCAGTGAGTTGACAAAAAAATGTTCGATACCAGTAGCTATTGATGTTGCATGCGCCAGAGCGTTTGATGAAAACTCAGAAGCAGAAATTAAAAAGGTTGCTGATGTGCAAGATGATGATATGATCTTTGATTTAGGTCCTGATTCAATAGCTGCTTTGACTAAAATTATTAGTAAAGCTAGGACTATTCTTTGGAATGGTCCGATGGGTGTGTTTGAATTCAAAAATTTTGAAGCAGGTACAGCTGGTGTTTCTAGAGCAATTGCGAAATCTACAGGGTTTTCTGTAGCGGGTGGTGGCGATACCTTGTCGGCTATCGATAAATTTGGTATTAAGGCTGACGTTTCTTATGTTTCTACTGGTGGTGGTGCGTTTCTTGAGTTCGTTGAAGGAAAAGTGCTTCCAGTTGTAGCGATGCTTGAAGAACGCGCTAAGTAATTATTTCTCAAATATTAGAGAAAACAAGGTTTGTTTTAGCATGGTGAGCGCTTTTCTGTTAGCCTTAATTTATAGATAGGTAGCTAACAAGAAGTGATATGACGTTCATTTTTCGGCAAATTTTTAGAAAAGTAGATATAAATGGGATTAATTCTATGTCTAAGATTTTCGATTTCGTGAAACCTGGTGTAATTTTTGGTGATGATGTACAAAAGGTATTCCAAGTAGCAAAGGAGAATAAATTCGCTCTTCCTGCGGTGAATGTTATTGGGACTGATTCTATCAACGCTGTGCTTGAAGCTGCTGCAAAAGTTAAATCTCCAGTTGTCCTTCAGTTTTCGAATAGTGGGGCTGCTTTCTTCGTTGGAAAAGGAGTTAAACTTGAAGGTCAAGGAGCTCAAGTTTTGGGTGCTATTGTTGGGGCTAAGTATGTGCATGCTGTTTCTGAAACGTACGGTATTCCAGTGATTTTGCATACTGATCATGCTTCTAAGGAGCTTCTTCCATGGATCGATGATTTGCTGGATGCTGGGGAAGATTTTTTTGAAAAAAACAATAGGCCCCTATTTTCCTCTCACATGTTGGATCTTTCTAAGGAGCCTTTAAGGGATAATATTGCAATTTGTTCTCGATATCTAGAACGTATGAATAAAATTAGTATGGCGATTGAAGTTGAGCTCGGTTGTACTGGCGGTGAAGAAGACGGTGTGGATAACTCTGGTATGATTTTTTCTGAACTCTATACCTCTCCTGAAGATGTAGCCTATGCTTATGAGAAACTAAGTTCTGTTAGTCCGCGTTTTAGCATCGCTGCTTCTTTTGGGAATGTACATGGTGTTTATAAACTTGGTAACGTTGTTTTAACTCCGACTATTCTTCGCGATTCGCAAGAACATTGTACTAAAAAATTTGGTATTGCTCCTAACTCTCTAAATTTTGTATTTCACGGTGGTTCTGGTTCCAGTGCTGATGAAATACAAGAGTCTATTAATTACGGTGTTGTAAAAATAAATATCGATACCGATACGCAGTGGGCGACTTGGAATGGAATTCGTGTATATGAAATTGAAAACCGTGACTATTTGCAGAGTCAAATTGGTAATCCAACTGGCGCAGATATTCCAAATAAGAAGTATTACGATCCACGTGTGTGGCTACGTGCTGCTCAAGTCTCTATGATTGCTCATCTTGAAAAAGTGTTTACTGACCTAAACGCTGTTGATGTATTGTAATATTAAATTCTTTCTTAGTTCTTGAAAGGAAAAAATAAATTGTTTTTTTTGAATACCAATCTTGGCTGTATCTTTTAGATGAAACAGTATGATATAAAGTTAAAGCTGGAGAGGCAAAATTGGAGGTATTAGTTGCTGGAGGTATAGGATATATAGGCAGTCATACCTGTGTAAAAATGATTGAATCTGGTATGCAACCTATCATCGTAGACAGTCTTTTAAATGCAAAAGTTGAAGTGTTAAGTCGAATTGAAGCATTAACTGGAAAGAAACCAATTTTCTATCAGGGTGACATTCGTGATGAAATCTTTCTAGATATGGTATTTAGAAGTCATAAGATTCAGTCTGTATTACATTTTGCTGGTTTAAAATCAGTTAGTGAGTCAGTGTTAGAGCCTCTGCGGTATTACGATAATAATGTCAATGGATCTTTGGTGTTGATACGGTCAATGCGTAAAGCTGGTGTTAAAAGTATTGTTTTCAGTTCATCAGCGGTAGTATATGGTCATTCTGATGTTATGCCGGTGACAGAAAGTTTTTTGACTGGTATGACAACTAATCCATACGCATGTACCAAGTACATAGTTGAAAGGTGCCTCACTGATCTATTCGCATCGGAAAGCGATTGGAGTATTACTTTATTGCGTTATTTTAATCCAGTAGGTGCGCATCCGTCAGGTGTTATAGGGGAAGATCCGAAAGGTATTCCAAGTAATTTGATGCCTATCATAACCCAAGTTGCAATAGGTCGTCGTGAGTATCTTTCTGTTTTTGGTAATGATTACCCTACGCCAGACGGCACTGGAATACGAGATTATATTCATATTATGGATTTAGTTGAAGGACATGTTGTTGCATTAGAATCAATTAGTGGAAAGTCCGGGTTGCGTGTCTATAATTTAGGTACAGGAAAAGGTTTCAGTGTCTTTGAAATGATAGAAATATTCAATCAGGTATGTGGTGTTCGTATTCCTTATCAAATTTGTCAGCGTCGACTAGGAGATATTGCAGAATGTTGGGCAAACCCTGAAAAGGCTAAGCATGATCTTGGTTGGACAGCAAAGCGTAGTATGATAGAAATCATGGAGGATACTTGGCGCTGGCAACTAAAAAACCCGGACGGTTACTAACTAGTAGAATTCGATCTTCTATCTCTATTATTCTTGAAATTTCTAAATCTTACTTATTAAAAAAAGTTGGGTATTTATTATGGATATACCTTTGTTCTAAAAGCATATCCCTAAAGCTTGGTCCTCGAGTTAACTGCAATATGACTTCATCATCATCAATACGTGAAACAGTACCCTCTATGTGAATTTGATTATCATTGTGTAGGTTTAATGTACCTATCACATCTAATCCGGTGTACAGTAAATCGCAACAACCTTCAATCAAGATTCTAATCCCCTTTTCAGATATCTCACTAACTGGGTACAGATTACCCTTGAAATGTATAGATGGCCTAGCCAGGTTTGGGTATTTGAGACGATAATATTGACGTTTTTGTGTATTAGACTTTCCATCCATGTTTAAGAGCTCCCAACTCCATTTACGACAAGCCTTTTCTAATAAAAATAGGACATAACCCTGTTTTCATATACGTCTAGCCAGTTTTTTAGTGTGTCTAAGCTTCAACTAAATAATGCGTTCCTTATCATAACGCAGAAAAAGACACTAAGAGCGCAAACATAATTTCGACTTGAAACAAAAAACAGCGGCTCTTACTAGATTAAATCTTCCAAACCTTGCTTTCTTCG
The DNA here is from genome assembly GCF_000731795.2 of Candidatus Photodesmus blepharonis. Taxonomy (GTDB): domain Bacteria; phylum Pseudomonadota; class Gammaproteobacteria; order Enterobacterales; family Vibrionaceae; genus Vibrio; species Vibrio blepharonis. Next base: position 71,054 of record NZ_JGVK01000006.1, on the reverse strand, counting down.
TTTTCTAACTTAACAATATGGTGGCCCTTAACAGATTTGAACTGTTGACCAATCGATTATGAGTCGACTGCTCTAACCACTGAGCTAAGGGGCCAAAAATCGACTTATCTTTAGGAGGGTTGCTTTGAATAATCAGGGGTAGCAACACTCCTATTACCCAATTATAACGAAAAATTACTTGATAATTATTTTTTTTCAAAAAAATGTGATATAAGTTGTATTTTGTACTGGTTGCAATAATAGCAGCGAATTTACAAAAAACGATTGTGTTAGAATTACTCCCCTGGTTTCCTAGTCGTTAAAAAAGATTATTTAAAGCAAGGGAAGAATTATGAGTGACCTATTGTCGAATCTTGTACCTATGGTTGTTGAGCAAACAAACAGAGGAGAAAGGTCATATGATATTTATTCTAGACTTTTGAAAGAGCGTATAATTTTTTTGGTAGGTCCTATTGATGATCATCTAGCAAATAGTGTCTGTGCTCAGTTACTTTTTCTTGAATCAGAGAGTGCTAAAAAGGATATATTTTTATATATTAACTCTCCTGGTGGGTCTGTGACAGCTGGGTTGGCAATTTATGATACAGCACAGCATATCAGAGCGAGTGTTTCAACTCTTTGTATTGGTCAAGCTGCCAGTATGGGGGCATTCATTTTGGCTTCAGGAGAACCTGGAAAGAGGCTGGCTTTGCCAAATTCAAGAGTAATGATTCATCAGCCTTTAGGAGGATTTCAGGGACAAGCCACAGATATCGGTATACATGCTAATGAAATCCTAAAGATTCGAGGTAATTTGAATAAGGTATTGTCTAAGCATACTGGAAAATTGATAGAACAAATTGAACAGGATACTGAAAGAGATAATTTTATGAGCGCAGAGGAAGCTGTTGCATATGGTCTAATTGATGATGTGGTGCGACGTAAGAATTAATTAGGCTGTTTTTCAGTGAGCAGGTTTTCTAGTGTTTTTTGATAAATATCTGTGAGTCTTTTTAAGTCTGTCACGCTTGTGTTCTCATTGACTTTATGGATGGTAGTATTTGTTAAACCAAGCTCTAGGACTTCAGCTCCCATTTTTGCAATAAAACGACCATCCGAAGTGCCACCATTTGTTAGAAGCCTAGGATTTTTTTGATTAACTTTATAAATAGCTTTGCTTACTGCTTCGAGTAGTTTTCCATGTTTAGTTAAGAATGGACGACCACTGAGACTCCATTTTAGATTATAATTCAAGGCATGCGCATCTAGTGTGGAATGAATGCGGTGTTTTATTTGTTCATCGGTAAGTTCAGTATTAAAACGAAAGTTGAATTGTACATTCAATTCACTTGGAGTCATGTTTGAGGTTCCGTTGCCAGAGTGTAAATTTGAAATTTGGAAACTTGTTGGCGGAAAAAATTCGTTGCCATCGTCCCACTTAGTTTTAGTAAACTTAGCTAAAATTGGTAAAGCTTGGTGTATTGGATTATTCGCAAGGTGCGGGTAAGCAATGTGTCCTTCAGTGCCTTTTATTTGCAAATTACCGTTAATAGAACCTCTACGGCCATTTTTCACAACATCTCCCGCTTTTTGTAGGCTTGATGGTTCTCCAACTATGCACATATTAATTTTTTCATTACGTTTCATCAAAGTGTTTACAACACGTTTAGTACCATTAATAAAGGTACCTTCCTCATTGGAAGTAATTAAAAATGCAATTGAACCTATGTGATTAGGGCTTTCTGAAACAAATTGTTCGACTGCGATGATCATACAGGCTAGCGCTCCTTTCATGTCTGCCGCACCGCGACCGTGTAGGTTATTATTAATGATTGTTGGTTCAAATGGAGGAGTATGCCATTGTTCCAATGAACCAGATGGAACAACATCAGTATGTCCGACGAAAGCAAATAAGGGAGTTTCTATACCGCGGCGAGCCCATAAGTTTGTGGTGTCTTCAAAGATCATTACTTCAATGGTAAACCCGAGTTTTTTTAATCGTTCGATAATTAATTTTTGGCAACCAGCATCCTCTGGAGTCACTGATTTTCGGCTAATGAGTTCTTTTGCAAGATCTAAAATTGAACTATTTATCATTTTTAAGTTCCTTAGATAATTACTTGACTGAAAATGAGGGAATATTGCTCAGCCTTAAATTCTGTAAAATGGGGTATTTGATGATAGTTAGCTTTTCACTAATAGAGTCACCACATTTCCTTGATTTAAAGTATTTTTTGTTCTGGAGTGAGTAGAAGTAAAGTTTACCCTTTTTATTGATTACATTATTCCAATCGAATACCTTGCAAGAAACTTCTACTAGAAGCTGATCAACTCCCTGTGCTTACGGTAAGCATAGAAATTGTAGTGAATACCTTTACTTTCTAGTGGTTTTCTTGGTTGTTTTACGGTATCGCAGTTTGATATACCATATACAGTGATATCCTCTAAGTTGTTACCTGATTTTAAAGTATGAATCTAAAAGTTAGAATCATCACATATAATATCACGATTTAGTGTCATTGATGTTATATTGTTAAGTGTTTATCTTACAATGTTAAAGAAATTAGCATAGGTATATTTTGTTCATTGTTTACCATTCCAATAGCGTTGAAAGTTTAAAGATACTATTAGTAAATTTAATAAAAAATGCACCTCTTAGTAATCCATTCGATAAAGAACATATACTGGTACAAAGTTTAGGTATTTCGCAATGGTTGAAAATAGAGTTAGCCAAAGAATTAGGTGTTGCTGCAAATATTCATTTTTCACTTCCATCAGCTTATATTTGGGAAATGTTTACTCAATTTTTGCCTTATGTACCTAAATACAGTGCCTTCAGTAGAGAGGCTATAACTTGGAAATTGATGAGTATTTTGCCATCTGTATTAGGCAATTCAGAGTTTGATGCTGTGAGACGTTATTTAAAAGAAGATGACAATGCTTGTAAGGTGTATCAACTTTCAGAAAAAATTGCAGATATTTTCGATAGATATATGATTTACCGTCCTGAGTGGATAATAAGCTGGGAACAAAATATTCCAGTACTTGAACTCGATGGTGAACACTTTTGGCAATCTATTTTATGGAGAAAATTGTGTCAACATACTCTAAATCAAGGTCAGCTGCATTATCATCGTGCTAACTTATACAGTAGTTTTATTAAAAAGATTATGAATGATCCAATTGATATTAGTAGTCTTCCTAATCGCTTATTCGTTTTTAGCATCGCATCTTTTCCACCATATTATTTAGATACACTTAAGGCATTAGGAAAACATATTGACGTACACTTAATGTTTAATAATCCCTGTCGGTATTATTGGGGTGATATTCGCGATAGGAAATATCTGACTAAAAAAAGCTACGAGCACTGTGATAATCAAGGAGTGCATTTTCATAGAGAAAGTTCCCGGTTTAAAAAAACTTCTAAAAACATTTGGACTCACTCAGATGGCCTACATATGCAACATGCCGTGGGCAATAGTCTTCTTGCTTCAATGGGCAAGCTTGGGAGAGACAGTCTCTACTTTCTATCACAAGTAGAAACCGAAGGATATGATTTTTTTATTGATATTGAGCGTGATACTCTATTGCATCATATTCAAGCTGACATTCTCAATTTAGAAGAGCACCAAAATGATCAACAGTTGGATTCAAGCCACCACAAGAAAGTTATAAAATTGGGTGATTTTTCTCTATCTGTTCATGTTTGTCATACTCCTATGCGCGAAATAGAAGTATTACACGATAGACTACTAACAATATTCGATTCTGAATCTACTATAAAGCCGCGTGATATTGTTGTCATGGTAGCGGATATAAATTCTTATGCTCCTCTAATTCAGGCAGTATTTGCTAGTGCGTCAAGTAAACATTATATCCCGTATTCTATTTCCGATCATAATGCTAAGAAGGAAAATCCAATTCTATCGGTTTTTATGCAATTGATTACATTACCTAATATGCGTTGTTTAGCCTCTGAATTGTTAGCATTACTCGAAATTCCAGTTATTATGAAGAAATTTCAAATTGATGAAGATGAGTTTCTGATTATTCAAAAATGGGTCAGAGAAACGGGCATTCGTTGGGGACTAGATTCAGAAATGGCACGGGAATTTGATCTACCTGTCAGCGAGGAAAATACATGGAAATTTGGTATTGCAAGGATGCTATTGGGATATGCTATGTCTGAAAGTAGCGGATTGTTTAATTTAGCAGGGACTCTAGTTTCTCCATACGATGAAGTGCAATGTACGGAAGTAAAACTAGTAGGTAAGTTATCGTATTTTATTGAAAAAATTAATCTTTATCGTCGATTACTTAGTCAAACTCAATCTATTGATAGTTGGTGTAGAGTTATATCTAATTTATTGAACGATTTCTTTTCTGTTGGTCTTGAAGAAGAAATAGCATTGCAATTGATTCGTGATTCTATTGGTCAGCTTAAAGAACAAATTAATCATGCTGCTTACCAGCAAGATATAACTCCAATCATTATTATTCAGTATTTAGAGAAGAAATTTTCGAGTGAACATATTAGTCAGCATTTTTTAACTGGGCAGGTTAATTTTTGTACTATGATACCGATGTGTTCAATTCCATTTAAAGTAGTATGTTTACTTGGGATGAACGATGGAGTTTACCCACGTTCAGTTCCACCAGAGAGTTTTGATTTGATGATAGGACGAACTAAGCATGGTGATCGCTCACGAAGAGATGAAGACTGTTATTTATTTTTAGAAGCAATTCGATCGGCACAACAAGTGTTTTACGTTAGTTATGTCGGGCGCTCTATTCAAGATAATACTGAGTGTTTCCCTTCGGTATTAGTATCTGAATTAATGGACTATTGTTGTCAAAATTATTGCTTAAAAGGTACTGAGGCACTCTCAAGTGATGATTCTGCTGTAAAATTGTTACAATCATTAGTCTTTCAGTATGGAATAGCAGCATTCAGCCCTTCTTCGTTTACCGGTAGAACTGGTAGCTACGTTAAAGAATGGATACCGGCTGTACGTGTTCAAGTGCAAAAAGGGGAGAGAGTTGAGGATAATCAAAAGAGGTCGTTTAGTGAACCTTTGTTTGGAGTAACTTATCTATTAGAGCTTAATTTGCTAGAGTTACAAAAGTTTTGGTTTTTACCAGTTCAGTATTTTTTCAATCGTCGTTTAAATATAAAACTTGATCCAGTATTATCAATAGTAGAAGACGATGAGCCATTTTCACTCTCTGCTTTAGAAAGTTACCGAATGCGTACTGAGTTGCTAGATACATTGTTTAAAAAATGGTCAGAAACGCATTCTAGATTTTTTGATGAAGATAGAGTAGTGCTTGAATTTATGAAAAGACAGCGTGCACAAGGTAGACTTCCTCCTGGGGTTTATGGTGATATTGAATTTGAAATTAATCGTATGCAAGTACAAGTTTTACTAAACACTGTAATGTGCTTATGCGATTTCAAACAAGAGGATATTAATGTCAATATAATTCTAGATATTTCACGTAATGGTAAAAGTGTTCACTTAACTGGACGTATAAAGCAAAATTACCAGTTTTGTTTGGTGCGTTATCGTACCGGTAAAATTCGATCTCAGGATTATCTTTCTGCTTGGATTGATCATTTGGTCATGAGTACGATAGGTTATAGTAAATCGACTCATATAGTTGGTTATGATCGAAAGAACGGTTTGGAGCATTTTATCTATCCTCGTATTGATGATTTGACTCAGGCTAAAAGTTTGCTTGAAGAATTGATATGTTTATTTTATCAAGGAATTAGTCAGCCTTTAGCCTATTTTCCAAGGACAGCATTAATGGGTATAGAAGCAGGTTTTCACCGTGGTTGTTGGGTTAATGATGAAAGGAAATCGTTGAAAAAAATGGCTGATACGTTTAATGATAGTTATGCTTCTATTGGTGAGGGTAGTAATGTGTATATCGCGCGCGTTTGGCCGAAATGGAATAGCGAATTGGCAGTTCAAGCGAGGTCATTGTCAAATTTAGTAATAAAAACGCCTAGGTTAATGAAAAAGAATATTGATGATATTAAGTGATATTATTTTGGGAACATAGAACTAAAATGTTAGTAAATTCCTTTTTGTTTAAAATTTTGTCTTAATTAAATATTTTAACTACGTAAGAGATACGTTTAAGAATAAACAATAATCGGATTGAATAGTATCTTTACGATCTTTTTTCGATGAGAACTTCAGAATCGGCTCCATTAGAAGTTATGACGTTTCCTTTGCACGGAGCAAGGATTATAGAAGCGTCTGCAGGCACAGGTAAAACATTTGCTATTGTTGGGCTATACTTACGCTTGCTTCTTGGTCATGGTAATTTTCGAACTCGGCATCAAGAAGTGTTAAGGGTTGATCAAATTTTAGTTGTAACCTTTACTGAAGCTGCTATAGCTGAATTGAAAAATCGTATTCGTTTAAAAATTCGTGATGTTCGAGTAGCTTTTTTACGTAATCAAACTAGCGATCCTTTTATTAAAAGAATTTTAGAAGATTTAAGCGATCACAAACAAGTCATAGCTATTTTGCTCAATGCAGAGCGGCAGATAGATGAAGCTGCGATTTATACTATCCATGGTTTTTGCCAGCGTATGCTTTTTCAGAATGCATTTGAGTCTGGTAGTCCTTTTAATAGTGAATTTGTTCCCAATGAAAGTCACTTGAAACTGCAAGTTGTGACCGACTATTGGCGTAGAAATTTTTATCCCTTATCGCTAAGTTTAGCGTCCGAAGTAAGGAAATTATGGGCCAGCCCTCTAGATTTGCTGTATGAAATTGATAGTTATTTGAGTGATCCTCAATCTGCCTGGTCCATTAAAATGATAAATGAAAATTTAATTGATCTTCATCAGAAGAACTTAAAACGAATCGATGAACTAAAAACTCTTTGGATGAAATATAAAGATCATTTGTTAGATCTGATTTTGAATTCGGATGTTAATAAACATAGCTACACTGAGAAATCTTTAAAACTGTGGTTTAATACTATATCAGCATGGTCCGCTATGGAAAATACAGGATATAATTTTCCTGATAAGCTAGAAAAATTTGCACAGAATGTTTTGATTAAGAAAACTGCGATAGGTAGTAATGCGCCAACCCATTTTGTATTTGATATCATCGCAAGTTTTTTTACGGACCCAATAAGTTTGAAAATTCCGTTGATAACGCATGCAGTAGCACATTGCCGAGCATCATTGATTAGAGTAAAAAAACAAAAACAGTGTTTATCATTCAATGATTTGCTGGTTCAGCTTTCAGAATCGATTGATATGGATGATCAATCTTTATTAGCAGAACGTATTCGAACTTTATATCCAGTAGTAATGATTGATGAGTTTCAAGATATTGATCCTCTTCAATATAGTATTTTTAGCCGTATTTATTTGGACTATTCTGAGTGTGGTTTGTTTATGATCGGTGATCCGAAGCAAGCAATTTATGGTTTCCGCGGAGCAGATATTTTTACTTATATCAAGGCACGAAATGAGGCTATAGCGCGTTACACTTTAAACACAAATTGGCGTTCAAGTGCTGATATGGTGAGAGCAGTAAATCAGATATTTTCTAAACCAACAAGTCCATTTATATACGATGATGATATTCCGTTTTTAGAAGTTGATTATAGTTCAAATGCAAATCAACGTTACTGGTTGTTAAACGGAGATAAACAACCTTCAATTACCTATTGGTTGCATTCAGAAAACCAAAGACTGCTATCTAAAAGTGAATATCTTAATGTGATGTCCAAAGCCACAGCAAGTCAAATTCAGACAATTTTAACTGTTGCCAAAAAAGATAATTCTTACTTTGTCTCTGGTGATAAAAAAATGCAAATTCAGGCTGCTGATATTGCTGTTTTAGTACGTACTATCAGTGAAGGTCACTTAGTGAAAAGAACATTAGCTAAGCAAGGGATCGCTAGTGTTTTTTCAAATGCAGTCAGTGTTTTTTCTAGCATGGTTGCACTAGATGTAAAGCGTTTAATAGAAGCTGTGTTATTGCCAGAAGATAATATGGTTTTGAAATCTAGTCTTGCTTCAGACTTGTTTGCTTTAAATATTGCTGATTTAGACGCGTTTAATAAAGATGAAATTCTGTGGGATAAAATAGTTAATGAGTTTAGGAATTATCGTACAATTTTAATGCAACGTGGAGTTTTTTCAATGATTCGCTCAGTAATGAGTAAGCGTTGCATAGCCGAGTGTTTACTAAAAAAAGACGATGGTGAACGTATGCTTACAGATTTAATGCATATTGGGGAACTTTTACAGCAAGCAAGTCATAATTTGGATAGTAATCATAGTTTGTTGCGTTGGTTAACGAAGAAGATTAGTTGTGCACAAAATGGTTTAGATTGTGCTGAAGAGCATACTCAACGTCTTGAGTCAGAAAGAAACTTAGTAAGAATTGTTACTATTCATAAATCAAAAGGTCTTGAATATAATTTGGTATTTTTGCCCTTTGTATTTAGCTATCGTAAAGTGAATAAGAATACGTATTACCATGAAAAAAGTGAGCGAAGAATTTTTTCATGTACTCATAATGTACTTAAACAAGCTGAAAAAGAACGCTTAGCAGAAGATTTGAGACTGATTTATGTGGCGTTAACACGTGCTGTATACGGTTGCTTTATTGGTGCTGCTCCGATTAGAAATGGATATTCAGCCAAAGAGCCAACTGGAGTTCACAATAGCGCTATAGGATATCTACTTCAAAATGGTAAGGAAGGTAATATTGAGGATTTGTTGAACTCAATTCAGTTTCATGTAAATCGTAATCTAGCAGTTGTGATTTCGGATGTGCCTACGGTTAGTGATGAAATTTTTATTGATGTTAGCAAGCCTATTGAGTTATTTAGAGCAAAAGAATTAAAGAAACATATTGACAGATTATGGGGCATCACGAGTTATTCTGGATTGATAAAGCAAAGTTTGTATCATAGTAGGCATGATTCAATACTGCGGTTGACTGATTTTTCTTTGGATGAGCGATCAGACAAAATAAATGCTACGCAATCTGAGCGTTCGATTTTTACTTTTCCGCGCGGTGTGTCATCAGGCGTTTTTTTGCATAGTCTATTTGAGGAGATAGAGTTTACGCTTCCAACAAATAGTAAAGAAAACATTTTTGCGATTAAGGAACTGATGAGAAGAAGCCAATTAGAAATAGAGTGGTTACCAGTACTTCAAAAGTTGCTTTATACGGTCTTAAACACACCATTGGATGGAGAAGAATTAATTTTGAATCAAAAGAGACCGCAAGAAAGATTGGCTGAAATGGAATTTCTTTTACCTATAGAAATTTTAACATCATCAGCATTAAATAGAGTCATTCAATACTATGATCCTATTTCTGCTAAAGCAGAAGATCTTGGTTTTGAAAGTGTTCAAGGTATGTTGAAAGGTTTTATTGATTTAGTATTTAAGCATTGTGGAAAGTATTATGTACTCGATTGGAAATCGAACTACTTAGGGGAAGATGTCTCTTACTACAATAAAGAAGCTCTTGAAGATGCAATGATCAACTATCGTTATGATTTTCAATACCAAATTTATGCATTAGCATTGCATCGTTTTCTGCGTAGCCGCATATCTGATTATAGTTATGAGAAACACTTTGGCGGGATTTATTACTTATTTTTGCGTGGAATGGATGGTCAATCTAATCACGGTATTTTTTCTACTAAGCCGGAATTGGGATTTTTAGAGGATATGGAAAAATTGATTAACGGTAAGCCTGTCACCTATGTTAGATAAAATAAGTTTATCATGAAGACTTTATTGATGGATACTTTACAGGAATTAGCTGAAGTAGGATCTATAAATCAACTGGATTATCAATTTGCTCGCTTCGTTTCTGATCAAATACAGCAGTATTCGGATGAAATTGGTTTTATTGCAGGTGTGGTTAGCCATGAACTTAGCAAAGGTCATGTTTGTTTGTCCTTACTTGATAATGGTCAGTTAGATTTAGCGAGTAAATTGGGTCTTTATGGTGATTTTTCCGTGCAATTGAATAAAAAATTGTCTTTAATTCATTGGCCAAAGGTTCTGCATGCCTGCAATCTTATTGGTAAACAAGGTACATCCTTGCCTTTGATTTTTGACGGTGTCAGGCTTTATTTACATCGTTATTGGCAATATGAAACTAATTTAGCAGTTAGTTTAACTAACCTTGCGATGCCTGTAAGATTACAATCCTCTGAGATCAAATTTTTTTCTAAACTGCTTAATCAATTGGTTAATCGAACTTACCATTCTTTGTTTAATGCACTAATTACAAGGATCAATGAAAATTCTTTACTTCAAAGCCGACAGCTAATGTATGAACATATAGGTGTTGTCAATTTTGATAAATTAGATTGGAAAGCAATAGATAAAGTTTTGTTGGATGCTAAGTGTGTAGAAGATTTGAAATTACTCGATATCTTAATTCCAGAATCAGCTTGCATTAATTTTCAGAAGATTGCAATAGCAATAGCATTAAGTCGTTATTTAACAGTGATCTCCGGCGGGCCAGGTACTGGTAAAACAACCATAATAACCCAGATCTTAATTGCATTGATTAAACAACTTAAACAGCAAGGTATTACTCCAATTATTAAATTAGTCGCTCCAACAGGGAAAGCGGTAAGACGCTTAACTGAATCCATTAGAAAGGCAGTAGCTCAGTTATCTGTGGAGGAAGAATTGAGAATACACGTTCCTACTACATCAAGCACGATACATTCTTTACTTGGTGTAATTCCTGATAGGACAAGGTTTCATCATAATCGAGATAATCCATTGAGTTTGGATGTTTTAGTAGTTGATGAAGCATCTATGGTTGATTTACCGATCATGTGTAAATTGATTGAATCATTGCCAAATCATACACGGTTAATTTTGCTTGGTGATAGAGATCAGTTAGCATCTGTGGAAGCTGGTGCAGTATTGGGAGATATTTGCTCATTCTATCAAGATGGATTTAGTCCTACACAGAGGGAATTAATTGTAGCACTTACAGGACATCAATCTCTGAAAGTCAGTTCTTCTATTCATAATATTTCTGACAGTTTATGCGTGCTGAATAAAAATTATAGGTTTAACTCAACTTCAGGTATTAATCAGTTGGCTAAAGCAATCAATTCAGGAAAGATGAGTCAGGTTGATTTAGTGTGGCAGAAAAATTTTACTGATATTGAGTATTATCCATTGGATAGCGAATATTATGAACAAATGTTAAAAACGATAGTCAAGGAATATGGGCGTTATTTAAAAAAAATTGAGGAAATTGAATTACATCCTGAGTTAGGACAAGTTGAGTGTCAGCAGGAACAAGCAAGGATGGCATTAGAGATATTTAGTCAATGTCGTTTGTTATGTGCAGTTCGTGAAGGAAATTTTGGTGTTAATGGTTTGAATCAAAGTATTGAGTCTGCTTTAGTTGCAAAGAAGCTTATTCAAATAGACGGGATTTGGTACCATGGTAGACCTGTGATGGTCACTAATAATGAATATAAATTGGGGATTTATAATGGTGATATTGGTATTTGCTTGAGGGATAATAGTGATATTAAGAATCGTTTAAAAGTATTTTTTCAATTGTCAGACGGTAGTATTGCATCACTCTTTCCCAGTTGTACGCCTAGGCATGAAACTGCCTACGCTATGACAATACATAAATCTCAGGGTAGTGAATTTGATCTGACTTTCATAGTTTTACCGTTGAAATTTAGTTCAATTCTGACTCGAGAGTTAATCTACACTGGGGTTACTCGTGCAAAAAAACATCTAGTTTTATATGCAGATGCAAATATTTTAAGACGTGGAATTAAAATTAAAACTCAACGTGCAAGCGGTTTGATTGATAGGTTGAAAGAGTTAAGCTAAGAAGTGAAAGGTTATTTTTGCTCGGGTTTCCGAATACTATCAGAACAGTATATGAAAAATCTTGGATATTATGCTTGGTATATCTGAAGGTTTTGTTTTTAGGATTTAATTGGGCATAATTGCTTATCATGGTGTTTTAGAGTGGAGTGTATCAAACTGATTAGGTTTTTTGCTATAATATAGGTTGACTAAAATTAGCTTAGGAGTAAAGTTACGAGCCAAAGCTAAAATGGTGGAGAGATGTTTACAAATGTTTTTTTGAGTTAGAAGTTTTATTGTTGTCTTTCTAGAGTATCTCCATTAATACCAATGATTAAGAGTATTAGCCATGCCAGTATCGCTTCTAAGTGCGTTTCTTAAGAATTTTCTTGGGAAGTCGCCTAATTGGTATAAGTTTCTTATAATTTTTTTTCTGATTATCAATCCTGTTGTTTTTTTCTTAGTTAGCCCGTTTGTCTCCGGTTGGTTTTTAGTTGTAGAATTTATTTTTACTCTTGCTATGGCTCTTAAATGTTATCCTCTTCAACCTGGAGGATTGCTTGCTATTCAAGCTGTATCTATTGGTATGACTAGTGCAGATCAAGTTAAGTATGAGCTCGTTTCAAACGTTGAAGTGTTGTTATTGCTCATTTTTATGGTTGCTGGCATTTATTTCATGAAGCAACTGTTGCTTTTTATTTTTACTAAGATCTTGCTTGGTGGTATCCGTTCCAAAACAGTGCTTTCAGTTGTATTTTGTCTTGCTGCTGCGTTTCTTTCGGCTTTTTTAGACGCCTTAACTGTGATAGCTGTGGTTATTAGTGTTGCGATAGGTTTCTACTCTATTTATCATAGGGTTGCTTCAGGAGGAGGAACAGCATCTTCTCACGATCACGCACGTGAACTGCATATTCCTGATCGTCATGATTTAGAGAACTATAGGGCTTTTTTACGTTCGCTTCTCATGCATGTAGGTGTCGGCAGTGCGTTGGGTGGAGTAATGACGATGGTAGGTGAACCTCAAAATCTCATTATTGCTGGTGAAGCTGGTTGGCAATTTGGAGAATTTTTTATTCGCATGGTTCCAGTTACTATACCGGTATTTTTTTGTGGCTTGTTAATTTGCGTATTAGTTGAAAAGTTCAAAATATTCGGTTATGGAGCAGAGTTACCTGAGAATGTCCGCCAGATTCTTATTGATTATGATAATGAAGAACGTGAAACTCGTACAAAACAAGATGTCATTAAATTATGGATGCAAGGTATTATTGCGATTTGGTTGATTGTTAGTTTAGCTATGCACCTAGCAGCTGTTGGTTTGATTGGTCTTTCGGTTATTATTTTAGCAACTGTATTTACTGGGGTTACGGAAGAGCGCTCCTTAGGTAAGGCTTTTGAAGAAGCGTTACCATTCACTGCTTTATTAGTAGTTTTTTTTTCCATCGTTGCAGTCATTATTGACCAAGATCTATTTAAACCAATTATAGATATGTTGCTTGATATTGAAAATAAGAGCATGCAGTTGGCTTTGTTTTATATTGTCGATGGCATATTATCAATGATTTCAGATAATGTATTTGTTGGAACTGTTTATATAAATGAAGTGAAGTCTGCTTTAATGAAAGGTGTTATTAGTCGAGAACAATTTGATTACTTTGTTGTTGCGATCAATACTGGTACAAATCTCCCTTCAGTCGCTACTCCAAATGGTCAAGCAGCTTTTCTTTTTTTGCTAACTTCAAGTTTAGCGCCAATAATTCGATTGTCTTATTATCGTATGATTGTCATGGCGTTGCCATATGCTGTGACTTTAGCACTTGTAGGTTTATTTTCTATCCTATTTTTTCTAGAGCCCATGACATCTTATTTTTATAGTGTTGGTTGGATATAAGATAGATAGGTTGAATTTTTTTTCTAGGATTAATTTTTTTTCTCAAAGGCGTTTTTGTTGGCTACTATTGTTGATTTTCGCTTTGTCTTGGGAAATTATCGCGTTGTTTTTTCAACATGTTATGATGCTTCGTCCATGCGTAATGTGCATTTATGAACGTGTAGTACTGTTTGGTATCATTGGTGCGGCTATGCTTGGATTCATCTCTCCTAGGAATGTAATGATCCGTTGGTTTGCCTTAGCGATTTGGACTGGAAACGTAATTTTTGGTTTTAAAGTGGCTATTCAACATCTTAATTATCAATTAGACAGTCCATTTTTTCGCACCTGTGACACTTCTGTCGATTTCCCTAGTTGGATTCCACTAAATCGTTGGCTTCCTTGGATTTTTGAAGCCTATGGAGACTGTAGTGAAGTCTTGAAATATCTCGGATTATCTACGCCGGAGTGGTCAGTGATTATATTTGTAGCCAACTTATTTCTGATAACTTTGACTGTAGTTGCACAGTTTTTTTCATCAGGAAACTAGAAGTATTTATTGCTTTTCAGAGTGAATTCTCGTCTGATCTCTCAGAATTAGTGATTTTGTCAATGTAATTTGGTTTACCTTTTCCTTTCCAGTTATTTACTACTGCATGCACATCATCATCGGGTGCGAAGGTACCATGTATTCTTATCGTATGACTTGAATCAGAAGGTAGATAAAGCATATCACCCATACCAAGGAGTGATTCTGCTCCTCCTTGATCTAGAATAATACGCGAATCGGTCCTAGTTGAAACTGTAAATGCGATACGAGTTGGAATGTTTGCTTTGATTACGCCCGTGATCACATCCACTGATGGACGTTGAGTGGCCAAGATAAGGTGAATACCTGCAGCGCGTGATTTCTGCGCTAGTCTTGTGATCATTTCCTCAATTTTTCTACCAACTACCAGCATTAAATCGGAAAGCTCATCGATTATAATAACAATATAAGGCAATTTTTTCAATGTGGATGTTGAGTTCATGTTAGCCTCTTTATACCAAGATGGTTTTGGGATGGGATTTCCAGATTTGTGAGCTATCTTTAACTTATTATTAAATCCTTTAATGTTTCGAACACCAAGAGCAGACATTAGTTTATAACGAGATTCCATTTCACCTATGCACCAATTTAATGCATTTGATGCATCTTCCATATTTGTTACAACTTTAGATAATAAATGAGGAATACCCTCATATATTGACAGTTCGAGCATTTTGGGGTCAATCATAATAAATTTGACGTCTTCAGGTGTTGCTTTGTAAAGCATACTAAGTATCATAGCGTTCACACCAACCGACTTACCCGAACCAGTAGTACCGGCAAGTAAAACATGTGGCATTTCAGATAGGTCAGCAACAATAGTATCTCCCGCAATACCTTGGCCGAGTACAATGCTTGTCGGTGATTCAGCTTTAATAAATTCTTGACTTCCTACGACATCAGAGAAATAAATTGTTTTGCGGTTTGTGTTTGGTAGCTCAAGTCCAATGTAAGGTTTTCCAGGGATCACTTCAACGATACGAACCGCTGTTGTTGAAAGCGAACGAGTTAAATCCATTGATAAACTTGAGATACGACTGGCCTTTATCCCAGGAGCGAGCTCAAGTTCAAAGCGAGTAATAACAGGACCAGGGAAAATAGCGACAACCTTTGATTTTATTTTATATTCTTCTAATTTCTTTTCAATAAGACGAGAGATATTTTCAAAATTTTCATGATGAGGAAGGTTTTTACATTTTTCGGGTTGATAGAGCAATTCTAAGGTTGGCATAGGCGTAGTTATGTCTTCATCTTCGATAAAATCAAAATTTTGGGTAGAAATTTCATTTTTTTGTATTGTTTTTTTAGTACACTCCGTTCGTTTTTCTGATTTATTCAGTTGTAATGGTGTATTAGAATGAAGCTTTTGTTTTGAATCCTTCGATTGATTCTGAGAATTTTTTTCATATTTATACAGTCCTATTCTTTCAATTGAACTTTCTGACATGCTAAAGTCGAAACTTCGAGCTAAAGCTGTTTGTCCCCTTGTTGGTTCGCTGGTGTTAATAGAGCCAAAATTTATATAAACGTAAGTTCTGCTACCCTGCTTTCTTTTCGTTTTCTGATCACAAGGGATATACTTAATTAAGTGTGTAAAGCCTTTAATAATTTGTTCCCCTAAGCATTCAACAACTGTTAACCAGGAAATGCCAGTTAGAAGCGTAAATCCTGCTCCCCATAGAAACAGAAAAACTAGTATAGTTCCTAATATGTTTAAAGTTGGTAAAGAAAGGTTAGTGAGCACGTCACCGATTACACCACCAGATGAAAAATACCAGATATCATCAAAGTTAATGTCTGCTAAACCGCAGCTGGTTAGAGTCAAAGTTATGAATCCAAGTATACGTGTGCCCCATAACATTAAGTCAAGTGGCAATGCGGCGTTGTTCCTATCGTTTCTTAGAAATCTCCATGCTGTAATTATAAGAAATATAGGAATGGTGTAGGCTAAAGAACCGAAAGTGAAAAATAGTGTGTCAGCCGCCCAGGCCCCTAACGTACCGTCAGCGTTCTTTATTTCTACCCAGCCAACTTGAGACCAAGATGGGTCTGCGGGGTTGAATGTGTAGAGTGCTATTGATAGTAAAACCGAAGATAGAACTGCTAATATGAGTAAACATTCTTTAAGACGTTGTATGCTATTTAAACGGCGAGGATAAGATTTTTGTTCCGTTTTAGCAGTTATCGCTTTTTCTCTGTTATTTTCGAGCATAAAATGACTCAAATCTAAGTGCAGCTGAACTTATCAGTTCAATTATCTTGTGTCGTCGAGATCATACCATGTTTTGATTTCTAAATGAAAGCATGTTTAATTGGAAAAAAAATCGTGACTTTGAAGTTTCCGACAAAATTAAGGATTTTTTATAACTAATTGATTAGTTTGCTTTACTTCTTCCATCACTACGTAGGTGCGTGTATCACTGACACCAGGCAAGCTTAGTAACGTATAACCTAGCAGCTTACGGTAAGCCTTTATATCAGATACGCGAATTTTTATAAGGTAGTCAAAATTGCCTGAAACTAGATGGCATTCTTGCACTTCAGCCAACCTTTGTATTGCAATGTTGAAGTGTTCAAATACGTCAGATGTATCACGATTTAGTGTAATTTCAATGAATACAAGCAGTGACGCATCAAGATGCTGTGGATTGAGAAGCGCTATATAACCTGTAATATATTTTTGTCTTTCCAAACGACGAACACGCTCTAGGCATGGAGTTGGAGATAACCCAACTCGTTTAGAAAGTTCTACATTAGAAATGCGACCATCTTTTTGAAGTTCACTGAGAATATTACGATCAATACGGTCTAGACTTTTAGACGGCTTTTTGTAGTTGTTTGCCATTTCTCTATTCTTTTTGCTATTTTTTTTGCAAAGAAATATGATACAGCCTTTCGATATTCAGTATCAAGTTTTTATTATTTAGGCTGTAAAAGACTTTTCAATATCATTGTATATTTTGTTTTTCATCAGACTTATTGTTTTTGTTTGCACTGATTCTATCAGTTAGTTGGATTTGATGATTTGTATTTTTCAGATAAGCGGACAGGTATGTTTGAAAAGAGGAGAGAATGTCTATAATTTTTTATTGAGATAAGTAGAATTTTTTACTGTGGGTAAGATTTGCAAGTAGTATTATTTTTGAGAAATATCTGTGATAATTTACTAGTTTCTTTTAAGACGATTCTATTTTTGTTTGATTTTAAATTTGTCCTCATTATGCTAGTAAAAAACTTTTTGATAAAGAGCGGAACGTGAATATTGTTGTGATTGGTCCTGGTGCAATTGGCGTTTTGTGGGCGTATAACTTAGCAAATTCAGGGCATAATGTTTCTGTTTGGGGTAGGAGTTCATTTTCAGTAATGAATTTGCAACTTGGCGAAGAGAAGCGACCGTTTACTAATCGCAATCAAGAAGCTTTGGTGGACGCAGATCTGATTTTGGTGACTGTCAAAGTTTGGCAAATACGAAATGCGATCTTACCTATAGAATCTTATTCTCATCGGGATTGTATCATTTTATTAATGCATAATGGAATGGGAGCTGTTGAAAGTATTTATTCTCAAATTTGTCATCATCCTGTCTTATTAGCGACGACTACACATGGAGCATATAAAGTAAATTCGATGCAAGCATTCCATACAGGTGTCGGAGTAACACAAATAGGTGGATATAACGATAAAGGTAAGGAGTGTAATTTTTTAGTTGGAGTACTGAATCAAGCGTTGCCTGAAGTGGTTTGGAATTCTTCAATCAAAGTGGCTTTGTGGAAAAAATTGGCAATTAACTGTGTAATTAATCCGCTTACTGCTATTGAGCAATGCAGGAATGGAAAACTGGCTAAAAGTCAATATCGAAGTAAGTTAGAGAGCTTATTGAATGAAGTTAAAGAGGTTATGTATGCGGAAGGTATTGAAGCAGATCTTGATGATTTAAAAAAGTCTGTGATTCAAGTGATCAGTGCAACTGCAGAAAATTTTTCTTCGATGCAGCAAGATATTTTTTATAAACGAAAAACGGAAATAGATTTCATTACGGGCTACCTCATTGACCGAGCTAAATTATATGGAATTCCAGTTCCTGAAAATAGTCGTCTCTATCAGCAAATTAAAGCTAAAGAAAATAACAAGTAAACAAAATTCAAATAATTATCTTCATTTTTGGGTAGAATAACTTGATATGGACAAGATCAAAGTGTTCTTACTTAAAGCGCATGGAGAAGTCCATTGCTTTTAAGTTTTTAGTTAATCTCCCGATTGAAATATAATCAACTCCAGTTTCTGCGTATTGGCGAACATTTTCTAGATTGATGTTGCCTGAGTTTTCTAATACTACACGACCTGCGTTGATCTTGACTGCCTCACGTACCATACCTATGTTGAAGTTGTCTAGCATAACGATATCGGCACCTGCCTCAATTGCTTGTTGTAGTTCGTTTAGGTTTTCAATTTCGATTTCGATAGGTTTATGCAAATTTAGTTTTTTAGCTGCTGCAATAGCATGGGCAATTCCACCACAGGCCGTGATGTGGTTTTCTTTAATGAGATAGGCGTCAAAAACGCCAATACGGTGGTTATAGCCTCCGCCGCATACCACTGCGTATTTTAATGCGCTACGAAGGCCAGGAATAGTTTTACGAGTATCTAATATGCGACAATTGGTACCGCTAATTCTTCTAACGTATTGAGAAGTGGTTGTTGCACAACCGGAGAGAGTCTGCATAAAGTTTATAGCATTGCGTTCACCTGTGAGCAGCAATCGTGCAGATCCTGACAAAGTGCACAATGTTTGATTAAGTTCTATTTTCTCACCATCTTGTACATGCCATTCAATAATAACTTTAGAAATATTTTTGTGCATCATCGCTAGTTGCGAAAAAATCTCATCAGCCCATGCCCTTCCGCAAAAGATACCATGTTCTCGAGTAACAATGGCGGCCACATTACAGGTATCTTCAGAAATGAGATTTGCAGTAATGTCAGAAGTGGGATGAAGATCTTCACCGAGATCTTCTCTTAAAGTATTAGCCACAGAACGAGTAATTTCTGCTGGCAGTCTTTGTTTTAAACAATTAAGGCGATCTTGGTTGTTGTGTATACTTTTCATCAATATAGTCATGGGAGAATCCAGCTAGTCTAAGTGCGATACGTGACGTTGTAGAAAAAGCTTACTAGTTTAGAACTTTATCAAAAGTGCAGACAATGCTGTAATACAACCTGATTCTCATTGCTTAGCAGAAGAATTTTCCATATCAAAAGAAATCAACGAAGGGGTGATTATGACAGAGATACTATCATCTGAGCAAGAAATAATTGAACAATTTCTTGATGATATGTGTATGGAACGTGGTTTATCTAAGAATACTCTACTTTCTTATCGTAACGACTTAATGAAGCTATTGCAGTGGATGGTTCTGCATAATTATTGTTTAGTTTCTATTAATCTATCTAATTTACAAAAATATCAGATGTGGTTGGTAGATCAAAATTACAAAAAGACGTCCTATTGTAGAATGTTGTCAGCAATTCGTCGTTTATTTCAGTATTTGAATCAGGTAGAAATTCGTTCAGATAATCCGAGTGCATTGCTTATTAGTCCTAAATTACCTAGAAAGTTACCGAAAGATTTAACAGAAGAGCAAGTCATTATACTGTTAGATGCTCCAAATCCCTCCAATCCTTTAGAATTGAGAGATAAAGCTATGCTAGAATTGTTGTACGCAACTGGATTGCGTGTAACTGAGCTTGTTAGTTTAGATATGGAAAATATTGGTTTACGTAAAGGTGTAGTACGTGTAATGGGGAAAGGTGGAAAAGAGCGCTTGGTTCCAATAGGTGAAAGCGCTATTAGTTGGATTGAAACTTTTCTGAAAGATGGTAGATCTAATTTATTGGGTGGGCTCAGTTCCGATGTGTTGTTTCCAAGTAGGCGTGCTAAAAAAATGACTCGACAAACTTTCTGGTATCGTGTGAAATATTATGCAATGAGCGTTGGAATTGATGTTAAGTTGCTTTCTCCGCATGTTTTAAGGCATGCGTTTGCTACACATCTGCTGAATTATGGCGCAGATCTTAGAGTCATTCAAATGTTGCTTGGTCATAGCGATTTATCTACTACTCAAATTTACACTTATGTTGCTACAGAACGTCTAAAAAAACTTCATAGTAAACATCATCCTAGAGCTTGATTGTTGATCAGGCAAGCTAATGATGCAGAACATTTTTTTTTGATATTTTGAGCTATTTAGATTTTAACTGTTTTTTTACTTGGGAAGCAAGCGAGTATAGTTTGTTCTACTATGAGAAAAATCCAACGTCGACCTGAACCTGATCTCTCTCTTTTACCGGATACCATTGCTCCAATACTCAAGCGTATTTACATTAATCGTGGAATACGATCGACTGATGAACTGGAAACTGGTGCAAAGGCACTACATTCATACAAAAAATTGGCTGGAATTGATGCAGCAGTACAACTGTTGTTCAATGCAATTCAAGAAGGTAAGCGAATTATCATCGTTGGTGATTTTGATGTCGATGGAGCAACGAGTTCAGCATTGTCGTTGTTAGCCATGCGGATGCTTGGAAGCAATAATGTGGATTATTTCGTACCTAATCGTTTTGAAGATGGCTATGGCCTTAGTTCTAAAGTAGTTACTCAGTTGATAAATCTTGGTGCTGAAATTATTATGACAGTTGATAATGGAATTTCATCTATTGATGGGGTTCGTTATGCAAAACAACTAGGCTTACAAGTTTTGGTGACTGACCACCATTTACCAGGGTCTAGATTGCCTGAGGCAGACGTGATCGTTAATCCGAATCTCAGTAGTTGTAATTTTCCTTCAAAAGCCTTATCCGGAGTTGGTGTAGCGTTTTATCTGATGATGGCACTTTGTGTTTATATGAGAAAAGCAAACTGGTTTAGGACGCAAGGTATGTTGGAACCTAAACTTATGGAACTTGTTGATTTAGTTGCTTTGGGAACTATAGCTGATGTTGTTCCGTTAGATAAAAATAACCGTATTTTGGTCTATCAAGGATTGCAAAGAATACGAGCTGGTAAAGCTAGAGTGGGTATTCAGGCACTGATTGAAATTTCACAATGTAGTGCGAAATGTTTAGTAGCATCTGATTTAGCTTTTTCATTAGGACCGAGAATTAATGCAGCAGGACGTTTAGATGATATGTCACTTGGTGTTGAATTATTGATAAGCAATAGTATTCATGTAGCGCGTCATATAGCTCGTAAACTTAACAAGTTAAATGACATTCGTAAGGAAATTGAAGAAGATATGCAGCAAGATGCTGAAGTTTTGTGTGATACACTTCGGTTTGCTCAAAACAAGCAATTGCCGTATGGTTTGGTATTATTTCAGCATAATTGGCACCAAGGTATCATTGGTATTCTTGCATCAAGAATTAAGGAGAAATTTCAGCGTCCTGTCATTGTTTTTGCTTCTTGCGGAAAAGGGATGATCAAGGCTTCTTGTCGTTCTATTGCCGGATTTCATATGTACGATGCACTTAGTAAGATGCATGCTGCAACACCAGACTTAATTAGTAAATTTGGTGGCCACTCTATGGCAGCAGGATTGATTATTCAGGAAAAAGATTTTAAAAGGTTTTCTAAGTTATTTGATCAAGTAGTATGTAAAGAACTTGATAGTAGAATACTAAAAGGTATTATTCTGAGCGATGGAGAACTAAAACCAGAAGAATTTTCCATGCGTACTGCTGAGTTATTACGAGCTAGTGGACCGTGGGGTCAGGGTTTTCCTGAACCGACTTTTGATGGTAAATTTAAATTGTTGAGTCAAAAGCTTG
The DNA here is from genome assembly GCF_000731795.2 of Candidatus Photodesmus blepharonis. Classification (GTDB taxonomy): domain Bacteria; phylum Pseudomonadota; class Gammaproteobacteria; order Enterobacterales; family Vibrionaceae; genus Vibrio; species Vibrio blepharonis. The sequence goes on along the minus strand of NZ_JGVK01000006.1, from coordinate 48,917 downwards.
TAGGTAAGAGACACTTAAAAGTGATACTTGAGTTTTTATTTAAGGGCTGTTCTACTGGTGTTGTAGCTAATGGTATTGCCTTTAATGTGGATTTGTATTGTTGGCCTGATGTATTAGTTGACACCGTTCATTTAGCTTACAAACTTGATATCAATAAATTCCGTGGTAAGCAGTCGTTGCAATTGTTAATCGAGCATATTGGAGTAGCATAATCGATGTTGTAAATTGTTGAATAATTTTCATTTATGTATAACGATTTAGTGTTTGATTACAATATGCAAAGCGATTTTTTTACTAAAAAGGTGCTTGTCCAAAAAATAAATGCAGATAAGGATGAAAATTATATCTTATTTTTTTAGCTTCTAAATTCTTGTAAGGATATAGTTGATAAAGTAAACAAACACCGATATTGTTAAACTTGGTTTCTAAGAAATCTTAGAAAGTCTTTGTTTTATATCAAACGCAGCAAGGAAGTGAATCTGAGTTAAGATTCATTAAATTAATAATCCAATCAATAGAAGGATAGACCGCTATGTCCGGTATGCAGCATGACGTAGATATATTGGAAACTCAAGAATGGATTGCAGCGCTTGAGTCGGTTATTCGTGAGGAAGGTGTAGAACGTGCTCAGTATTTACTGGAAAAAATTTTAGGCATAGCACGCTTAAATGGTATAGATATGTCAACTGATCTAAATACGGATTACATTAACACCATTTCAGCTGCACATGAGCCTGTTTATCCAGGTGATATAGTCATTGAACGTCGTATTCGTTCTATTATTCGTTGGAATGCGATTATGATTGTGTTGCGTGCCTCTAAAAAAAAATTAGATTTAGGTGGTCATATAGCATCGTATCAATCTGCAGCAACGTTCTATGAAGTTTGCTTTAATCACTTTTTTCGTGCCACAAATGAGAAGGATGGTGGTGACTTAGTTTATTATCAAGGTCATATCGCTCCTGGTATTTATGCCCGTGCTTTTCTTGAAGGTCGTGTAACTGAAGAACAGCTAGATAACTTTCGTCAAGAAGTAGATGGTAAAGGTGTTCCTTCTTATCCTCACCCTAAACTCATGCCTGAATTTTGGCAATTTCCAACAGTATCTATGGGGCTGAGTTCTATCTCCGCTGTATATCAAGCACGCTTCTTGAAGTATTTAAATAATCGAGGCTTGAAAAATACTACTTCTCAAAGAGTATACGCATTTTTAGGAGATGGGGAGATGGATGAGCCAGAATCACGTGGTGCGCTTTCTTTTGCCGCTCGTGAGAAATTGGACAACCTATGCTTCTTAATTAATTGCAACTTACAGCGTTTAGATGGTCCTGTAGTTGGCAATGGAAGCATTATCCAAGAATTGGAAAGTTTATTTAGAGGTGCTGGTTGGAATGTCATTAAGGTCATTTGGAGTGGAGATTGGGATGTATTACTGACTAAAGATACCACGGGTAAACTCATCAAGTTAATGAATGAAACTATTGATGGTGATTATCAAACATTCAAATCAAAGGATGGTGCGTATATTCGTAAGCACTTTTTTGGCAAATATCCAGAAACAGCTAAACTGGTTGCTGATATGACTGATGATGAAATTTTTTCGCTTAAACGTGGTGGGCATGATTCACTTAAGTTGTTTGCTGCATTCAAGAACGCAAAAGAAACGAGTGGAAAACCAACGGTAATTTTAGCCAAAACAGTAAAAGGTTATGGTATGGGAGAGGTAGCTGAAGGTAAAAATATTGCTCATGGCGTTAAGAAAATGGATTTGGCGCATATCCAACATTTACGTAATAATCTAGGTTTACAAGATATTGTTGCCGATGATGAGCTTGGAGAGCTTCCTTACCTAAAGCTAGCAGAAGGTTCTATCGAGTATGAGTATATGCATGCTTGTCGCAAAGCTTTACATGGTTATACTCCTAGACGCTTACCTAAATTTACTCAGGAATTCAAAGTGCCTGGAGTTAATTTATTTAGCGTATTACTAGCTGAGCAGAAGCGAAGTATCTCTACGACTATGGCATTTGTTCGTATACTTAACATTTTGCTTAGGGATAAGAATATTGGTAGGAGTATTGTCCCTATCGTTGCTGATGAAGCTCGAACATTTGGTATGGAGGGTCTGTTTCGTCAGGTTGGAATATACAATCCTCATGGTCAAGAATATACTCCAGAGGACAGAGGTATAGTATCTTATTATAAGGAGACTACCTCTGGTCAAGTACTTCAGGAAGGTATTAATGAACTAGGTGCTATGGCTTCGTGGGTTGCAGCTGCGACTTCCTATAGCACGAGTGATTTGCCAATGATTCCATTTTACATATACTATTCCATATTTGGTTTTCAGCGTATTGGTGATATGGCGTGGATGGCAGGTGATCAACAAGCTCGTGGTTTTTTATTGGGTGCTACGGCAGGTCGTACAACACTTAATGGTGAAGGTCTGCAACATGAAGATGGTCATTCTCATATTCAAGCTAGTGTGATTCCGAACTGTATTTCTTATGACCCAACATTTGCTTATGAGTTGGCAGTTATTGTACAAGATGGCATTCGTCGTATGTACGGTTCAGGGCAGGAGAATGTGTTTTATTATTTAACATTGATGAATGAAAATTACTCGATGCCATCAATTCCAGAGGGTGCTGAAGAAGGAATTCGTAGAGGAATTTATAAGCTCGAGTCGTATATAAATACTATTTCTGATGGAGAAAGCAAGAAAGTTCAGTTATTGAGTTCAGGTGCCATTATGAATGAAGTACGGAAAGCTGCTCAAATTTTAAGCGAAGATTATGAGGTGTCATCTGATGTTTATTCTGTGACCTCTTATAATGAACTTGCTCGCGATGGTCAAGCTATAGAACGTAATAACATGCTTCATCCAGAGTCTGAACAAAAGATACCATATATTGCTCAAATTCTTGGTGAAGATCCTGCTATTGCAGCAACGGATTATATGAAAAATTATGCAGAACAAGTACGTGCCTTTGTTCCTGCTAAATCATATAAAGTACTCGGTACTGATGGTTTCGGTCGTTCTGACAGCCGTTCAAACTTGCGTCGTCATTTTGAAGTCGACGCTGGTTATGTAGTTGTGGCTGCGTTAACTGAATTAGTTAAATGTGGCGATCTTAATAAATCTGTAGTTGTTGAAGCAATTAGAAGATTTAATATCGATGTTGAAAAGACTAATCCGCAGTATGCATAAGGTAGATATTGTGATGGAAATCGAAATTAATGTGCCTGATATTGGCGCTGATGAGGTTGAGGTAATTGAAATCTTGGTTAATGTTGGTGATGAGGTTGAAAAGGAGCAGTCACTAGCTACTGTTGAAGGAGACAAAGCTTCCATGGAGTTGCCTGCCCCATTCCCAGGTATTGTAAAAGAAATCAATATAGCCGTAGGTGACAAAGTATCAGCTGGATCTTTGATAATGATCTTTATTTCAGAAGATGCCACGTTAGTTCCAGAAGGTAATGCAACAATAGAAAACAATCTTCAAAACAACAATGATGATTGCATTCATTCATCTCCGGTTGTTCGTCGTTTAGCTCGCGAATTTGGCGTAGACCTTTCTGATATTAAAGGTACTGGTCGCAAAGGTCGTATTTTAAAAGAAGATATTCAACTTTATGTTAAAAAAGCACTGAAACGTCCTGATTCTAGTGTTGAAAAAATAGAAAAAGGAGTTAATGGTAATGATAGTGCTTTTAATCTGTTACCTTGGCCGAAAGTTGATTTTGGAAAGTTTGGTGAAATAGAAACCAAACTTCTTTCTCGTGTTAAGAAAATTTCTGGGGCTAACTTACATCGTAATTGGGTGATGATTCCTCATGTTACGCAGTGGGATAGTGCGGATATTACTGAGTTGGAAATGTTTCGAAAGGAACAAAATATTGCTGCAAATAAAAAAAATACTGGCCTAAAAATCACCCTGCTCCCGTTTGTTATGAAGGCTGTTGCTAAGGCATTGGAATTATTTCCTAGATTCAATTCTTCGCTTTCAGATGATGGTGGAAGTTTAATTCTTAAGAAATACGTAAATATTGGTATTGCTGTTGATACACCAGATGGTTTAGTTGTTCCTGTGTTTCAAGATGTGAACAAAAAAGGTATTTACGAATTGTCCGAAGATTTGGTGGTTATTTCTCAAAAAGCGCGTGCGGGTCGGTTAACAGTTGCAAACATGCAGGGTGGATGTTTTACTATTTCTAGTCTTGGTGGTATTGGTGGTAGCGCATTTACCCCAATTATAAATGCGCCAGAGGTAGGGATTCTTGGCATCTCTAAATCTGAAATGCAACCAGTGTGGGATGGTAAAGAGTTTCAAGCACGTTTGAGGCTTCCGCTTTCTCTGTCATATGACCATCGTGTCATTGATGGTGTTGAAGGTGCACAATTCATTACTTTTTTAAACAGTGCATTATCAGATATTCGTTGTTTTGTTTTGTAAGTTCGAGGGTTAGCAAGCAAAGGATTTTTTTAATTTTTCCCTAAATATGGAGTTACTCTATTGATATTTGTTTGGAGATAGTGGTTGATAAGAGGTTAAAATGAATAAAAAAATTAAGGTGAAAGTAGTGGTGCTTGGTGCAGGCCCTTCTGGTTATTCTGCTGCATTTCGCTGTGCAGATTTGGGTTTAGAAACGGTTCTTATCGAGCGTTATGATTCGCTTGGTGGTGTTTGTTTAAATGTGGGTTGTATCCCATCAAAGACATTATTGCATGTATCTAAAGTTATTGGAGAAGCACAAGCACTTGCTGAATACGGTATTGTATTTGGTGAGCTGAAAATTAATTTTGAAAAAATTGGCTTGTGGAAAGAAAAAGTTGTTAACCGTTTAAATGGTGCTCTTAGTAACATGGCTGAGATGCGTAAAGTCAAGATAGTTAAGGGATTAGGTAAATTTACAGGCCCTAACTCAATGCGGGTGAATGATGAAAATAGTCAAGTAGTTGTTGATTTTGAATATGCTATCATCGCCGCTGGTTCTAGATCAATTAAATTGCCATTTATTCCGCACGAGGAAGCACGTATTTGGAATTCTACGGATGCTTTAGAGCTGCGAGAGGTTCCAAGTAAATTGCTTATTATGGGAGGTGGAATAATCGGTTTGGAAATGGCAACGGTTTACCACGCTCTCGGTTCTAAAATAGATATTGTAGAAATGTCAGATCAGCTAATTCCTGCAGCTGACGAGGATATTATCAAGGTTTATACCAAGCGTATCAGAAATAAATTCAAGCTAATGTTAGAAACGGAAGTAGTAGCTATGAAAGTAGAGAAAAATGGTGTATCTGTTTCAATGCAAGCTAAAAAGGAAGTTCCGGAAAAAACTGAATATTACGATGCTGTCTTAGTTGCTGTCGGTCGTGTGCCAAATGGTCAAAGTATTGGTGCTGAAAATGCAGGCGTTGAGGTTGATGAGCATGGATTTATCCGGGTTGATAAGCAAATGCGTACGAATGTTCCTCATATCCATGCTATTGGTGATATCGTTGGTCAACCAATGCTTGCCCATAAAGCTACACATGAAGGTCATATAGCTGCTGAAGTTATTTCAGGGAAGAAACACTATCTAGATCCTAAGGTGATTCCTTCGATTGCTTATACTGAACCAGAAATTGCGTGGGTTGGTAAAACTGAAAAAGAAGCAAAAGAAGAAGGCATTAATTATGAAGTTGCTGTATTTCCATGGTCGGCTTCAGGTCGCGCAATTGCATCTCATTGTACTGATGGTATCACTAAGCTTATTTTTGATAAAGAAAACCGTCGCGTTATAGGTGGAGCTATAGTTGGTACTAGTGGCGGTGAATTGTTAGGAGAAATTGGACTCGCTATCGAAATGGGTTGCGATGTTGAAGATATCGCATTGACTATTCATGCTCACCCAACTTTATATGAATCTGTAGGTTTAGCTGCGGAAATGTTTGCAGGTACAATCACAGACCTTCCAAATGCAAAGAAAAAAGGGTAGTTTTACATTTCTGCGATTAAAGCAGGGCATGAAAATTAGTTAAACAAATACTAATGTTGATTATAACATCTATAAGTCTATCTGTTTATATTACTGACCTTTCTTCAAAATTAGAAAAGATTTTTAAAAAATCAGAGATGTTCAGCAAATCGTATTACGCTTAAAGGTAAATGTTATTTCTTACGACATCAGACTTACTGTGCGATTTAAAGAATTCTATTTTTACGTCAGAAGTAGGTCAAGTAACGCAATTCATTTGCAGCTGTTTCGGATAACAAGTCACATGCTTCTTTACTGATATGCCACAAGTTATCATTTTTAATTATGGCATACCGTGACTACGGCGTTTATTTTTCACTTGCGAAAAACTGATTTAGGTATTTAGTCAAAGTTTATTTAGGCACTTCACAATACATGGTAGCAACTAGGATACTGTATATTGAGTAATAATTGTAATATTCTTGTTCGTTTCCTAACTATAAATTAGCATTTACAGCTTTGATTGACAGTTTAAGCGTCGGTATTATTTATAAAAATTGTGAAGTTTTTAATAGCGCAACATGTCGTTTTAAAAAATACAATAAGGTTAAGCCATTTGTGCGTGCATACGATTTTTTTCAATCAAGATAGTACACAAAAATGAGATTATTCTTGATTTTTTATGCTTCGTGTAAGTTGATTAATTAAATAAGTAGGTAAAATAAATCATGTGCAAGTTGGTTTTAGTTTTAAATTGCGGTAGTTCTTCTCTTAAGTTTGCTGTTGTTAATGCGAAAAGTGGTATGGAATACTTAACAGGGCTTGCGGAATGCCTATATCTTCCAGAAGCCTGTATTAAATGGAAATTTCACGATGAACATGAAAAACGATCTAATGATATTACTATTCATGGAGAAGCTTTAACATTTATAGTAAAAACTATTTTAACTTCTAAGCTAGAAATTTCGAAAAATATAGCTGCCATCGGTCATCGTATCGTGCATGGTGGTGAAAAGTTTACTCAATCTATTCTCATTACTGATAAAGTATTAAAAGGTATTGAAGAATGCGCAATGCTAGCACCACTCCACAATCCTGCTCATGTGATTGGAATCAAAGCAGCACAAAAATCTTTTCCAGGACTTAAAAACGTCGCTGTGTTTGATACTGCTTTTCATCAAACAATGCCTGAAGAGTCATATTTATATCCTTTACCCTATTATTTGTATAAAGAGCATGGTATTCGCCGTTATGGTATGCATGGTACTTCCCATTTTTTTATTACTCGTGAATGTACACGCATTCTTAATAAAGCTGTAGAGAAAATAAACATCATTAGCTGTCATTTAGGTAATGGTGCTTCTATATGTGCTATTAAAAATGGATGTTCTGTAGATACCTCGATGGGTTTGACTCCGCTTGAAGGTTTGGTAATGGGAACTCGTTCTGGTGATATTGATCCTGGGATTATTTTCCACTTACATGACACTCTTGGTTATTCAGTTAAGAAAATAAACAATATATTAACTAAGGAGTCTGGTTTTATTGGTTTAACTGAAACAGTTTCTGATTGTCGTTTTATTGAAAGTAATTATGATAAGAAAGAAGAGGCAAGTCGCGCGATGGACGTGTTTTGTCATCGCCTAGCTAAATATGTTTCTGGATATACTGCAGTATTGGAAGGACGTCTCGATGCCATTGTGTTTACTGGTGGAATTGGTGAAAATTCAGGTTTAATTCGTGAAATGGTTCTTAAGCGTATAAGTATCTTGGGTATTAAAGTAGATAAAGAAAAAAATCTAAAAGCTCGTTTTGGTGTTCAAGGCGTTATTACTACTGAATGTAGTAATATTCCTGCAATGGTTATTTCAACCAACGAAGAATTAGTCATTGCAGAAGATACTGCTAGGCTAGCAAGTATTTAGTTAATTTTCGGATTTGACTTTAGATGATTATCTATCATCAGTTGAGATTTTATTTCAAATAAATACATTAGAGGTATTATAAGAATGTCACGTGCTATTATGCTGATTCCCGCTGGTGCTGGTGTTGGGCTCACTAGCGTTAGTATGGGAGTATTACGTGCAATGGAGCGCAGAAGTGTAAAAGCTTCTTTCTATAAACCAATTACTCAAACTCGTAACGGTGTGAATCAATCAGATTTAACCTCAACGATTATCGCTGAAAAGGGTAATGTTATCGTAGGTGATCCTATCCCAATTAGTACAGCTGAGGCTTTAATTGGTCGCGAGAAGATGGATATACTTCTTGAGTTTGTTGTCGAAGAATACAATAAGATTAATAAGGAAGCTGAAGTAGTACTGATAGAAGGACTCGTTTCAAGTCGTAAACATCTGTTCGCAAACCAAATAAATGAAAAAATTGCCAAAACACTTGACGCCGAGATTGTTTTTATTACGACTCCATACAGCAATAATCCAGCTCAACTCAAGGAACATATCGAAGTGACATGTTCGAACTTTGGAGGAACCAAAAATAAAAATATTTCAGGTGTTATAGTTAATAGACTTAATGCTCCAATTGATGAAGCGGGCAGAGCTCGTCCTGATTTGTCTGAAATTTTTAGTGATGCAAACAAAGTTGATCAAATGCATATTGAGGTAATGCAAATATTTAGTTCTAGTCCAATTCGTGTTCTTGGTTGTGTTCCTTGGAGTATCGATCTAATTGCAACACGTGCTATTGACATGGCAGCATATCTTAAAGCTGAAATTATCAACGAAGGTGAAATCGAAAGTCGGCGAATCAAGCACATTACCTTTTGTGCACGTTCTTTACCATACATGATCGAATATTTTAAATCAGGTTCGTTGCTTGTAACTTCAGCAGATCGCTCAGATGTAATTGTTGCGGTAGCGCTAGCAGCTAAAAACGGCATTGAAATTGGAGCTATTTTACTCACTGGTGGTTATAACATACCAGAGCAAATCATTGCACTGTGTAAGTCTGCATTTGAAACTGGTCTTCCAATTTTTAAAGTTCAAGGTGATACATGGTCAACTTCTCTTAGTTTGCAAAATTTTAATCTTGAAGTGCCAGCTGATGATAAAGAGCGTATTGAATATGTTAGTGATTATGTAGCTAGGTATCTTAGCGATTCTTGGATCAATTCGCTATCTAAAGATATTCAGAAGATTTGTCGTTTTAGTCCGCCGGCATTCCGTTACCAACTAACTGAATATGCACGTCAGGCAGATAAACGTATTGTTCTTCCAGAAGGTAGTGAACCACGTACAATTAAAGCTGCAGCTATTTGTGCAGAGCGTGGTATTGCGACATGCGTACTTCTTGGCAACCCAGAAGAAATCTGTCATGTTGCGAGACAACAGGACATTGAATTAGGCAAAGGTATTGAAATTATTGATTCTAATTCAGTTCGTAATAATTATGTTGCTCTTTTGGTGGAACTTCGTAGAGAAAAAGGCATGACGGAAGTAGCTGCACGTGAAAAATTAAAAGATTCCGTCTTTCTGGGTACTATGATGCTTGAAAGTGATGAGGTCGATGGCCTTGTATCCGGCGCGGTTCATACGACCGCAAACACTGTTATTCCTCCACTCCAAATAATTAAAACGGCGCCTGGCGTATCCATTGTGTCTTCGATCTTTTTTATGTTGTTGCCTGATCAAGTTTTGGTATACGGTGATTGTGCGATTAATCCAGATCCAAACGCAAAACAATTGGCTGAGATTGCCATACAATCTGCGGATTCTGCATCGATGTTTGGAATTGAACCTCGTGTTGCGATGATCTCTTATTCTACAGGTGAATCCGGAAAAGGTGTTGATGTGGACAAGGTGCGTGAAGCAACCAAGATTGTACAAGAAAAGCGTCCTGATCTTGTGATTGATGGTCCTTTGCAGTATGATGCAGCGATTATGGAGAATGTGGCTGCTTCTAAAGCACCTAATTCTCCTGTAGCAGGTAAGGCTACAGTGTTTATATTTCCAGATTTAAATACGGGTAATACAACTTACAAAGCAGTACAACGTTCTGCAGATTTATTATCGATCGGTCCAATGCTTCAAGGAATGCGTAAACCAGTTAACGATCTGTCAAGAGGAGCGCTTGTTGAGGATATTGTTTACACCATTGCATTAACTGCAATCCAAGCTAATCAGCCAAAAAACTAATTTCAGTTTTTAAACAGACAGTCTCCGATATGCTTAAAGTTTTGCGTTTAAAGATTAAATCTCTAGGGAAATTTCAGTCGAAGTTTCATTTCGTTGTAAATTAATGAATTATTTTGTAGTTTAAATCACAAAAAAAATAATTTCCCCCCCTTGGATTTACTAAATGTATCCCACATATCATCCGCGAGGCGTTGCTCCAAATTTATTATTTGGATAGTACGCATTTATCAAATCATATAGAAATTTTCAGGAGAGAGGACTGATGAATATTCGTCCATTACAAGACCGAGTTATTGTAGAGCGCCAAGAAGTTGAATCAAAATCAGCAGGTGGTATTGTTCTAACTGGCTCTGCTGCAGAAAAATCAACTCGTGGTACAGTTTTAGCCGTAGGTAAGGGCCGTATTTTAGAGAATGGTACAGTTCAACCACTAGACGTAAAAGTGGGTGATGTTGTTGTTTTTTCAGATGGTTACGGTACAAAAACAGAGAAGATTGACGGTAAAGAAGTCCTTATCATGTCTGAAAACGACATTATGGCGATCGTCGAGTAATTTTTTGCTCTGGTTCAAAACGTATAAACTAAAAAAATCGAATTAAGAAAAGGAAATTAAAGATGGCTGCTAAAGACGTTAAGTTTGGTAACGAAGCACGTATTAAAATGCTAGAAGGGGTGAATGTTCTTGCTGATGCAGTGAAGGTGACATTAGGTCCCAAGGGTCGTAATGTTGTTTTAGATAAATCTTTTGGCGCGCCAAGTATTACTAAAGATGGTGTGTCTGTGGCCCGTGAAATTGAGCTTGAAGATAAATTTCAAAACATGGGTGTTCAAATGGTTAAAGAAGTTGCCTCACAAGCGAACGATGCTACTGGTGATGGTACAACAACGGCAACAGTATTGGCTCAATCTATTATTACTGAAGGCTTGAAAGCGGTAGCTGCAGGCATGAACCCAATGGATTTAAAGCGTGGTGTCGATAAAGCAGTAGGAGCAGCAGTAGAAGAGTTAAAGGTACTTTCTGTCCCATGTGCTGATGCGAAAGCAATTGAACAAGTCGGTACTATTTCTGCAAATTCGGACTCTACGGTGGGTAAAATCATTGCTGAAGCTATGGAGAAAGTAGGTCGGGATGGTGTGATCACTGTTGAAGAAGGTCAGGCGTTGCAAGATGAGTTAGATGTAGTAGAAGGTATGCAATTTGATCGCGGTTACCTCTCTCCTTATTTTGTTAACAATCAAGAGTCTGGTTCTGTCGAACTAGATAATCCATTTATTCTTTTAATCGATAAGAAAGTTTCAAATATTCGTGAACTTCTTCCAATTTTAGAAGTAGTAGCGAAAGCTTCTCGTCCTCTGTTCATTATTGCTGAAGATGTAGAGGGTGAGGCGTTAGCTACCTTAGTTGTAAACAATATGCGTGGTATTGTTAAAGTAGCTGCTGTTAAAGCACCTGGTTTTGGTGATCGTCGTAAAGCAATGCTACAAGATATTGCTGTACTAACTGGTGGTACAGTAATTTCTGAAGAAATTGGTTTAGAGCTTGAGAAAGTTACATTGGAAGATTTGGGACAAGCTAAGCGTTTAATCGTGACTAAAGAGAATTCAACTATTATTGATGGTTCTGGTGAAGAGTCAATGATCCAAGGTCGTGTAGCGCAAATTCGTCAACAGGTTGAAGATGCAACTTCAGACTACGACAAAGAAAAACTTCAAGAGCGTGTGGCAAAATTAGCTGGTGGTGTTGCAGTAATCAAAGTTGGTGCAGCAACTGAAGTGGAAATGAAAGAGAAGAAAGATCGTGTTGAAGACGCACTTCATGCAACTCGTGCTGCGGTTGAAGAGGGTGTAGTCGCTGGTGGTGGTGTTGCTTTGATACGAGCTGCTTCTAAAGTTTCTAAACTTGAAGGTGATAATGAAGAACAAAATGTGGGAATCCGTGTGGCTTTACGCGCAATGGAAGCACCAATTCGTCAAATTACTAAAAATGCAGGTGATGAAGGTTCAGTAGTTGCCAATAACGTCCGTGCTGGTGAAGGTAACTACGGGTATAACGCTGCAACAGGGGAATATGGTGATATGATCGGAATGGGTATTCTCGATCCTACTAAAGTAACTCGTTCTGCTCTACAGTTCGCAGCATCAGTAGCGGGTTTAATGATTACGACTGAAGCTATGGTAACTGAAAAGCCTCAAGATACTTCTTCTCCTACAGTGCCTGATATGGGCGGTATGGGTGGTGGCATGGGCGGTATGATGTAGAGTTCGCATAAAGCTGTATTGTCATTATTTTTCAGGATTAAGGTCGAAACGAAAGTTTCGACCTTTTGTTCGATTAGACTGTATCTTTCTTTAAATTTATTCCACCTTTAGCGTAGCAATAAAATCTAAAGCTACTTTGATGCGCGTGATTGTACGGTCTTGACCAATTAAATGCATCACTAAATCAATAGAGGGAGATTTAGCCTTTCCTGTTACTGCTACACGTAATGGCATACCAACTTTAACCATGCTAATTTCTAGTTCTATGCATACTTCAGAAATCATGTTACGAAGGTTTTCTACTGTCCATTCAGTTAAATTTTGTATTTTCTTAAGAGCAAGTGTAAGCGGTTTTTCGGCTATTTTACACAGATATTTGTTTGCAGCGTTTACTTCAAATTCAGAAAAATTTTCATAAAAATAACGAGATTGCTCTACGAGTTCAACTAGTGTATTACAGCGCTCGCCAACTATCTCTATTACTTTAGTTAACGGGGGGCCATTTTTTTGCTTAATGCATTGTTTATTTAAGTGCCATTGAAGGTGTTTGGCTACATATTCAGGCTTTGAAGTTTTTATGTAGTAGTTGTTTAACCAAAGTAATTTTTTTGAGTTTAGTGAAGATGCAGACTTGGAAATTGCCTCCAAGCTAAAAAAATTTACCATTTCCTCTTTGGAAAAAATTTCTTGATCACCATGAGACCAACCTAAACGAATTAAATAATTATTTAATGCATTCGGCAAATAACCTTCATCACGGTATTTTGTGATGGATATGGCACCATGACGTTTTGATAGTTTGGTTCCGTTATCGTCTAAGATCATCGCGCAGTGTGCGAAAGTTGGTACTGGTGCTCCAAGAGCTTTATAGATATTAATTTGGCGAGGTGTGTTGCTAATATGGTCTTCACCGCGAACAACATGAGTAATGCCCATATCCCAGTCATCAATGACAACACAAAAATTATATGTTGGTGTACCATCAGCACGACGGATGACTAGATCATCTAACTGTTTGTTAGCGACTTTAATACAACCATGCACTTGATCGTTAAAGACGACATTACCTGATTTTGGATTGCGAAAACGCACAACGTAAGAATCACCGTTTTTAGCTACCGCATTTTGTTTTTTGATTTTAGGGTGATTTGCATCATAGCGAGGTATTTCTTTATTTATTTCTTGTTCTGTTCGAATTTCATCTAATAATTCTTTGGAGGCATAGCACTTAAATGCTTTATCTTCAGCAAGAAGTTTGTCTATTATTTGATTATAACGATCAAAGCGTTTCGTTTGATAATAAGGTCCTTCATCCCATTCAATCTCCATCCATTTAATCCCTTCAAGAATTTCATTTACGGCGTTCTCAGTGGAACGTTTTATGTCTGTATCTTCTATTCGTAGTACGAATTTTCCGCCTTGATTTTTTGCAAAAAGCCAGGAATAAAGTGCTGTCCTTGCTCCACCAACATGCAGATAACCAGTAGGACTAGGAGCAAAACGAGTTTTAATTGTCACAAAAATATTATCCTAATTAACGTATTGGACGCAGCCAAGATTTAGATCGTATTTCCATATTACTAAATTTTTACAGTTCAAGCAGTTTAAATTTTCGTGATACCGATAATTTTTGGCTATCTTTGCAGGCTAACATAGATGAATCCGTGCCAATGATGAAGCTATTATTGATGACAGCGATGACTATTGCCAATGAATGTTAGGTTATTTCATTAATTTAGTTCATTTGAGAAAGCAAAGATATCATAGCTTGTTTGTAGTGAAATTTGTTGAATTAAGTATTATCTTTTTTATTTTCTGTTGTTATCTTGATTATCTTATCTTCGGTTCTAGTCTTCTATATTTTGTGCTCCAGAACGAAAATTTAACTATTAAGTTGAAGCAATCAATATTCTTAAGCAACAGTACCGTTTAGCTTGAGATAGCGATATACTAAAATAACGTAAATTGTTTATTTTTCTATTTAAAACTAAGTTTATATTTAGATGTTTTATTGTTTTTATTTCTCTAAATTTAGTAAAACCATTGTATGATAGCGAATATTAGATCTAGATCTAATTGTTGAATCTAGTTAGTTTGATGTTTATTTCCGGATCGCTTTAATTAATGGTACAATGGTCAGACTTGTATCGGTAAGAAACTGGAAAAATGCTTAATGGTGATTAAAGCGAAAACTCCAGCAGGATTTGCGGAAAAGTATATAATTGAGAGTATTTGGAATGGCCGCTTTCCTCCAAGTTCTATCCTTCCTGCAGAACGTGAATTATCAGAGTTAATTGGCGTTACTCGTACAACTTTGAGAGAGGTACTGCAACGTTTATCTCGCGATGGTTGGTTGACTATTCAGCATGGTAGGCCAACAAAAATAAATAAATTTATGGAAACCGCTGGACTAAATATCTTAGACACATTAATGACATTGGATTCTGATAACGTAACTTCTATTGTTGAAAACTTCATTTTAGCTAGGACTAGCATTAGTTCTATTTTTATGATCGATGCTTTCAAAGCGAATAAAGATGTTTCTAAACGGACTATTTTAAATGCGATTGAGTCTTGTAAAGCAGTACAAAAAATGAGAGATTGGGATGAGTTTTTGAAATCATCACTATATGTCGATCCACTCTTTCAGCAAGTTAAGAGCGAAAGCAAGGACAATGATCAGAGATGTCAGGGTACTTGGGTCGCAAAGGTATTTAGTTATCATGATTATATATTATTTCAACGATTAGCATTTTACTCTCGCAACCGGATTTATGGTTTAATCTTTAATGGTCTAAAAAAGTTGTATTATCGTGTTAGTAATTATTACTTCTCAAACTTAGAAGCTAGAGAGTTGGCTCTTAGCTTTTATTTTAAATTGCTTGATGTTTGCGAAGATGATGATCTCGAAAAAGTTTCATCTGTTATATATTCTCATGGATTCAGTAGTTTAGATATCTGGAATGAAATGAAAGTGAACTTACCAAAAAATTTTACTGACGACAATAGTTAAGGCTTGGAATCAATCGTTACCGCTCGACCAAGTAAGAAGCCGATGGTGGAGACCCTGGCTAAATTTTGCACACAAAACACACGCTGTGGCTGCTTCCTTCCGAACCTGACCAGGTTACGAGCTATTGTTGCAAATGCTAAGATCTCCATGTACTCCATTGTGTAATAGCACACAAATCTTGGTAATTCTGCCTTATATTTACGATCAATTCAAGCGAAATGTCTACAGACGACGCAGATAATGTGCAATGAAAAATATTATACTGCAAACACATTGTTTAAAACTATGCTTTAGATTACTCATAAACCATTTATGCAGTATAGTACAATTACTAAAGTGTTGATACGTAAAATAATCAAGCTAATCTATCGTGAGTTGATTTTTTATCATTTAAGTTTTTGCTTTTGATTATTCAACATTATTCATTTTATCCAGGAGATTACGAATACGATCTTGCCATGCAGCATGCTCTTGTTGAATTTGTTGAGCTTTGGATTCAAGTTTTTCTCGGCTTTTTTTTAGTTCGTTTGTTTCCTTGGTAAGTCTTTCTTTGTCTGCTTTCAGTTCTTCAACCTCCATTTGAAGGAGTACAATTGTGTCTACTGCTGCTTGAATTTTCGCTTCTAATTGTTCTAGTACTTCAAAAGACATCTTAGCCTACCCTTGCTCATTCAGTATCAAACTATGTTGTATTGTTCTACTCAGCGTTGCGCTGAGAAACAGGATCTACATTCTACAATATGTACTATAAAAAATAGCATTTGATAATGACTTAATCGCTTGTATTTTTGTAAGAGAACGTGTTCTTAATATAAATGAAAGAAATATTAATTTCTATACTATCAATAAAATTAACTGCGAATTTTTATTCTATCGGAAGAACAAATAGTATAGAATGGGTACTAGTGAGCCTATAGTCTATTTGTTTGAAAATTGTTCATTATTTTATAGGTTAGTTATGTTTTGTTTTCTTTATAAAAGTTTAAAAAAGGAAGGTGTTTATCTTTATATTCCTAGGAAGGATGATTTTTCAGAAGTTCCTGATGTTTTACTCCAAATGTTTGATAAACCAGTGTTTATGATGGTGATCAAGATGGAAAAGCATAAATTGCCTAAAATTAAAAAATCCCTTGCTAGTGATGGTTATTTCTTACAGGTAGTGTCATTTGTACCATTTTCGTAAAACGACATAGAACAGACGGTCATTTACTTCTCTAAAAGTTCTCTCTAATAACAGTTATAGTTTAAAGACTCCTCTTTAAATGCAACTTCATTAATTTAGAAAAGATAATGTACTTGTTGGTTAATAAATTCGGTTATTACTTTTTATCAGATTTTGTTACTTATGTTTGCGTTATACCTACTGAACTTTCTAAATAAATAAAAATTATCAGGAATACTAAGTAATAATGTCAACGATAGAGCAACTTTTTAAAAATAATTTATTTTGGTCTGATTCAATCAAGCTAAAATCCCCAGAGTATTTTACAAAATTAAGAGAAAGGCAAGATCCAGATTTTCTATGGATTGGATGTTCTGATAGTCGAGTGCCTGCAGAGTACTTAACGGGTCTCAATTCCGGCGAGTTGTTCGTACATCGTAATATAGCGAATCAGATAATTCATACAGATTTAAATTGTTTATCTGTAATTCAGTATGCTGTTGATATACTTCAGGTAAAGCATATCATTGTTTGTGGGCATTATGACTGTGGTGGAATAAGTGCAGCAATTAAAAACGCACCACTGGAACTTATGAATCAATGGTTACTGAATATTCGGCACATGTTCTTGAAACGTAAAAGTTGGTTTAGCGATGTTCGTAAAGAAAAATGGACAGATAAGCTATGTGAAATAAATCTTGCTGAACAAGTGTATAGCCTAGGTAACTTAGCAGTGATGCAAAATGCTTGGAAACGTAACCAAGATGTTGAAATACATGGTGTAATCTACAATATTAGCGATGGAAAGCTTGAAGCTACTGGTATGCATTGTTCAAGTATAGAATCCTTACGAGTTTCTTATAAAACGGTGATGTCTAAAATTTTAAGTGATAGAAAGAAGATTTATTCTTGATTGGTAATAAAAATATTAAACCTTAGATAGTCTGTAGTTAACCGTGCAAGACCCTAAACAACTCTCTAGGCTACAGTTTGGTATTTTAGATATTTAACGGTTTTCTGAGTAATTAATTTAAATTAATCTCATTGAATTTCAAAGGATAAATATTATAGTCTATGATTTAATTTTCAAATATTGACCTATGCTATATGCACTATTACACTTATATGGTCTGAAGAAATTAGTTAATAATTGATAGGGTAAAGCCAAGTAAAACAAAATAACTCAATTGGCAAGGATTAGAATATGGATTTAACAGTTAAAAGACCGCGTACGCGTCTTTCTCCTCAAAAACGCAAATTGCAGCTGATGGAAATTGCATTAAAAGTGTTTGCAAAACGAGGAATTGGTAGAGGCGGACACGCTGATATTGCTGAAATAGCACAAGTATCAGTTGCTACAGTATTTAACTACTTTCCAACCAGAGAAGATTTAGTTGATGATGTACTGAATCATGTTGTTCGCCAGTTTTCAAATTTTCTTTCTGACAATATTGATCTGGATATACATGCCAAAGAAAATTTGCGTAATATCACTAGTGAAATGGTTCATTTAGTAATTCGGGATTGCCATTGGTTGAAGGTCTGGTTTGAATGGAGCGCTTCTACTCGCGATGAAGTTTGGCCGCTTTTTGTATCAACAAATCGTACTAATCAAATGTTGGTGCAGAATATGTTTGTTAAGGCAATCGATCGTGGTGAAGTTCGTAGCGGGCTTGAAGCGGAACAAATAGCAACGCTTTTCCACGGTATTTGTTATTCATTGTTTGTACAGGCCAATCGTGTACAAAATGAATCTGAGATGCATAAGTTAACTAAGAGTTATCTTGATATGCTTTGTATCTACAAATAATAACATGAAGTAACTAGGTTAGTAGATAGAAAACTAATCTTGAAACTTCTTTTATCTGCTTGTTTTTTTAATAAAGATTCTTATAAAAAATTGGTAGTCTGACTGGTGAACAAATTTGATCTTAAGATCAGCCTTAGTTTTTGAGTGAAAATATGGAAGTGTTTAATTTTTATCCATGGCTGTTTACCTTGTTAGCGACAGTTTTTGGTTTAGTTGTCGGTAGTTTTTTGAATGTAGTGATTTACCGTTTGCCCGTTATTATGGAATGTGAGTGGAGACGGGAATGCGCAGTCTTTTTCCAAGAATACAAAAAAATAGCGCCACCTTCTAGTCGATATTCCCTCAGCGTTCCTCGTTCCGTTTGTTTAAGTTGTGGTTATCAACTAAGATTGATAGATATTATTCCGCTTGTGAGTTGGTTTCTACTCAAAGGTAAATGTCATAAGTGTCAAGAGAATATTAGTTTTCGCTATCCTTTAGTTGAATCGCTGGCTGCAAGTACAAGTTTTATTGTTGCTGATCATTTTGGATTTAGCTATTTTGCAGTTGCATTGTTATTTTTCACTTTTGCTTTAATTGTCATTGCTTTTATCGATTTAGATACAATGTTGTTGCCTGACCAGCTAACTTTACCACTAATTTGGTCTGGTATTCTGTTATCATTGCTGAAAATCAATCCTGTTTCTTTAGAAGATTCTGTAGTCGGTGCGGTGAGTGGTTATCTTTTTTTCTGGACTATCTATTGGTTGTTTAAACTTTGTACTGGAAAAGAGGGAATGGGTTATAGTGATTTTAAGCTACTAGCGGCTATTGGTGCCTGGCTTGGTTGGCAATAT
The DNA here is from genome assembly GCF_000731795.2 of Candidatus Photodesmus blepharonis. GTDB lineage: Bacteria > Pseudomonadota > Gammaproteobacteria > Enterobacterales > Vibrionaceae > Vibrio > Vibrio blepharonis. The sequence continues at coordinate 29,722 of NZ_JGVK01000006.1, read as the reverse complement.
TTAGGAATGGTTGTTTTGTTTTCTTCGTTGTTTGGTTTATGTTTTGGTTTACTTCAACTGAGATTAGAAAATAAAGAGATAGGTCAGGCCTTTGCTTTCGCTCCTCATCTTGCTATGGCTGGTTGGATTAGCTCAGTGTTTGGTGAGAAGATTATGGTTTGGTATTGGGAGTCAGTTGTGGTGTGGTATATATAATTGGGCTGACTGGTGGTATATCTAGTGGAAAAACTACCGTAGCTAATTTGTTTAGTCGTTGTTTTAGTATTGAAGTAATTGATGCTGATATTATTTCAAGAGAAGTTGTTGAGCCTGGTACGTCTTGCTTAAAAGCTATAACAGAACATTTTGGCACAGAGATTTTATTGCCTGGAGGAGAGCTTAATCGAGGTTTGTTGAGAGAAAAAATATTTTTTGAGAATGAGAAAAAAAATTGGCTTAATCAACTTTTACATCCGTTAATTACGAAACGTATGTTATCGTGTCTGAGTAATGTGCACTCACCTTATGTACTTCTTGTTATTCCGCTATTAGTAGAAAACAACTTACACAAGATGGTTGATAGAGTAGTTGTGGTTGATGTCGAGGAAACAATCCAAGTTAGACGAACTATGCGTCGTGACAATATTTCTGAATGCCAGGTCAGGTCTATTTTGAACTCGCAAAGTAGCAGAGAGGAAAGGCTTCTCGTCGCTGATGATGTAATCGAAAATAGTAGTGTGGAAGAAGGAGAGATTCTTCTTCAAGTTAAGGAATTACATCAAAAGTATCTAGCTATTTGCGGTGTAAATCTATGAGAGTGAAGCTGAATAGGTGGATGAAAGGCACGCTAGATGATTCATAAATTTGAACATCCTCTAAATGAGAAGATACGTATTTATCTTAGGATTGAATTTTTTCTTAAGCAGCTTTGTTTGTCTTCTCAGTTCACTGAGAATCTTCAGTACTTGTTGTTTTTTCGCTCTTTATTCGATTTATTGGAAATTTTTGAACAAATTCAGCTTAAGAGTGAGTTAGCTAAAGATATTGAAAAACAAAGGTTAATTTATGCAAATTGGCTTCATGTTGATGGCGTAGATCAAGCTATTCTAGTTAAGATTCTTCAGGAAGTAGATTGTGTTTATGGCGAGCTAATTAACGCAGAACGTTTTGGTCAATCGCTGAAGGAAGATCGTTTTTTAAGCGCAATTCGACAACGCTTCAATCTTCCAGGTGGCTTTTTCTGTTTTGATCTTCCTGCTCTCGGACATTGGCTTCATCTGCCAGTTGATCAGAAAAATGCTGACACTAGTTTATGGATGCATACTTTAAAACCTCTTGCTGATGCGCTGAAATTGTGGCTTAAACTTGCTCGAGAGACTGGACATTTTCACGCTGAAAAAGCCTGTAATGGTTTTTTTCAAGGTGATACTGAAGGTGCTAATATTTTAAGGCTCAAGATTCCAATGGATTATGGAGCATATCCTATGATTTCTGGTCATAAAAATCGTTTTGCAATAAAATTCATCAATTTCAAAACAGGTCAAGCGTCTACTCAAGACATCAATTTTGAATTGGCAGTTTGTTGTTAACATAAACCTATTACATTATACAGGATAAATTTGGTATTGAAAAAAGTTATTTGGGTTAAATGTCCACAATGTGGTAGGAGTGTCAAATGGAGCAAGCGGAACTTTTATCGCCCTTTTTGCGGAAGAATATGCAAAATAATAGACTTTGGTGAGTGGATCGGTGAAGAAAGTAGTAATACTCAGGATAATTAAACGAATTCTGCTTTTTACTAAAGAAAGACAGAGCAATTGTTATTTATTAAAAGTTCCGTCTTCCTTCCTTAAAAAAGTAAAACTTTATTTTTATGTTACTTAGTAAGTAGTTTTTCTCTGATACGAGCTGACTTACCTGATCGTTCACGCAGGTAGTATAGTTTTGCTCGACGTACTGCACCACGACGCTTAATTTCAATGCTGTCTATAATTGGGGAATGAGTCTGAAATGTGCGCTCAATACCTTCACTGTTAGAAGTTTTGCGTACAGTAAATGAAGAGTTTAAACCACGATTACGTATCGCAATTATAATTCCTTCAAAAGCTTGTAGGCGTTCGCGGTCACCTTCTTTAACTTTGACTCGAACGACAACAGTATCACCTGGTGAAAATTTAGGTAGATCTAGTTTCATTTGCTCTTCTTCAAGAACCTTGACTATGTTGCCCATTTTTTTATTCCTGTATTAATCGATAGTAAAATAAAGTGAATTGTTGCTATCTGTTTGAGTTGTGTTCTTCAATGAATTGAGTTAATAAGCTCTCTTGTTCGTTAGTTAAAGGTAGGTTTTTTAGAAGTTCAGGTCTTCTAAGCCAAGTCCTGCCTAGCGACTGTTTAGTTTTCCAGCAATGAATTTCCTTATGGTTGCCAGACTTTAATACCATTGGTATTTTTTTCCCATCTATTATTTCAGGGCGCGTATAATGAGGATGATCTAGTAAGCCGTTAGAAAAAGAATCCTCTTCTGCTGATTTTAAATTACCTAGTACGCCTGGAATAAATCGTGATACTGAATCAATCAAGGCCATGGCTGGTATTTCACCACCTGTCATGATAAAATCCCCGATCGACCATTCCTCGTCAATCTCAGACTCGATAATGCGTTCATCTATTCCCTTGTAACGACCACAGATAAGAAGTAAACTTTTATTCGCAGCTAGTTTTTTAACATTAGATTGATTTAGTTTGCGGCCCTGAGGAGAAAGATATATAGTTTTTGTTTTTCCCGGTGAGCTTTTTTTTGCAATACTGATAGCGTCGCGCAAAGGTTGGACCATCATTAGCATTCCAGGACCGCCGCCATAAGGTTTATCATCTACAGCGCGTTTATTATCAATAAAATTTCGAGGGTTCCATATTTTTATTGATAAAAGGCCATTTTTCACCGCTCGACTTGTGATTCCAAAATTAGTAATAGCAAGGAACATTTCAGGAAATAGGCTAACTACTCCAATCCACATGTATTTGCTCTCCAGCTCTAAAATTCAAAAAAAATTAAAAATCAGGATCCCACTCAACTTCTATCTTTTGAGCACCTCGAACAATTTTTTTTATGACACTTCCCTCAAGGAACGGAATTAACCACTCTTTTTCCTTAGAAGCATTTCTAAGACTTACAACTAAAACATCATTGGATCCAGTCTCTAAAATACTTGTAACGATGCCTAATTTGCGACCGTAAACAGTCGAAACTTGCATTCCTAGCAGTTCATGCCAATAAAACTCATCTTCCAGTAATTGAGGAAAAGACCTAGAATCTACAAAGATTTCGCAATTAGTCAGCCAGTTTCTATCCTTCTGAAGATTTAGAGATTCTAACTTTGTTAGCATACTCCTGTTGTTTTGTTTCCAAATTGCTACTTTGAACTGGTGCCAACATTCTTTGTGTCTTACAAACCACGGCTTGTAATTAAAAATGTCTCTAGCATTCTCAGTATAGGAATGGACTCTAATCCAACCGATACCACAGACAGAGCCAAATTTACCGACGATAATCTTTTTGTCCTGTTTGTTATTTTTTCCTCTCGACATACTATAACAAAAAGTTTTATGAAAATAAAGTTAGGCTAGATTTTTTAAAATCATTGACTAATTTATTTACTCGATTAGATACGGATGCACCCTGACTAATCCAGTATTTGATGCGTTCCAGATTGATATATAGTTTTCTTTCTTGACTACTAGCAATGGGATTAAAGAATCCGACTTTCTCGATGAAACGGCCAGTAGCGGAATTTCTACTAGAAGCTACCATTATTTTATAAAACGGATGCCTTTTAGTGCCATGGCGCGCTAGACGAATGGTTACCATAATTGTGTTCCTTATTATTTTTTAAATGTATTGACTCTAAAAGAATTTACTCAAATAATTTACCAAGTTTTTTATGAAAACAAGACTCTGATGGATTTTACTATCATTCCGAGTTATTGCAAGAATTTTAGTTATAACAAACGTTTGCTGAGATAGACTTATTAGCTAATTTTTTTGTGGCTCATATACATATAATAGCTACGATCTAAATGGGTTAAAACTGCCACGTGTCATTTCTTGCATATTCCGAATTATTCCTGTCATTCCAACTTTTTTCATTTTTTGCATCATTTTTCGCATCTGTGTAAACTGTTTTAGAAGGTGATTTACGTCCTGTATTTGAGTACCGGAACCTGCTGCAATACGTTTTTTACGCGAACGTTTGATAATTTCTGGATACTGACGCTCCTTCATAGTCATAGAGTTAATTATCACTTCCATTTGCTTAAATACTTTGTCATCAACGTTTTTGAGGTTGCTGGAAAAGTTATTCATAGTTGGTAACTTGTTCATTATACTTGTTAAACCGCCGATATTTTGCATTTTTTCTAGCTGTTCTCTGAAGTCTTCTAAATCGAATTCCTTCTTTTTGTTGTTTTCTATATCTGCTTTTTGTTTTTTTTCATTGTTGACGTTGTTTTGCAAATCTTCAATAAGAGATAATATATCTCCCATCCCTAAAATACGGGATGCAATTCGATTCGGATGAAAAGCCTCTAAAGCATCGCTTTTCTCACCTGTACCTAAAAATTTGATCGGTTTTCCTGTAATATGGCGTACAGAAAGAGCTGCACCACCTCTGGCATCAGCATCAATTTTAGTTAGTATAATTCCTGTTAATGGTAGTGCATCACCAAACATTTTGGCTACGTTAGCTGCGTCTTGGCCGGTCATTGCATCGACAACAAACAAAGTTTCAACAGGAGAGACAGCATTATGGATGCTTTGTATTTCGGTAATCATTTTATGATCAATAGCTAATCGGCCTGCCGTATCGACTAAAAGTATATCATAAAACTTCTTTTTTGCGTGAATGATAGCAGCATTAGCGATATCAACTGGTTTTTGATTCGTTGATGATGGAAAAAAATCAATCCCAATCTCATAAGCTATAGTTTCTAATTGATTGATTGCTGCAGGACGATAGATATCAGTGGAAACTACTAATACTTTTTTTCTATTTTTTTGCGTTAATAATTTTGAAAGTTTTCCAACACTAGTTGTTTTACCTGCACCTTGTAGCCCTACCATTAAAATAACAGCTGGTGGTTGTGTTGCTAGCTCTAAAGTTACATTGGACTTACCCATGGTCATTTCTAGCTCAGCTTGTACGATTCTAATAAATTCTTGACCAGGGGTAAGAGATTTAGATACTTCAATACCTATTGCGTTTTTTTTTACTTGCTTGATAAAATCGCGAATAACAGGAAGTGCAACGTCTGCTTCAAGAAACGCTACGCGTATTTCACGTAATGTGTTCTTAATGTTATCCTCAGTTAGACGACCTTTTCCACTGATGTGTTTCAGTGTTTTTGCTAATCGATTACTTAAATTTTCAAACATTTTTATACTCTTTGCAGGTGATGTATTAAAATTAGTATACAATAATTATTATTCAGGATCATGTTTGTATCTTGTGGTTGTTCCGAATTAGATTGAATCAAGATCTATATATGACCTCAAAACTTGATACTGAATGTAATTCTTTAGGCATTAAAGTGCTAAATTTTGTGAGTTCAATGAACAATTTAATCGCCATTATCACAGCTGGGTTTTACACATTCGCCATAGTGACAATCGTTCTTGGATTGCTAAACCAGACTAGTATTAGTTCAAAAACTGTTTTACTGAGCGTCTCATTGGCACTAGCAGGCCATGGCCTACTGCTGAGTCATCTTATTTTTTCTGGTCATGGGCAAAATTTAAGCATTTTAAACGTTGCTTCTTTGATCAGTTTTATTATCTCTATTGTTATGAGTTTCGGGACACTAAAAACAAGATTATGGTTTTTGCTGCCTCTTGTTTATGGTTTTTCTGTCGTTAATCTTTCTATGGCTGTATTTCTCCCAAGTACTTTTATTACTCACTTACAAAATGATATAAAGTTGTTGATGCACACTTTTCTTGCATTATCTTCGTACTCTACATTAACGGTTGGTGCTTTATATGCTCTTCAGTTAACCTGGCTCGACTGCAAGCTTAAATCCAAAAAAGCTTTAGCCATTAATCCTAATACACCACCTTTAATGGTGGTTGAAAGACAGCTATTTAAGATCGTGTTTATTGGAACAGTGTTTTTAACTGGAACATTGCTTACGGGTTCTATATTTATTCAGGATACGCTTGTACGCAGTACTATACATAAAAGTGTATTATCATCTATTGCTTGGGTTATCTATTCTACTTTGCTTTTGGGCCATTATTATAAAGGTTGGAGAGGTAAAAAAATCACTTGGTTTTCCATTGTTGGAGCAATGGTACTGACGTTTGCTTATTTTGGCAGCCGTTTTGTAAGAGAAGTCATTCTTCAGTGAGTTATTTTGAAAGATCATATTTAAAATGAAACACTTAGATATATGTGGTTTATTAATCTTACCAATTTTAAATTAATATAACTAGTTAAGGAAAAAATAGATTTTGGACGATATTTCCACAGGTTTGTTGTTTGTTATACTTGTAAGTTTAATTGTAATTTCTGGTTATTTTTCTGGTTCTGAGACAGGAATAATGTCTCTTAATCGTTATCGTTTGAAGCATCTTGCTAACACCGGTCATAAAGGTGCAAAACGCGTTAAAAAATTGCTTAATCACCCAGATCGTTTAATTGGTCTGATTCTTATTGGTAACAATTTAGTTAATATTCTTTCCTCCGCTATTGCTACTATACTTGGCATGAGGCTTTACGGCGATTTTGGAGTTGCAATTGCGACAGGTACGTTGACACTTGTTATCTTAGTTTTTGCTGAAGTGACTCCTAAAACTATTGCTTCTCTGTATCCTGAACCTATTTCTTATGCTAGTAGTGTTCTACTTGGCGTGTTAATGAAGTTGTTTTCTCCGATGGTGTTTTTAGTAAATTTCGTTACCAACGGTTTTATCAATTTACTTGGTATTAAAATTGAAAATAATGCTAGAGATCATTTGAGTTCTGAGGAATTAAGAAGTGTGGTTAATGAAGCTGGAAGTCTCATTCCCCGTCGTCATCAAGATATGTTAGTTTCTATACTAGATTTAGAACATGTTACCGTAAATGATATCATGGTACCGCGTAACGAAGTTGCAGGTATTGATATTAATAATGATTGGAAATCAATCATGCGTCAGTTAACACATTCTCCTCATGGACGAGTAGTGCTTTACCGCGATCAGATTGATGAGGTAGTAGGAATGTTGCATTTGCGTGAAGCTTATCGTCTGATGTTGGAGAAAAATGAATTTAATAAGAAAACATTGCTCCGGGCTGCCGATGAGGTATATTTTATTCCAGAAAGTACTCCCTTAAATGTTCAATTACTTCAATTTCAGCGTAATAAAGAACGTATTGGTCTTGTTGTAGATGAGTATGGCGATATTAACGGTTTGGTTACTTTAGAAGATATTCTTGAAGAAATTGTTGGCGAATTTACTACCTCTATTGCTCCTAGTTTTTCTGATGAGATAACTCCGCAGAGTGATGGTAGTTTTTTGATAAAAGGTAGCTCTAATATTCGGGATATTAATAAAGGCTTGAAATGGCAACTTCCTACTGATGGACCCAGAACATTAAACGGATTGATTTTAGAGCATCTAGAAGATATTCCGGAAAATCACTTAAGTGTTCAGGTTTCAGATCACCCAATGGAGATTCTTGAACTTAAAGAGAATAGAATTAAGCTTGTTAGAGTATTTCCGAGATTGCAGAAAAGTTCAATAATGCTGAAAAAATAGTATACATTTGTATTTTTGAGTTAAGGATAGAAAAGTGTTTAAAGTCGATTAAATGATTTTACTACTACTTGGAAATATTTTAAGATACCTAACATTAGTAGAGCATTTTTAGGGTATTCTTTGCTGGTTTGAATGGAATCTGATCTAGTGTACCTAACAATGGTGTTACTTTATTAATAATTCAAATTCTGCTTTGCTAGTTTACTTTATATCTGTTTTAAACTTTTGTCTGCTTAAATGATTCATTAGGCATTTATGGGAGATATGCTGCATGCCAGAGTTGAAAAAAAAATCGCTGGGTATCCTAGCTGCTGCTGGTGTTGAACCTTATCAACAAAAGTTGGGTGAGGAGTATATGTCACCCAAACAAATGGCTCATTTTACAAAAATTCTGGGGGCTTGGCGTAATCAGCTCAGAGAGGAAGTGAATCGTACTGTTCATTACATGCAGGATGAAGCAGCAAACTTTCCTGATCCAATTGATCGTGCTTCACAAGAAGAGGAGTTTAGTCTTGAGTTGAGAAATCGTGATCGCGAGCGTCGTTTGATTAAAAAAATTGAAAAAACACTTAGTAAGATTGAAGAAGATAATTTTGGTTTTTGTGATTCCTGTGGTATTGAGATTGGAATTCGTCGTTTAGAGGCTCGTCCAACAGCTGAGCTTTGTATCGATTGTAAAACACTTGCAGAAATTAAGGAAAAACAGATGCAAGGCTGATTTATATCTGATACCCTAGTCGCTGATTGTTTTTAGAGTTTCGATATATCCATAGTAAAAATTAAATTAATGTAAAAAAGATTGATTAGTTTATTTGACTAAAGCCTCTGAATTGTATTTTAGTATTATGCTAAGGATTTAGTCTCTAAATATAAATCAGTGTTTCTACTCTTCCACAGAGTACACATACCAAAAATTAGTATTGATTCATAAGGGACATTGATTAGAAATTAGTCTGTATTTAAGATAGAATTTAAACTTGATTGGAATCGTAATTACCATATTAAGATGGGAGTGTTTTTTTGTTTTCCTGACCACTTCTTTATGTATCTCGTTTTTAGGAGAGGTTGTCTAGTGCGTCATTTTTAAAAAATAAATCCAACCAAATTTCTTAAATTGTCAGTCTTTATTTCACCGTTAGATAGTATCTAAATACATATTAGCAAATGTGTAAACAGATGTTGTTTTTATGTTGTTACTCAATATTATTTGTCAGACTCATATTATTGATGTAGATATATTGATGAAGGATTATCCTGGTGTTACCTTTCATTATTCATCTTAAGAACAGTTCGAGTTCCAGATAAAAGTTGACATAAGGATAGTTCTAAAAAACTTCTTGATACGTGTTATTTTGTCCGATTGTTTTTTTTCTTCTAAAGTTAGGTACTTTCAATAAACTGTTTCTTTGATTTTAAAATTTAGTAATCGAAATGGTTAACTTATTAATTTTTATAGGATATTGAAATTTCCCTTTTGTCTCGGTTGAGGTAAAATTACTCTGGCTTCTTTAATGTTTTAAGATTTGAAGGGCTGGTTTATGAGATTTTTAGAAAGTGTTTTAGTTTGAATACCTAGTATTAGGTGAACCTTATTTTGATTAATTTTTCTGCTCGATTGAACTTAATATCTCGAAACCTTGAAGTATTCACACAATACAGTCGTGGTGTAGAACGCGAGACATTACGCTACAAAGATGGAAAACTGGCAGTTACACCACATCCTCAAGGTTTAGGTTCTGCTCATTCGAATGAATGGATTACAACAGATTTTTCCGAATCTCTCCTAGAATTTATTACTCCTGTTTCAAATGATATATCAATGTTGTTATCTCAGCTGGAAGATGTCCACCATTTCACGCAAACTAAATTGGGTGAAGAAAAATTATGGCCGTTATCTATGCCTTGTGATGTGAATAGTGAAGATGATATAAATTTAGCACAATATGGTTCTTCTAATGCTGCGAAAATGAAGACTCTATATCGTAAAGGTTTGAAATGTCGTTATGGCGGTTTCATGCAAATTATTTCAGGCGTACACTTTAATTTTTCATTTCCAGAAAGTTTTTGGGATGTTTTATTTGGTGAACAGGATTATAAATCCCGCCAAGACAGTAAATCTCAAGCATACTTTTCTTTGATTCGAAATTACTACCGTTTCGGTTGGTTGATCCCCTATTTTTTTGGTGCATCTCCAGCTCTATGTTCATCATTTATTCAAGGAAGGGATACTAAATTTCCATTTAAAAATATAGGTCAAAGTCTATATTTGCCGCAAGCAACATCGTTGCGTTTGAGTGATCTTGGTTATATTAATAGTGTACAAAGTGCTTTTAAAATTGGTTTTAACAGCTTAGAACAGTATCTAGATGATCTAGATAAGGTTATTAAGACACCTTCTAAGGATTTTGCTAAAATTGGAGTCAAAATAGGCAATGATTACCGACAACTGAATAGTAATGTATTGCAAATTGAAAATGAATTATATGCAGCAATTCGTCCTAAGTGTGCACCTAAGAATGGAGAAAAACCTTCAGAAGCATTAAGAAATAATGGAGTTGAGTACATTGAAGTTCGTTCGCTAGATGTTAATCCATATAGTCCAATTGGTATTACTGAAGAGCAAATTCTTTTTTTGGATCTATTTTTAACCTGGGCTATTTTAATTCATTCTGCTCCAATGGATGATTACGATCTAAAGAATTGGCGCAATAACTGGAATAAAGTTGTTATTGAAGGCCGTAAAGTAGGTTTGAAATTACAGATTGGTTGTCATCATGAGCGATTAACTCTTCAAGAGTGGGCTAAATACGTATTTGGAGGGTTATTGCTAATTGCTGAACATATGGATGACGCTTATGGAGGGAGCAAATATCGGGATGTTTGTGGCAAGCTAAGTACTTGGATTGATGAGCCAGAATTAACTATTTCGGGTCAATTGTTAAAGCTCACTAAAAAATATGGAGGAGTAGGCGAAGTGGGTTGTTGGTTGGGTGACAAGTACACTGCTAAGTATTTGGCTCACGAATATAAAACATATTCCGAGCAACAAATGGAAAGTGAGGTAGCTCGCTCTTGGTATATACAAGCAAAGCGAGAACAAACCGATACTCAAAGTTTCGATGAATATTTAAATAGTTATTTTGCTTATTTAGTTAAATAACTATTTAAATCATACTCGGATATACCAAGAAGAATTTATGCTGATATATCTAAAATTAAGATAACATTATGAAGAAGAAATAAAATGCTACTATTAGATAGTTTTAAAGTAGATCACACACGAATGCGCGCTCCAGCAGTGCGCGTTGCGAAAATCATAACAACACCTAAGGGAGATATCATTATGGTGTTTGATTTACGTTTTACCAAACCCAACAAGGAGATTTTATCTGAAAAGGGGATTCACACTCTAGAGCATTTATATGTTGGTTTTATGTATAAATACCTAAATGATGAAAATGTGAAGATCATCGATATTTCTCCGATGGGTTGTCGCACAGGATTTTATATGAGTCTAATTGGTAGGCCGACAGATAATCAAGTTATTTCAGCCTGGTTGTTAGCAATGAAGGATGTATTGGAAGTGGAGAGTCAAAATAAGATTCCTGAATTAAATAAATATCAATGTGGTGCAGCTGAAATGCATTCTTTAGATGAAGCAAAAGATATCGCTAAAACTGTTATTGATAAAGGTATTTCGGTGAATAAAAATAGTGAATTAGAGTTACCTAATTCGATTTTGTCGCATAAAATTTGATTTTTTTAAAAAAAAATTATTCCGATGATATTACCGTAATTTTATTCTAGATTTTGATTTCGGTTCATGTAGTTAATGGTTATGAAAAAATAGAATTTTTTATTAGATGAGGTTTTTGAAATGCAAGCAATCTGGAAACCAGAAGCAACAATCAAGCGACTTAAACATCGTGCTAGTCTCGTTAATCAGATTCGTCAGTTTTTTCTTGAACGCAATGTTTGGGAAGTAGATACACCTAGCATCAGCCATTCTACAATAACTGATGTGCATGTGGAAGTTTTTCAAACGCATTTTATTACTTCTAGTCGTCCTGATACTAACCCTCTTTATTTAGTAACTAGTCCAGAATTTCACATGAAACGTTTATTGGCAGCTGGGAGCGGTTGTATCTACCAGATTTGTAAGTCCTTTCGTAATGGAGAGAGTGGACGTTGTCACAATCCAGAATTTACAATGCTTGAGTGGTATAGAGTAGATTTTGATCACTATGATCTTATGAATGAAATGGATGAACTACTTCAATTGATACTAAAGTGTAATGCAGCGCAGCGGATAAGTTATCAACAAGTTTTTATCGATATACTAGATGTATGTCCATTGGAAGATTCTATACAAAAGCTAAAAAAGGTAGGAAAGAAACTAGGATTTGGTGATATAGCTAATTCGGAACAAGATAGAGATTCATTACTACAGTTTTTATTTCGTTTTGGTATTGAAAAAAAAATAGGTAAGCAAGTTCCAGTATTTATTTATGATTTTCCTGCTTCACAAGCTGAACTTGCTAGGATAAATCTAAAAGACGGGCGGATAGCAGAACGTTTTGAGGTATATTTTAAAGGTGTTGAGCTTGCTAATGGTTTTCATGAGCTTAGTAATCCAACTCAACAATTAGCGCGTTTTGAGCGTAAAAACGCTTTGCGAACTAAGTTGGGCTTAGTAACTAGAGCTGTTGATTATAACCTAATTGCATCACTTCAAGCAGGTTTACCGGATTGCGCAGGGGTAGCATTAGGGATCGATCGCTTAATCATGCTTTCATTGAATTGTAATCATATTAATCAAGTGATAGCATTCCCGTTTCTTAAAGCGTAGTTGTATATTCTGTCACGAAGTTATCTGTTTACTTTGTTTGGGCAGCTTTTTAAAACCTACTATGAGCCTGTGAGAGTGGCAGCATATGCAAGAGTATATCGATTTTTTTCAACAAAATATGATCCTATCCTTGGTTTGGATCGCTCTTTTCTCTGCTTTGTTTATAAATATTGTTAAATCTTTAACTGCAACATATAAGTTGATTACAGTTTCAGAAATTATTCGATTGATAAATCGCGAGAACGGAGTAGTACTAGATGTTCGTTCAAAAGATGAATTTAAAAAAGGCCACATTATTGATGCAATTAATCTTTCACCATCCGAGATTAAATCTGGCAATTTTGGTAGTATTGAGCACCAAAAGTCTATCCCAATAATCGTAGTGTGTAAAACCGGTCAAATTGCTCAAGAAAGTGCAAGCGTGTTAGCAAAATTAGGTTTTAAGAGAGTGCATTTACTGAAAAATGGCCTGCTTTCTTGGAATGAAGCGAATATTCCTTTGGTTCGTGATAAGGGATAGTTTTTTAGCATAAAATACTACATTTGATATTGGCGATATTTTTAAGGATTTTGGATATGGTTGAGTCATTGCGACAAAAAGAAGTGTATAACTTTGCAATTCAACGTATTTTTTTAAAAGATGTGTCTTTTGAAGCACCTCACTCGTCGTCCATATTTCAAAAAAAATGGAATCCAGATATAAAGCTGGATATTGATACTCGAAGTTGCAAATTAGATGAAGGTATTTACGAAGTATTGCTACGTTTAATAGTGACTGTTAAAAATGCCCAAGAGATGGCTTTCCTATGTGAAATTCAGCAAGGTGGTGTTTTCAACATAAGTAAGATAGACACTAGTAAACTAGCTCATTGTCTAGGTGCTTTTTGTCCTAGTATTCTATTTCCATATGCTCGCGAAACAGTGTCAAATTTAGTTATTAAAGGTACGTTTCCTCAGCTTAACCTTGCTCCAGTTAATTTTGATGCATTGTTCATGAAGTACTTACAACAGAAGGTAGATCAAAGAAAAAATTAAACAGAGTCTTGAGTGAAGGAACTTAATAGTTTTTGTTTAGTAATTAAGTATACAAAATAGCTGTTATTAGCCATGATGTATTTGCATTTAGAAAGGGTAATGATAGATTTTAGTATGGATAATATATATGGGAAAAAGGTCGCTATAGCAGTGATTGGTGCAGGTTCTTATGGTACATCATTGGCTATTTCACTTTCTCGTAGTGGTACAAATATTGTTGTTCTGTGGGGACATAAAGCAGAGCACGTAGAAAAGTTGGATTCAGATCGTGCTAATCATGAGTTTTTACCTGGTATTTGTTTCCCTAAAACGCTCATTCTTGAACCGGATCTAGAGAAGGTAGTTAAGTTAAGTCGTGATTTATTGATTGTTGTGCCAAGTCGTGTATTTAGCGTTGTACTAAACAGTTTAAAACCTTATTTACGTACAGATACTCGAATTTGTTGGGCTACTAAGGGACTTGAGCCGGGAACGGGTCGTTTATTAGAAGAAGTGGCTAATGATATTATTGGCGATCAGTATGCACTAGCTGTCTTATCTGGTCCAACGTTTGCCAGGGAACTTGCGATGGGTATGCCAACTGCGATTTCAGTTGCTTCACCTAATGCCCAATTTGTACGAGAATTACAAGAAAAAATTCACTGTAACAAAACATTCCGCGTTTACGTAAATCGAGATTTTACTGGTATTCAAGTTGGTGGCGCAGTAAAGAACGTGATTGCAATTGGCGCTGGTATGTCAGATGGAGTTGGTTTTGGAGCAAATGCTCGTACTGCCCTGATTACTCGCGGTTTAGCAGAAATGACGCGTCTTGGGTGCGCGTTAGGTGCAAAAACCGAGACTTTTATGGGTATGGCTGGACTTGGAGATTTAATATTAACTTGCACTGATGATCAGTCTCGCAATCGTCGTTTTGGCTTGGCTGTAGGGCAGGGTAAAAGTGTGGATATAGCTCAAAAAGGAATAGGTCAGGTAATTGAAGGTTATCGTAATACAAAAGAGGTATGCATGCTTGCTGAACGTATGAATGTGGAGATGCCAATTGTTGAGCAGATATATCAAGTATTGTATCAAGGGAAGAATATACATTTAGCTGCTCAGGACTTATTAGGCCGTGATAAAAAATCAGAAGATAAGTTAAAGTAAATTTTTACTTCTTACAAGCTTACTGATTCAAAAACGATTAAAATGTTGGAATGGTTGTAAGCTACCGCTTCTGTGTAATCTGCAATTGTAGAAGTAAGAGTGCAGAGCCTTTTTTAAATTCTCTCAAGCGAAGGTGGAATCCCATCATATGTGGTGTCACTTTTTTATAGCTTTAACTAAATTTTGGAAAGTGAATCCAATTCTGATAGTGTTTCTTCAGCCCAGACAATCCATGCTCGACGAAGTAATAGATTACGACGTAAAGTCAAACGTTCTAGGCGTTGCTGTTTATTTAGTACAGCACTATACTTTGCTTCAATTTTTTGATAGGAAAGTACAAGTTTTCGAGATTCTTCAATTAATTCAGAAAATTGTGTTTGAAATGCTATAGAAGATTGAACCCCGCAGGCTACTAATTTTGCAGTAACTTCATCACGTATGGTTGGATGTGCAGTTGGTTGTTCGAACCATTTTTCTAGTGTGTCACGACCATCGTTAGTAATTGAGTAAACTTTACGATCAGGTTTACCCTCTTGAGGTTCATTTTTGTAAGTGACGAGCTTGCTTGAAGCCATCTTATTCAGTTCTCGATAAACTTGTTGATGGCTCGCTTTCCAAAAGTAACCAACGCTAGAGGAGAATTCTTTAGTAATATCGTATCCGGTAGCATCGCGTGTACTCAAAATTGTTAGGATTACGTGTGGTAGTGACATCTTTATATAAATCCAAATACTCAATAGGTTAAGTTGTAGGTATCAGAGTGTTTTACTAAATTTAGGAGTGCTATATTTAGCATATGTTAAAATTAACCGATTGATTAACATAAACAAAATAATTTTACTTATTTATTAAAACAGTATAAAACCAGCTTTGTCTTGTTGGTTCCATCAATTTATTAAGCAATGTGTTCTGCATTGACAGAACAAAATATTGAATCTGAAAACATATTGGTATTGAAATGTTTTCGCAGACAGGCCATAGTATACCCAACATAGCAAGTGCAGAGTAGGTATAGACAGACAAAAAATGATAAAAAACTCAATAAAAATATCTTATTAGTTTTAAATACTGTTTATTGTGTTGTTCCATGTATTTTTGATTGTATTTTAGTACCATGCTTTTGCAAATTTTCTAGAAATAGTTGTAACTTTAAAGAAAGTATATTTGATCTGTTTTAAAGTATAATGAGATTTTTCCTTATTTTTAAAATGATTTTAGTAAACATGTTGATTTCGGGGTTCAAGTCTGTTTGTTAACCTCGATCTTTCAAGAATAGACGAAAGTATTCAAATATGCTGAAAGGAGCGTGGCGTGATTTTCACTACTGGTTTTATAGTTAATTATTGAAGTGAATGATTAGGTTTTTTGCTTTTCCAATGACGTGATTGTTTTTACGATTTCATATACCATTAGGATTTTATCACCTGATTAATTATAGAGAAGTTGTATCCCGACAAGGATGCTATTATTGACTGAAATACAAGTTAGCCTACATATTAGCTTTTGCTAAGATATGGAAAGTAATGTGTGTGCCCCGTATAAAGGAAGTGAGATATTATGGTTCTAGGTAAACCTCAAACCGATCCGACGCTAGAATGGTTTCTTTCACATTGTCATATTCATAAGTATCCTTCAAAAAGCATGTTAATTCACGCTGGTGAAAAAGCTGAAACGTTATACTATATCGTTAAAGGTTCTGTTTCGGTCCTTATTAAAGATGAGGAGGGCAAAGAAATGATTCTTTCTTATCTCAATCAAGGCGATTTTATCGGTGAACTTGGTTTGTTTGAAGAAGATCAAGAACGTACAGCATGGGTTCGTACAAAGTCCCCTTGTGAAATTGCTGAAATTTCATTTAAGAAATTTCGTCAACTTATTCAAGTTAATCCGGATATTCTAATGCGTTTATCATCGCAGACTGCGAAACGTTTACAGGTTACCAGCCAAAAGGTTGGTGATTTAGCATTTTTAGATGTTACCGGTCGCATTGCACAAACCTTACTAAATTTAGCAAAACAACCTGACGCTATGACGCATCCTGATGGTATGCAGATAAAGATTACTCGTCAAGAAATCGGACAAATTGTTGGTTGTTCTCGAGAAACAGTAGGTCGTATTTTAAAGATGCTAGAAGAACAAAATTTAATTTCTGCTCATGGTAAGACCATTGTTGTTTACGGTACACGTTAATTTTGAATAGCTAATGAATTGAATGTTTTATTCTCTGTCTTTAAGTTATAAAACGTTCAGAATTTAAGATTAGGTAAAGTGGGTTTTGCTTATTAGCGACTTGTATTTTGGTTATTTGCATTGATTTAATGTTTATGCTTGCGCTTGAATTGGCATCAATGATTAAGTTTTTCTCTGGTGTTATTTCGCTCTGTTGTGTGTGTTAATTACTAGACGTTTTGGAGCCACTTGGCCATTATTTTTTATTGTTGCAGTACCAATAAAGGTTCTTTCTTCACCACTTGTTATTCGAGCAATAGTACCTCTGTCGAGCGATTCTGTTTCTGTTGCTTGAATTGATGTACCATGTTGAAATCGTTGTGCAAGCTCTTTGTTTATATTGATTTCAGGCAAATTTTCAACAGCAGCGTCTATTGGGATCAAAAGAAAATCTAAGAGTTTTTGTGGAGCAACCTTTTTTTTGACTTTTTTAAATAATTGATTAAGTTCTTCCAGTGTTACCATTTTTTCGCGCGGATATTTAGAAATACTAGTACGACGTAGGTAAGTTACATGCGCACCGCAACCAAGCATCTCACCAAGATCATCGACAATAGTGCGAATATAAGTTCCTTTTGAGCAGTGAATGTTTATTTTTATTTCACGATCTTTAAATTGGAGAAGTTTGATAGAATAAACGGTAACTTTACGTGTTTTGCGTAAGACTTCAATACCTTTTCGAGCATATTTGTAAAGTGGAGAACCTTGATATTTCACTGCAGAAAACATTGAAGGTATTTGATTTATTTCACCCTGAAAGCTGGCTATAGAACATTTTAATTGTTTATGGGTTATGTTTACTTCACGTACTTTAATTACGTTACCATAGGAGTCTGAAGTATTAGTACGTTCACCAAGTTTTGCTTTTACAACATAGGATTTATCAGCATTTAATGAAAATTGAGCAAATTTTGTTGCTTCACCTAAATAGATCGGTAACATACCTGTTGCCAATGGATCAAGCGTACCAGCATGACCTGCTTTTTGAGCAAAATAAATGTGCTTAACTTGTTGTAGCGCTTGATTGGATGAAATACCCATTGGTTTATCAAGCAAGATAATTCCATTAATCGGACGACTTTTGCGATTTGTAGCGTTACATTTCATCTTTTTTTCAGCAATTTTTACATATTTTTTATTTTATGTTGTTTACGTTTATCTTCGTTTACAGCTTTATCGATCATGTTAGAGGTACGCGTACTTTTAAGCAACGTATCATCGTAGATGAAACGAATTTCAGGTATTAGACGTAAACGAATGCGTTTAGCTAACATCATCCTAATATGTACTTTATGTGATTCCAGGGTAGATAAAAAGTTTTCTGGTCTTTGTTCATTATTGATATCTAAGAATGTTACAAAAACTTTTGCATGAGCAAGGTTTCGTGATACTTCAACCTTCGATATGGTCATTATACCTAAATATGAATCGGATATTTCACGTTGTAAAATTATCGCTAACTCTTTTTTTAGCTGTTGTGAGATACGTTGTATGCGGTTATATTCTTTTAACATAAAAAAATTCACTCGAAATCAGAAAGAGAGTTGCCATATGCTCCTGGGAAAGTTTGATTTGCTAAGTTAGTACTCTTTGAAATAATTTTTAAAAGCAACTGCCTTTAGCTAATTTAAAGTACGTTTAATTTCAAGAATTTCGCATACCTCAATTTGATCACCGACTCGAACATCGTTATAATTTTTAACGCCAATTCCACACTCGTATCCATTTTTGACTTCTTGAGTATCATCTTTGAAGCGGCGTAATGACTCGAGTTCACCTTCGTAAATAACTACATTATTACGTAAAACACGGATTGGATTGTTCCGTTTAATAATTCCATCAGTTACCATGCAACCCGCAATTGCACCTAATTTGGGTGATTTAAATACATTACGAACTACAGCAAGACCAATAATTTCTTGCTTAAATTCTGGAGTGAGCATCCCACACATTGCTTGTTTAATTTCATCAATTAACTGGTAAATAATTGAATAGTAACGTAGATCGAGATTTTCTACCTCAACAATACGACGTGCTGAAGTGTCAGCACGGACGTTGAAACCAATTATGATAGCATTAGAAGCTGTTGCAAGCACTGCATCAGTTTCAGTAATACCACCAACACCAGAACCAACAATGTTGATTTTAACTTCATTGCTAGATAACTTTATTAAAGAATCTGAGATAGCTTCAACAGAACCTTGAACATCAGCTTTAAGCACAATATTAAGTTCTGCGGTGTCGCCTACGGTTATGTTTGAAAACATACTTTCAAGTTTCGTTTTATGTTGACGTGCAAGTTTTACATCACGAAACTTACCTTGACGATAATTTGCTACTTCACGAGCTTTTCGCTCATCACGAACCACTGTTGCTTCATCGCCTGATGTTGGCAGAGCAGAAAGCCCAAGAATTTCTACAGGTATAGATGGACCTGCAGTTGTAATTTCATGACCGTTTTCATCATACATAGCGCGAACACGACCATATGCCTGACCACAAAGAACAACATCGCCTTTATTTAGAGTACCAGATTGAACCAAAATTGTTGCAACTGGACCTCGACCTTTGTCTAAACGGGATTCAATTACAACGCCAGAAGCCATGCCTTCTTTGACAGCTTTCAGTTCAAGGATCTCAGATTGGAGAAGAATTGTTTCCAGAAGAGCACTAATATTAGTTCCTTGTTTTGCAGAAATGTGAACAAACATATTCTCTCCTCCCCATTCTTCAGGGATAATGCCGTGCTGGGATAGCTCATTTTTGACATTGTCTGGTTTTGCATCTTCTTTGTCGATTTTATTAACTGCAACAATTAGAGGTACTTTAGCTGCTTTGGCATGTTGAATTGCTTCGATTGTTTGCGGCATAACACCATCGTCGGCTGCGACAACAAGTACAATAATATCAGTTACTTGCACACCTCTAGCACGCATAGCAGTGAATGCTGAATGTCCGGGCGTATCCAAAAAGGTAATTATGTTATCTCCTACTTTTACATGGTATGCACCAATATGTTGAGTAATGCCTCCTGCTTCTTTAGAAACAACGTGTGTTTTACGAATATAATCAAGCGTAGAGGTTTTACCGTGGTCAACGTGACCCATAATTGTCACGACTGGAGCACGATTTTCTGCGACAGTATCTCTATCACGATCAGCTAATACTGCTTCTTCAAGTTCGTTTTCTCTGCGCAAAATGACTTTATATCCCATTTCTTCAGCAACAAGAGAAGCGGTTTCTTGATCAATTACTTGGTTGATGGTTGCTATAACACCCATTTTCATCATAGTCTTAATAACTTCAGCACACTTCACCGACATTTTATTTGCTAGCTCGGATACAATAACTGTTTCACCGATTACAATATCCTGCTTAGTTACTGTTGCTGCCTTGTTAAAAATATGCTGAGAAACAAGAGCTAATTTGTTGCATTTATTTTTATTGCGAACTTTAGCACGATGATTATCGCGATTTTGATCATTACTAGAAACCTTTCTTTTTTTACGAGGTCCACCTTCTTCTTTACGATCTGCATCGTCTTCGGCTTCACGAGCGTAACTAGAAGTGGTTATATGATAATCTGAATTTTCTAGCTCTTTCTTTTTCTCTTCTTCAGTCCAACGCGTCTGATTCTCTTCAGCAAACTTACGAGCCTCTTCTAGAAGTTTCGTTGCTTCTCGTTCTGCTTTGCGTTGAGCTTCTTCTTCTTGACGGCGCTTTAATTCATTAGATTTTTGCTTGGTTTTAGAATGAATATCCAGATTTTTTGCATTCATGTTTTTTTGGGGCTTCTCAGCTCTCATGCGTTTAGCTTTATCTCCATTTTTTTGTTTTATTTCGCATTCTTGTTCCACTTTATTATTTTCTATCAAATTACGTTTCACATACGTACGTTTTCTACGTATTTCAATTTGAATATCTTTACTCTTTCCCCCGACAGCTGCAATGCTTAGGGTACTGCGTGTTTTGCGTTGGAGTGTTAAACGCGTTGGCTCAGATTCACTTGATGTGTACCCATGTTCTTTTTTCAGGTGTGTAAGTAACTTTTGTTTTTCGATATCTGAAACTTGATCATTGCTTGTTTTTTTCATTCCTGCATCAGCAAGTTGCTCAATCAAACGATCAACCGGTATACCAATCTCTTCACTCAGAGCTTTAACCGTTAATTCTATCATGCAGCTTTCTCCTTGCTGAAATTATTATTCATTGTTAAACCAACAAACATTGCGGGCTGCCATGATCAGTTCAGCAGCGCGTTCTTTTGTTAATTCATCGATATCTTCTAGTTCATCGATGCTTTTTTCTGCTAGACTTTCCATTGTGGTTACGCCTTTTTCTGCAAGCTTAAATGCCATTTCACGTTCTAAGCCCTCGAGATTGAGCAAATTTTCGGCAAGTTCTATACCTTCAAATGCTTCTTCTTGTACTAAAGCTAAAGTTGTCAATGCATCTTTTGCACGATCACGAAGCTTTTGAACCAACACTTCATTTAAACCCTCTATTTTCAATAGCTCATTAATTGGTATATAGGCTATTTCTTCCAATGAAGAAAAACCTTCTTCGGCTAATTTTTTTGCGATATTTTCTTCAATATTCAAATATTTCATAAAATTTTCGATAGATACTTGTGATTCTTCTTGGTGTTTTCTTTGTAGATCTGTAACTGTCATTACACTAAGTTCCCAACCAGTTAGTTGAGATGCTAAACGCACATTTTGACCACTACGACCAATAGCTTGTGCTAAATTAGATTCTTCAACTGCGATATCCATAGAATGCTCATCTTCATCTACAATAATGGAAACTACATCTGCTGGAGCCATTGTGTTGATAACAAACTGAGCTGGATTGTCGTCCCAAAGCACAATATCGATGCGTTCACCACCTAGTTCACTGGATACTGCTTGAACCCGGGCTCCACGCATACCGACACATGCGCCGATAGGATCGATACGACGATCGTTAGTTTTTACTGCTATTTTTGCACGAGAACCTGGATCACGAGCAGCTCCTTTTAGTTCGATGAGGTCCTCACCAATTTCCGGTACCTCAATACGAAACAGTTCAGCTAACATTTCAGGCTTAGAGCGGGTGATAAAGAGCTGAAAACCACGAGCTTCAGGAATTACCTTGTAAAGAAGGCCACGCACACGATCACCTGGACGAAAATTTTCTCGAGGTAGTTGATCATCACGTAAAATAACCGCTTCAGCGTTATTACCGAGATCTAAAATAACTGTATCACGGTTCACTTTTTTTACAACACCCGTTACCAGATTCCCCTTATTATCAATGAATTGATCAACAATTTGTGCTCGTTCAGCTTCACGCACTTTCTGGACAATAACTTGCTTTGCTGTTTGGGTAGTAATACGATCAAAAGCTACTGAGTTAATTTCGTCTTCAATGGAATCGCCAATATTTATTGTGCTATCTTCATATTGAGCTGCTTCGAGAGAAATCTCTTTCGTTGGATTTTCAACTTCTTTCACTACTTTCCAACGTCGAAAAGTTTCAAATTTACCCGTTTTACGGTCTATGATAACGCGAACATCAATTTCGATTCCATGTTTTTTTTTAGTTGATGTAGCTAATGCAGTTTCAAGTGCTTCAAAGATACGTTCACGGGGTATAGCCTTTTCATTCGATACTGCTTCTACTACCGCTAAAATTTCTTTACTCATTTTAAATTTAGCCTCTTACATTCATTTTTCATGAGGATTAAAAGTTAGGGATCAAGTTAGCTTTTAAGATATTACCTAAAACGAATTCTTTTTTTTTGCCTTCAATAATTATTGTGATAGTTTTCGCTTTCTGATTAACAGAGTGAATAATTCCATTGAGTTTACGACAGTTTGTTGTTACGTTCAGAATAATGTTTACTCCGCGTCCACGAAACTTCTCATAATCTTCTGCTTTGAAAAGTGGCCTTGCTAAACCTGGAGAAGATACTTCTAAGTTATAAGAAACAGAGATCGGTTCTTCAACATCGAGTATAGCAGTGACATGGTGACTAACTTTTGCGCAGTCATCTAAGTTGATACCATTTTTTTTATCAATGTAAATGCGTAGTATTGGACGTTCAATTTTGTTAAGAAATTCTACTCCGATCAATTCGTAGCCTAATCCTAATATGGGTATGTTCAGTATCCCAGTAATTTTCTGTTCTAGACTAGTCATTATACACTCCAGAAAAAAAAGGGCACTAGAGCCCAATTTAAATTCCAAGTAACCACCTAAATTTCTTGGTTTGTAAAATTGAAGGTAACAAAAGAGCAAACCCTGCTTTTTAAAACTAATTATAAGTCTAAATATTCAATTTACAACGAAGAGCATGCATTATCAAAATAATCTGTGCATGAGTTTGAAAACAAAACAATTAGTAAATCCACAAATTTGTTGCAAACACTCTGTAAGATAACGCACTTGCGAAACAGCTTACTAAAGATGGTGCCGAGAGAGGGACTTGAACCCTCAAGCACAAGGCACTAGCACCTCATGCTAGCGTGTCTACCAATTTCACCATCTCGGCACATTGATTGGATTATTTAGGAATTTCGTCATTGTTCGTATCTGAAAGTTTACTTTTCAAATACTCAGATGACGCTATAAGTTCATTCTGGTGATCTACCCATGTTGATTCAATTTTGCTAGTAGACATATTGCCTAGTACTAAACTGAGTGAAAAAAATACAATTGCAAAAACTGCAGTCATTCGGGTTAGAAAACTTCCTGATCCACTAGTTCCCCAAATAGTATTGGAAGGAGTAGAGCCAAATGAAGCCATGTCCACACCTTTTCCCTGTTGTATTAACACAAGACTAACAAGAGTGAATGCTGTCAACAGGTAAATTATAAGCAAGATTGTAAACATAACATCATCCATTTTCAAGTTATTAATACAAACACCGAGAATACATCATAGCTAAAAATCCGGGAAATCTTAGCGAAAACTGACCATGCTGACAAGTAAAAGTTGTTAGAATAGAAAAGAAATTTTAGAAAAGCGCTTTCACAGTTGATTATAATTTTTCATCGTTTAATTAACAATTTTCACGAACTGCATCAGCGATTTTAATCGCTGAGCTTTTTACCAATTGAGCATCTTCTCCTTCAACCATTATACGTAACAAAGGTTCAGTGCTTGATTTGCGTAACAACACTCGACCTTTATTACCTAAAGCAGCCTTGACCTCAACGACTGAAGTTTGTACTGCTTCTGTTTTCAGCGGATTTGAGCTGCCGCTAAAACTCACGTTTTCAAGTGCTTGTGGGTATAATATCATCCCTTGCGAGAGCTTATTTAAGGAAGTCTCTCCTTTTATTACTGTTGCAAGCACTCGAAGCGCAGCGACGATTGCATCACCTGTTGTTACTTTGTCAAGCAGGATGATATGCCCTGAGCTTTCAGCGCCGATTTGCCAGTTTTTTTCCAATAATTTTGCCATTACATAACGATCACCAACAGCTGTATGAATAAATGGAATACCTAGCTTTTTAAGCCCGTTTTCCATGCCAAGATTAGTCATCAATGTACCTACAACGCCGCCTTTAAGTTTGTTGCGATATAACGCGTCACGAGCAATAATATAGGCAATCTGATCTCCATTTACTTTCTGACCTAGTTCATCTACCATAATGATTCGATCACCATCACCATCAAACGCTAAGCCTAAGTCTGCTTTTTCTTTGATCACTCGCTTTTGTAAAGCTCGAATATCCGTTGCTCCAACTTTGTAGTTAATATTTATCCCATTAGGTTTAATTCCTATTGCGATAACATCAGCACCCAATTCAGAAAATACATCGGGTGCAATGTGGTAGGTAGCACCGTTAGCGCAGTCAATGACGATTTTTAATCGTGCTAAATTGAGTTTTTTAGGAAAGGTGCTTTTGCAAAATTCGATGTAACGACCTGCAGCATCGTTTAGACGTATAGCTTTGCCTAAATCAGGTGATTGTACACATTCTATTTTCTTCTCGAGCTCTGCTTCAATTGCTAATTCAATATTATCAGGTAGTTTTGTTCCTGCAGAAGAGAAGAATTTGATACCATTGTCTTGGTATGGGTTATGTGATGCAGAGATAACGATCCCCGCTTCTGCACGAAATGTTTGAGTTAGGTAAGCAACAGCTGGAGTAGGAATAGGACCGGTTAAAATGGCTTTAAGGCCAGCGGCAGCAAGTCCTGCTTCTAGCGCAGACTCAAGCATATAACCTGAAATACGAGTATCTTTGCCAACAATAACTTTTTTTGTACCTTGTTTGGCTAATATACGACCTGCAGCCCAGCCTAATTTCAAAACAAAGTCAGGAGTAATCGGGTACTCTCCTACTTTTCCTCGAACGCCATCAGTACCGAAGTAACATCTTTTTTCATCAGGCATAATATTTCCTTAATATTACATTCTAGAGCTGATAGTTGGATTGAGTTATTTCAATAATTTTTATCGCTTGCAGTGTTTCTTCAACATCATGAACGCGAATGATTTTTGCTCCGTTTAAAATAGCAATCGCCGCACATACGACGCTGGCAGACATGCAATCTTTTGCTTTATTATTTAAGAGCTTAAATATCATAGATTTACGAGACATTCCAACTAAGATAGGTAAACCTAATTGCTGAAAAACTTTTAAATTTGAGAGTAAATGGTAATTATGCTGTAGGTTTTTATCAAAGCCGAAACCAGGATCAAGTATTAGCCGTTTTTTCTTTATTCCTAATGCCTCGCAAGCGCTGATTCTTTTTATAAAAAAATCCATAATTTCTTGAGTTATATCTTGATATTGCGGGTTGTTTTGTACTGCACAGGGCCGCTTTTGAGTATGCATTAAGCAAACTGGAACTTGAAATTTTGTTGCGATTTCTAGCGCTCCTGGCTCTTGTAAAGCGCAAATATCATTGATGATGTCAACGCCTGCTTCAAGAGCTTGTTTCATAACTTCAGGTTTATTGGTATCAATTGAAACCCACACATTGTGATATTTACTCCGGATTATTTTTATAATAGGTAATATACGCTTGAGTTCATCATCTAAACTTATTTGAGAAGATCCGGGTCTTGTTGACTCTCCACCTATGTCGATAATGCTTGCTCCGGCAAAGATCATTTTTTCCGTCTGATAAAGCGCTTTATTTAGAGAAGTGTACTTACCTCCATCATAGAATGAGTCAGGAGTGACATTTAGGATTCCCATAATATGAGGTTTAGATAAATCGAGTTGTTTGTTATTGGCTGAAATAATCATAGAAGTCGAATAATAATTCACTCAGTACTTTGTTTATCTGTTGACTTATTAGAAGTCAATTTTTGTTTTTCAGTTTTCTTATTTTTTTGATAGCTCGCAGGTTCACGTATTTTTGTTTTACGTTCCATAAGATCATCGATCTGTCCTGAATCGATAGTTTCGTATTTTATCAAAGCGTCTTTCATCGCATGCATAATATCCATATTATTTTCAAGAATCCGCTTAGCACGATCATAATTACGATCAATAACTTTACGAACCTCATCATCAATAAGTCTAGCTGTGTCATCAGACATGTGTTTAGTTTGGGTTACACTTCGTCCAAGAAAAACTTCACCTTCATCTTCTGCATATAATAATGGACCAAGTTTTTCAGAAAATCCCCATTGAGTTACCATTTTACGTGCAATGTCTGTAGCACGTTCTATATCATTTGACGCACCTGTTGAGACTTTCTCCTTACCATAGATGAGTTCTTCAGCTAGCCGGCCACCATAAAGGCTAGAAATCATAGATTCAAGATGCTGTCGATTCATGCTCACTCGATCCTGTTCTGGTAAGTACATAGTTATGCCTAAAGCTTGACCACGAGGGATTATAGATACTTTATAAACAGGGTCATGCTCAGGTACCAGTCGTCCAACGATTGCATGACCTGCTTCATGATAAGCAGTTGATTCCTTAGTTTCTTCAGACATGACCATTGAACGGCGTTCGGCACCCATCATAATTTTATCTTTTGCTAGTTCAAATTCAATCATTGAAACATTGCGTTTATTACTTCGGGCTGCAAATAAAGCTGCTTCATTAACCAGATTAGCAAGATCCGCGCCAGAGAAACCGGGAGTACCTCGTGCAATAAGGGAAGGTTCAACATTATCTGATAAAGGCACTTTGCGCATGTGGACTTTAAGGATTTGTTCACGGCCACGTATATCTGGTAAACCGACCACAACTTGACGGTCAAAACGACCAGGACGGAGCAGAGCTGGATCCAGCACATCTGGACGGTTGGTTGCTGCAATAACGATGATTCCTTCATTGCCCTCAAAACCGTCCATTTCAACTAACATTTGATTGAGTGTTTGTTCACGTTCATCATGTCCACCGCCAACACCTGCTCCACGTTGTCGACCCACCGCATCAATTTCATCGATAAAAATAATGCAAGGAGCTGATTTTTTTGCTTGTTCAAACATATCGCGTACACGAGATGCACCAACACCAACAAACATTTCTACGAAGTCTGAACCAGAGATAGTAAAGAACGGTACCTTTGCTTCACCAGCAATAGCTTTTGCAAGTAATGTTTTTCCTGTTCCTGGAGGACCAACCATCAGAATTCCTGTAGGAATTTTACCACCAAGTTTTTGAAATCGGTTTGGATCTCGAAGATAATCTACTAATTCTTTAACATCTTCTTTTGCTTCATCACAGCCAGCAACATCAGAAAAAGCTGTTTTAATTTGCTCTTCGCTTATCATACGAGCTTTACTTTTTCCAAACGACATGGCCCCTTTACCACCACCACCTTGCATTTGACGCATAAAAAAAATCCAAACGCCAATGAGTAAAATCATTGGAAACCACGAGATAAAGATGGTACCTAGAAGACTTTGTTCTTCCGGTGGTGTACCTTGTACTTTTACGTTTTGGTTTATCAAGTCATCAAGAAGTTTTTGATCGTAAATAGGCATATAGGTTACTGCTTTAGGACCACCACCACGGCGGATGAAGGTTATTTCCTCACCTTTAAATATCACCTCCTGTATTTGGCCTTGACCAACTTCTTGCACAAATGCGGTGTAATCAACAGTTCTATTGCTGTTTTCTCCAGGACCAAAGCTTTGGAAAATTGACATGAGTACCACAGCAATAATCAGCCACAGAATCAAATTTTTTACCATATCACTCAAGGTTTCAGCCTCGCGATAACTAATTTAAATTATAGGATAGGGTACTACAGTTTGTAATCGGTAGCCATAGTACAACTCTTCTTTGCTGCTAAAAGCTAGCCTTTGTAACCAGAGGCTACAATATAGACTTCCCTGGAACGAGCTTGTGAGGAATTCGGTTTTCTTATTTTAACAACTTTAAATGTATCACGAACATCTTCAAGATATTGTTCGAAGTCCTTTCCTTGAAAGACTTTAACGATAAAACTACCGTTAGGAATTAAAATTTTTCGACATGTATCCAAGGCTAGGTCAACTAAGTGCATAGTGCACGCTTGATCTATGGATGAGTTTCCTGTCATGTTAGGTGCCATATCAGACATGATTACATCAACCAAATTAGGCTGAACTTTATTAATCAAAGTTCTAATTACAGATTTATCAAGAAAGTCACCTTGCAAGATGCTAACTCCAGGAATTAAATCCATTGGTAGAATGTCGCAAGCGATCACTTTTCCCCTCTTTCCAACGATATTGACTGCATACTGTGACCATCCTCCAGGGGCAGCGCCTAAATCGACGACTGTCATTCCTGGTTTTAGCAGTTTATCCTTGTTTTGAATCTCTTCAATTTTGAATAAAGCACGCGAACGAAAGCCTTTTCTTTTAGCTTCTTTTACGTACCTATTGTTGAAATGTTCTCGTAACCAGCGCTTGGAACTGCTCGAATATTTTGGCTTGCTCATTTTTACTCTAACAAAAAATCTTTTCTTCAAGTAGTGGAAGCACGGAAAAATTGAGTTGCAATACTTGCAACGAATTCCTTGAGTACACTTAAAACAGCACACTAAGAGTTATTACTAAAAACAAGTATCTTAGCCTGCAGCTACAAAATCAAGGTAAACCTAACAGAACATAGAACTTAAAGCAGAAAAAATTGTAATATTTGGTAGACACTGCTTAGTTTCACGATTTTATCAACATAGTTATATAGTTATTAAGAATATGATACTTTATTGATTTCAAAGTCTTTATCTCCGCCTGGTGTTGAGATCACTACTTCTCCACCTTCCATTTTTCCTATTAAACCACGTGCAATTGGTGAGCTAACAGAAATACGGCCAGATTTGATATCTGCTTCATCATCCCCTACTATCTGGTAAGTTTTTTCTTCATCAGTATTAACATCAATAAGCGTTACAGTAGTTCCGAAAATAACTTTTCCAGTGTTTTTCATTTTGCTAACATCTATTATTTGAGCTACAGAAAGTTTATACTCGATGTCGCGTATTTGTGCTTCACAAATCCCTTGTTCTTCACGTGCGGCATGGTATTCGGCGTTTTCTTTCAAATCACCTAACTCACGAGCCTCAGCAATTGCTTCTGAAATTTTTGGTCGAAGCTTAAGTAGTCGATGCAACTCATCTCGAAGCAATCGAGCGCCACGCGAAGTCATAGGAATTTTCTTCATTTCATACCTCTAAAAATGCTAAGCGTCCAATCTGGTTGAAGGGAGCTATAAATATTAAATAAAAAAAA
>NZ_JGVK01000005.1 GCF_000731795.2 Candidatus Photodesmus blepharonis | reverse complement strand
TTTTTTTTAAAAAAAACCGATGAAAGTCATATTTATCTTGTGTTAAGTGCAGGTTATATGTTACGAAAGCGCACCAGGCACTTTGTGTTGTAAGTTAGAGTCAATTGATAGCTTAGAGACTTTGTCAGCTAGAGCTAGTTTATATTCACATCACTGAACAATGGCAATTACTATAGTTAGTTTTGATGGGTTGCTGTTATTTTTTTCCCAGGTATATCCTGTCATCCATTTTAGTATTTTATGGAAATTTAAACATCTAGTTGTGACAGTTATTACTCATTTGTTAGTGAAATTAAGTTCTAAGCCAATATAATTTTTGTTCTTCACTACCTTACTCAACAATATTGATATTCAATACAGCAGAACATTAAGTATGTTTAGGCGTTTTGATGTGTATCATCCAAGTTTCATTAAGTTAACAGTGAAAAAAGGCTAAAATTTCTTAGTTTAAGGTTACTAGGAGGGGAGTGTGTCTGAAATAATAATACATAACACAATTACTATATTGATTAGCTTAAGTATCAAATCATTAAGATAAATGTGGCTTACTGACGGAAAGTGGTTAAGATGGCATTTTTATAATTGTCCTTAGTTATAAAGATGATAGTAGTAAAGTTCTTTATCTTT
Organism: Candidatus Photodesmus blepharonis; assembly: GCF_000731795.2. GTDB lineage: Bacteria > Pseudomonadota > Gammaproteobacteria > Enterobacterales > Vibrionaceae > Vibrio > Vibrio blepharonis. The sequence goes on along the minus strand of NZ_JGVK01000005.1, from coordinate 2,314 downwards.
CAGCACAGTATACACTGTAATGAGCATGGGTTTTATTCAATTTTAGCATTATTTCAATTTGATTAAGTTATTATCAATTGTCGTAAGAATATATATTAGAAAACTTCTTGTCTTCGGTTATGAAGTAGAGGATTAGTAGTCAAGTGAATAGAATGTAGTTCACATTACATTTTTGGTACCATTCTACAGTTAACCTTGTAAGGGTTTTAATTATTGGAATATTAGGGTGTGTTAAAAAATCGAAGCGTTCTTATTTTTGACTCAGGAGTTGGTGGCTTATCTATTTATCAAGAGATTAAAGCGTTGTTGCCTCAGCTCAGCTGTGTTTATATTTTTGATAATGAGGCGTATCCATATGGTGAATTATCACAGGATATTTTAGTAAGAAGGGTTGACACATATATTACCAGTTTTATTCAAAGTCATAAAATTGATTTAGTCGTGATTGCTTGCTGTACTGCAAGTACAGTTGTTCTTCCAACATTAAGGGCGAAACTTACGATTCCTACTGTTGGTGTAGTTCCAGCAATAAAAACTGCTTCCTTATTGTCTAGCAAAGCAGTTGGGCTTATTGCTACCTCTGCAACTATTACTAGGAAATATACGAAAGATTTAGTTAGTAATTTTTCTAAAAATAAAAGTGTTAGAATGCTAGGTTCAAGGAGATTAGTGGAGATTGCAGAAGAAAAAATTAGAGGAATAAAAGTTGATATTTATGAATTAGCTGAAATATTGATTCCGATACAAGGTCATGTAGACGTCGTTGTTTTAGGATGTACTCATTTTTCGTTAATTAAGGCAGAGCTTCAATCCGTATTAGGTTATAGTGTTTTGTTGGTGGATTCTGGCAAGGCAGTTGCTAGAAGAGTGAAAAGCTTACTAAATTTAGAGAACTCTCAAGCAAGTGGAAAGAAAAACCAAATCTACTGCAGTGCGCCTCCTTGGAAAGGAGACGTGCTGAACTACGTTTTGGATAAGCTAGGTTTTACTCCTGTTCAACTTCGTTTGATTCAAAGTATTTAGGATCGTTAGCAACACGCACTTTTAAGGTACGCTGCAGATAATCTTCACCATTCAACGCTTGTATTGTTTTATTGACGTCCGAAGAGTTTATTACGACAAAACCGAAACCTCTTCTTTTACCTGTTCGTTTATCTTTCATCAGGCGTACAGCCAAGACTTTGCTATATTGAGAAAAAAGTTCTCTAACATCGGTTTCGTTGACCTTGTATGGTAAATTACCTACATAAAGCGTTTTAGTTAAAGGGGGTTCAATAGAATGCTGGATGCTATGGTTAGAGAACTTTAGGACTAAAGCAGAGAGGCAAACACCTATAAAAAAAGAAAGAGCTGGTGACACTGTTATTTGCGAAAAAAGAATCCCACCGGACAAAGCTAGGATAAGAATCAGCAAATTTGATTTATTAAAATTCATATCGGACTACATAATTGAGTGAATCAAAAGACAATTGTACCTGTAGTTTAGGCAGATAGAAAGCTCTTACGTGTACAGGTGATATTTTTCCAGTATTATTGATGTGACATATTTCAAATGTTGAAATATTATTGGACAAAATAGCGATAAGAAGCGAGCTCAACATTTGAGGAACTAAACTGATTTTGATTCAAATACTGTAGTTCAAATAATTTCATATTTAAAGATTCTTTTAAATCTACATTATCAATACAAATAATAATTAAGCTATTTAATTTAGGTACCGGGATCAATAATTTTATTAGTTTTTCCATTTACCAAAATTGTTGCTTTGGATATCATGTCGTGCTTATTTTTAATTGAGAGTGCTAGTTTATTATGGAAATATTATCTGCTGCTAGTATGTTGTTTTTAATCATGGATCCGCTCGGTAATTTGCCTATTATTCTCTCGGTATTAAAACATTTAGATCTTAAGCGCAGACGTAAAGTTTTAATTCGTGAATCATCATTTGCGTTGTTAATTCTAATATCGTTTTTGTTTGCAGGACAAAGCATAATGAGCTTTTTAAATCTTGCACCCGGGACATTAAGTATATCAGGAGGAATCATTTTATTTATCATTGCAATTAGGATGATATTCCCTAATATTGGTGTTGGCAATTCAATGGATGATGAAGAGCCTTTTATTGTTCCTATAGCGACACCAATGCTTGCAGGGCCTTCAGTGATTGCTGCATTGCTATTGTTATCAACTCAGCATCCAGGGAGTCTTGTACAACTTTATATCGCTGTATTAATTGCTTGGGGCGCTACATTCTTGATTTTAATGTTTTGTGGTTTTTTTCATCGTATTTTAGGAGAAAGAGGACTGAAGGTA
>NZ_JGVK01000004.1 GCF_000731795.2 Candidatus Photodesmus blepharonis | reverse complement strand
CTAAAGTGCATAAAAGTGTAATCCTGGCAGCAGCAGAGTAATGCATGTGATTGTATATTTTACATTAGTTATCCAGATAATGCGTAACTTATAGATAGAACGTTAATGACTTTTGTTCAGGAGTGTTAATATGTTTAAAAACTTTTTTTCTAATCTGCAGAAAGTTGGTAAATCTTTGATGTTGCCAGTTTCAGTTTTACCAATTGCAGGTATTCTTCTTGGAGTAGGTGCTGCAGATTTTGCTTTTATCCCTAAAGTTGTTTCGGATTTAATGAAACAAGCTGGTAGTTCAGTGTTTGATCAAATTGCGTTATTATTCTCAGTCGGTGTAGCGCTTGGTTTCACGAATAATGATGGTGTAGCTGGTCTTTCTGCTATCGTTGGTTATGGAATTATGAACGCAACATTGGCGAGTATATCTAATGTTATGGGGATTGATCAAATTTCTGCCGGTGTGATCGGTGGTATTTTAATTGGTGCTATTTCTGCTTGGGCGTTCAAGAATTTTTTTAAAGTCCAACTTCCAGAATATCTCGGTTTTTTTTCTGGAAAGCGTTCTGTACCAATTATTACTGGATTTTCTGCGATCGTTTTGGGAATTTTACTCGCAATTATTTGGCCACCAATTAATGCAGGAATTGCTCTTTTTTCTGATTGGGCGTCTTATCAAAACCCACGAATAGCTTTTGGTATTTATGGTCTTGTTGAACGTTCTTTGATCCCATTTGGTCTGCACCATGTGTGGAATGTTCCGTTTTTTTTCGAAGCAGGTAAATGTTTAAATTCTGATTCTGAAGTCCAAAATGGTGTTCTGACATGTTATTTGGTTGCTGATGAGGCTTCTCGCATCGCTGGCAATGGTTTTGGTCAACTTGCTGGCGGCTACATGTTCAAGATGTTTGGTTTACCAGCAGCAGCGGTTGCAATTGCTCATTCTGCTAGGCCAGAAGAGCGTTTAAAAATTATGGGTATGATGGTTTCTGTAGGATTAACATCGTTCTTGACAGGTATTACTGAACCTGTTGAATTTTCATTTTTATTTGTTGCTCCTATACTTTATGGTCTGCACACCTTGCTAGCAGGTTCTGCGTATTTTGTCACTAATGCTCTAGGTTTAGTTCACGGTATTTCGTTTTCTCACGGTTTTATAGATTTTTTAGTTCTTTCTGGTAACGCTCAGAAGATGCCATTGATGATTGGTGTTGGTTTAATTTATGCGCTGATCTATTATTTAGTATTTCGTATAGCGATTCAAATTTTTGATCTTAAAACTCCAGGCCGTGAGGCAAGTACATCCAATAATCTTGAAATTTCTTCAGGTTCAGAGTTCGCAGGTAAGTTAGTATCAGCGTTCGGTGGTAAAGATAATATTCTTTCTTTAGATGCTTGTATTACTCGATTACGTGTCTCGGTAGTAGACGCAGCAGTGGTTGATCAAGACGCATTAAAAAAGTTAGGTGCTTCGGGTGTCGTGGTCGGATCTGGTGGAATTCAGGCTGTTTTTGGTACTAAATCTGATAACTTAAAAACTGATATGGATGAGTGGTTGCAAAATCAGAGATGAGGTTTTTTTTGTTATAAGCCAGTTAATATTATTCAGCAGTTTGCATTAAATAAAATTAATTGGCTTTGATCTTTACTTGATCCATGGACTTTTTAAACAAAAGCTTTTTTTTTCGAAGTTAATTTCAGCCTCTATGCCGATTGGTGTTGCGAGTATTGGATGCGTATGACAACTGTCGAAACCATAGAGAATTGGTAATTTCTGTTTATTAAGGACTTCAAAAAGTACGTCAAGTGGTGTTCTATTTGTTCCTTTATCGTCAAACAGTTCATATTTTCCAAGTATAATTGCTGAAATTTTATCAAAAACACCGCATGCTTTTAGATGACAGAGTGAACGTTCAACCATATCAATGCTTTTCATCGAATCTTCAATTAAAAGAATGTCTCCATATAAAATTTCTGGCATATATGGGCTCCCCCATATAGCGGCTATAGTATGTAAATTCCCACCAATAATTCGACCAGAAATAGTACCACTTCCCAAAAATTGCCAATTATTATTTTTTAGTTTTTTAGGATGAAATTGATTTTCCCACTCAATTTTCATATCACTCCAAAATTTTGGCATCGAGTAATAAAAAGGAGGAAAGCTTTCTTTGCATAATAAATCATTAAATGACTTATAGGTTTCATCAACTAGCGGAGGTAATTCTCCAAAAGAGGCTACAAGTGCTGCTCCATGAAAAGTAACAATATTTGTTTTAGCAAAAATTCCCAATAAAATGGCTGTAACATCTGAATAACCAATAATGATTTTAGGATCTTGAAGCAACGCTTCGTAATCAATATAGGGAAGTAAAGCGTTGCTATTACTACCACCGATTGTTGATATAATACATCGAATTTCTGGATTTCGAATCAGTTCGTTAATTTCTTTTACTCGTTCCTTAATATTCCCTGAACGATAATAATCGCTTTTTTCAGTAAGAGATCCAGCTTCTAATTTAAACCCTTGATTATTTAAATAAGATTTCGCTCTTTTAAAACGATTAGGTGCAAAAACGGTAGCAGGAGATGAAGGAGAAAAAAAGCCTATCTTATCTCCGTGTTTTAAGGCTTTAGCAAGTATAATATTTGACATGATCTATCTTAATTCCTAATTTATCTATAATTTTTTTAAAATGGGTTATAGTGTTATGTACGTTCAATAATTAGTGGAATTCTATAATGTTAGCTGTTTTCATGATAATTTGTTTTTAAAAATTTATTTCATAATTAATGAAGGTTTATGGACCATTGTTTGTGGAGGTATACTTTTAAGAAGGGGTAAGATTAGTTGCCTTTTTGCTAATTTATTAGCAAGACGGGCTGACTGCATATACCCCAAAGTTAATAATACAGTTTAAGAAAAATATTATTGCGATATATGGATTGCCAAATCTAAAATCTTATTTGAGTAACCGATTTCGTTATCATACCAAGATACAATCTTGACAAAATTGTCAGTAAGAGCTATACCAGCCTTAGCATCGAAGACTGAAGTCTGCTTTTCACCAATGAAATCTTGAGAGACAACTTGCTCTTCGGTGTAACCTAAGATACCTTTTAGTCTGGTTTCAGATGCTTCTTTCATACTTTGACAGATATTTTTATAAGATACGTTTTTCTTTAAATTAACTGTTAGATCAACCACAGAAACATCAGCTGTTGGAATGCGAAATGCCATACCAGTCAATTTTCCATGTAATTCTGGCAGAACAACACCTACAGCTTTAGCTGCACCAGTAGAAGACGGGATAATATTTTGAAGAGCACTTCGCCCACCGCGCCAATCTTTAGTGGAACAAGAATCAACAGTTTTCTGAGTAGAAGTCGTTGCGTGAACAGTGGTCATGAGACCAGAAAGAATACCGAAATTGTCATTTAAAACTTTAGCAATAGGAGCAAGACAATTGGTTGTACAGGAAGCATTAGAGACGATATCTTGACCAGAATAAGTTGAGTCGTTAACACCCATCACAAACATAGGAGTCTTATCTTTAGAAGGTGCTGTTAAGATAACTTTTTTAGCACCAGCAATAATATGTTTACGAGAAGTATCATCAGTTAAAAAAAGACCCGTAGCCTCAACTACCACGTCAACATCAATAGCATTCCACTCTAAATCTGCAGGATTACGCTTGTCGGTAACGCGTATAGCTTTTCCGTTAACAATTAAGTTATTTGCTTCGACTTTAACGTCACCGTAAAATCGTCCATGAGTTGAATCATACTTAAGCATGTATGCTATATAATCCACGTCGATTAGGTCGTTAATACCTACAATTTCAATATTATCACGTTCCTGCGCTGCACGAAATACGAAACGACCAATACGGCCAAATCCATTAATACCTATTTTGATAGTCATATGGTTGTTCTCCAAATTAATTTTGGGTAAAAGGTAAACTATAGCAAGTCTCAGAGATACTAGCGACAGATAATCGATCCTAATCCATTTTAATCTTACTAATTGTTTTAAATACAACGATTTCGAATTTTATAGCAATTAATGCGATGTTGGTATTATCAATTCGGAGTATTCGTTACATAGCAACCTGCTATAATTTAGTGAGAAAGTGTTTTACAAACAAATATTTACCGTTTTTTCAGTTAATGTTTTATATAAGGATGATCTTGCTGTTCTTAAAATTAGAAACGTCTCTCAACAATATTATTGACTATTATTGAACAAATTAGTTTCTCGAGATTATCGTCGAATTACAAGGAGTTTTGATGTGCTCAAAAAAAAGAGTAAACCATACTTTACCGGAGTTTGAAAAGGCGTAGAAAATTTGTAACAAAGATTTTTCAGGATCTGTTTAGGTTGAGGGAACGATTTTAAATCCATGTCATAGATAGGTTATTCCTAGCTATTAACTTACAATTTGTGCTACTAACAATTTCCCTTT
>NZ_JGVK01000003.1 GCF_000731795.2 Candidatus Photodesmus blepharonis | reverse complement strand
TTTTTTTTACGAAAATAAATTTAAACATAAATTACTAGATATATCAATTTGATAATATATAAAAATTTAATTTTATTATGAATAACGAAACTAATGAAAGTAAAATATACTTCTTTTCATCTTTCAAAAATTATCTATAACTGGCTTTGCAACCAAACGAAAACTATCTTGATCTACCTTTGTTAGTACTAATGTTACCATATCACCTAATCGATAAGAGAGTTTTTCATCAATGTATATGATCCCATTGTTAACATCGCATCTAATGCGTTCCTTATCTTCAACAATCAGAATACTAGGCACGAACACTGTTGCACCATTTTTTAATAAACGAGTATTCATCCCAGTTTGATTAATATCAAAAATCTCACCAACAAATTTTGATCTCTCCCTTAGCGCTTTAGAAAGAGCAAGAGTATACAGCCAACTTATAATACTACGTTCTACGACTCTGTGATGCTTGCGACATAAAGCGAGTTCCTGACAAATCGATCGATTTGGTATCTGTACCGGATCCTTACCCATAATATAAGCCTTAAGCATACGATGGTTAATCATATCACCATATTTACGGATCGGTGATGTCCAAGTAGCATAAACATCCAAACCCATAGCATAATGAGGCAATGGTTGATTGGTGATCTTAGTGTACGCTCGAAATTTACGTATACGCTTATCTAAATAACTTGTATCTTGCTGAGCTAACCAATGATATAATGCGATAAAGCCTTCTAATGTAATGATGCTTTTGGGGTCGTATGGAAATTTTTTTTCTAAACTAACTAACTTCACAACATCAGCAACTTGTTCCGCTTTAAATCCAGCGTGAGTATTGAAGATACCAGTTGAAAATGAAGATTGCAGTATTTTTCCTGCACAAATATTTGCTGTAACCATGGATTCTTCAACTAAACGGTTCGCACTGCGACGAGTATCACAATGAATGGTAACTGTATTGTTTTCTTCGTTTAATTCAAAACGATAATGGGTTTGATCTGGAAAAATAATTGCTTTTTTTCTACGCCAATTGGCTCTAATTTGAGATAATTCATAAAGATCACGAATTACTGCGCTAATCTCGTTGGTTGGTTTCCAATCCTTTGATTTTCCAGTCTCGATCCAATCTGACACTTGCTCATAAACTAAACGAGCATGAGACTGAACATGCGCGGCAAAAAATTTAACATTTTCTATCTCTCCGTCATTCTTTACTATTATTTTGCAACAAAGAGCCGGACGTATTTCATTTTCAACTAATGAACATAAATTATCAGATAAATTACGTGGTAACATTGGAATATCATAACCAGGCAAGTAGACAGTAAAACCACGCTCACGAGCAATTTTATCAATAGAATCTTCAGGAGTTATATAAGCTGTTGGATCAGCAATCGCTATCGTTAATTCAAAAGTGCCAAAATTGGTTTTTTTTGCATACAACGCATCATCTATATCTTTAGTTGATAGAGAATCGATAGTTACAAACGGAACACCTGTCATATCTACACGACTTAAATCTTCATCATCTTTAAGCGTCCACTGATCAAGAGTAGCAGGCTCACTACGAGATAAACCATTTTGTGCTAAAATTACATGAAATTGAGCCATTTGATCACGAGAATGAGTAATTTTTTCTGAAATTTCTACAAGAAAACCATCATCTCCTTTAAGAGGATGCCGAATTAGGTCAGCTAGAACCCAATCACCCTCAAAAAAATCTTTATAATCAAGCCCTTTCTTTACTCTTGCATTCAAAAATTGTTTCGTAAATTGTGGATAATTAGGTACAACTTTAATTTTTTTCTTTATTTTTCTTATACGACCAATAAAACGTTTTAAACTTTGTTTAATAAGTTTTTGAGGCTCAGCAGTGTTTTTTTTAACATGAAAGATTGCGACAACTCTATCTCCATGCATACACTTTTTCATATACTGAGGAGGAATAAAAATATCGGTTTTCGTACCTACTTTTAAGAACCCAAAACCTTTGCCTGTATCTTTGATTGTACCTTCCTTTTTAGGCAAATTTTCTTGCATTTCTTTCTTAAGCTGAACAAGTAGGAAATTATTTTGAAACATCTTATCTTCAACAAATTTAATATTATTTATAAGGTATGCAATCGTCTATTAATCGCTTATGAGATCAGTAAACATAAAATCCCACTTAGGTAAAAAAGATTAAAACTAGACATAACAAATAAAAATTTACCCTAAAGATTAATACACGCCTCAATTTGTCGAGGAGAAAAAACTTCTTTTTCAACAACATATACTAAAAATTTCCATTTCGCATCATATTTACACCGATTATGGCAACAAGCAGAAGTGCACCTATGCCGAAATATTCTAAATTTTTAAAAAACGGTAGACTTTGTTCCCTCCTTGAGTTGCAGTAAAAATAAAAACCAGGCAAATAAAGCACAGAAGACATAATTAAATAGTCTAAACCTGATGCATAAAACAACCAGACAGAGTACAACGTAGCACATAAACCAATAAACAACCCAGTGTTATTTCTTTGCTTTATAGAAAATTGCAAAACATAAGTACTGACAAGGAAATATGGAATAAGAATCATCTCAGACGCTATAAGTAATAATGTATTGTAGGTACTACCTGCGTACATCACAATGATTAAGGAAATTTGAGTACCTATACTAGTTAACATTAATCCTTTAACAGGGCTACCACAATAATTAGATTTTAAATAACTTTTTGGAAACAACTTTTCTTTGGCACATAAATATGGTACCTCAGAGGCAAGAAGTGTCCAAGTTAAAAAAGAGCCACAAACCGAAATGATTAGAGCGGTGCTAATAACGTATTCTCCCCAAGGACCAACGATTGAAGCTAGTACTTTAGCCATTGAGGGATTTTGGTATTGAGCAAGCTCCGTTGATTTAATAATACCCATTGAGAGCAATGTGACTAACATATAAATGAGTATAGCGAAAAAGAGACCAACTATAGTTGCATGACCAATATTTTTTCTATTCCTGGCACGCCCTGACAATACAATCGCTCCCTCAACACCAATAAATGCCCATACAGTAATTAACATAGTCGCTTTGACTTGTGACAAAATGCTGTGTTCTTTTCCAAAATGTAAACCAGCAAAGTCGAGTATAAAAGTATTCCAATTAAAAACAAATAGAGCACAAATAACAAAAAATGCTAAAGGAATAATTTTTATGAAAGTAGCGAGTAAATTTATGAATGCAGCATTTTTAAGACCACTTAAAACCAATATGTGAACTAACCAAAGGAAAAGAGAAGCAAACAAAATTGAAGTGATAGTATTGCCGGATCCAAACATTACTAAATTTGGCGTATCGAAGATCATACCTAGTGTGCTGAAAACAATGACTAAATACGATACATTAGCAAGCATAGCGCTAAGCCAATAACCCCAAGCGGAACAAAAACCAATTAAGTCTCCAAAACCATGTTTAGCGTAACCAAATATGCCGCTATCAACGTTTGGCTTGTTAAGAGATAAATATTGTAAAGCAAGCGCTAGAAAGAGCATACCTACAGCTGTTATTAACCAAGCAAGAGTCACTGCCGCTGAACCTGCAACAGCTGCCATATTTTGTGGCAAACTGAAAACCCCTGCACCTATCATAGAGCTGATCACCAAAGCAATCAGAGAAAAAAATCCAAGTTTGCTACTCATTGTTATTTCCATGCATTTAGATTTTCTGTTTTATTTTGAAAGAATTGTTGCTGGAGCAGCACTTTTACTCTAAGATTAAAGACGAACTTGAATAACCGAGATTACGCGGCAACCAGGACAAAAAATGCCCTCGATTTTTCGGGTTCCTATGTTGTTATGTTATTTCCCGCTTGCTCTGGGTCTATATGAACCCAATGCATACCTTCAGTAATTTCGGCAAATTCGTTAATATACTTACAATATGAACATCCAATCATCACCTATTTAGCATTCCTTAATTTAATTTTTCGGCTGATTATATAAGGTCTTAGCTTCATGTTTTAAGCTCGTTAGAATAGGAACATTTTTATCCATAACTACCTGCTGAAAATAACGAACCGAAAAAAATGAATAGTGTTGGCCTTACTTATATCCAATATTCACACAAAGCAGAACAAATCCGATTCAAGAGGATCAAAATAGTGTTTAGAAAAAAAATCACCACCATGTTTTAAACAATTGGCGATTTTATATACAAACCTCAAAGTGATGAATTTTTTTCAAAATTTGAAGTAATTCCTAACCCTATGCAATGACTTCCTAAATTAAAGATAACTGAGAACCCTAATGTTCTCTCATCACAGTTTGTTAATAATTAACTACCTTCTTTTTTTTCACGTTCATGAAGAATAGCTCTATAACCAATATCATTACGGTAGAACATACCCTTCCAACTAACTTTGTTTGCTAGACTATATGCAAACTTTTGCGCGTCATAAATTGTGCTACCTAAGGCTGTTGCACAAAGCACACGACCGCCATTTGTAACTATTTTACCAAAAGCATCATTTGCTGTGCCAGCGTGAAAAAGCTTACACTGTTTATCTTTCACCTCAGGCAAAGAGATAATATCACCTTTAACGTAATTTTGAGGATACCCATTTGCAGCAAGTATAACACTTACAGAAGCACGTGTATCCCACTTTAACTTAACTTTATCAAGTTTCCTATTTACAGCAGCGAAACAAAGCTCTAAAAAATCTGACTTCATACGTAACATGACAGCTTGCGTTTCAGGATCACCTAAACGACAATTATACTCAATAACTTTAGGCATACCATTAGCATCTATTATTAAGCCCGCATACAAAAAACCACTATACAGATGACCTTCTTCTTTCATGCCATGAATAGTTGGATAAATAATTTTTTTTAAAATACGATCATAGATCTCAGGTGTAATAACTGGATCAGGAGAGCATGAACCCATACCACCTGTATTAGCGCCAATATCTTTGTCACCAACACGTTTATAATCTTGGCTAGTTGCCATTGGAAGAGCATAAGAACCATCTGTTATCACAATAAAACTAGTTTCTTCGCCTTCAAGAAACTCCTCAATAACTACTTTTTTTTCTATTTTTCCAAAAGTATTTTCTAAAAAAATACCCTTAATGAAATTTTCCGCCTCTCCGAACGTCTTCGCAACGACTACCCCTTTACCTGCAGCGAGTCCATCGGCTTTAACAACAATTGGCAAACTTTGCCTACGTACATACGATAAAGCTGCTTCAATTTCACTAAATTTCGCGTAATCACCTGTCGGAATTGCATGACGAATTAAGAAATCTTTGGCAAATGATTTAGAACCTTCAAGTTGAGCTGCTGCTTCAGTTGGGCCAAATATTTTCAGACCTGCTTCACGAAACGCATCCACAACACCTATTACTAATGGCGCCTCGGGACCAACAATTGTAAGCGCCACTTCTCTTTCTTTAGAAAATTTAACTAAAGCAGATATATCTTCAACATCAATATCTATGTTTTTTAGCTTTGGCTCAAGGGCTGTACCAGCATTTCCAGGAGCAATAAATACAGTTTTTACATTTTGGTTTTGTGCTATCTTCCAGCCTAGAGCGTGTTCGCGTCCTCCAGCACCTATAATCAATATTTGCATTTAAACTCCGCAACTAATTTAGAAATGAAGAATTGTATCAAGTTCTAGTAATTAAGAAGAATACCTAGTGTTTAAAATAAAAATATATAAAGTTGGTTACGCTTCTCCAATTAATTCAGATTCGAAAGAGAGAAATGTATTACAAAATACACATTTGATTTGTAAAATTTATCTTTAATTTAGCAATTTATGGGCTGAAGCTCACAGTTCGAGAGGTAATATACAGTATTTTAATTACAAAAAATTATCTTGTTTTTCTGTCTCCAATACAACTATTCTTTAGCACGTTCATAGTGTGTCGGACTACTAAATTAAACCTATCCATCAATGGAGAATAAACTAACTTATGACTTACACACCTATAAAAAATGTGTTGCATGAAAAAATAGCTATAGACACTCAAGTAACCATTCGTGGCTGGGTTCGATCGCGTCGTGACTCCAAAGCTGGAATTTCTTTTCTTTGCATTTATGATGGCTCTTGTTTTGATTCAATTCAATCTATTATCCCTAATAATCTCAATAATTACAAAAATGAAATACTAAAGCTAACAACTGGTTGTTCTGTTGAAGTAACGGGGAAAATCGTGAAATCTCCTTCTCAAGGTCAAAAAATTGAACTTGCAGTAATCACTTTAAAAGTGATCGGTTGGATTGAAAACGCTCAAACCTATCCAATATCTAAAACCCGCCATTCTATTGAATATCTTCGTGAAGTAGCACACCTACGACCACGTACTAACATAATCGGTGCTATTACCCGAATACGTCATTGTTTATCTCAATCAATTCACCGATTTTATCATGAACAAGGTTATTTCTGGGTATCTACACCTCTAATTACCACAGTTGATACGGAAGGTTCAGGTGAAATGTTCCGCGTATCAACCTTAGATATAACTAATTTACCTCGAACAAAACAAGGTAAAATTAATTACAATGAAGATTTTTTTGGAAAAGAAACATTCCTAACTGTATCTGGTCAATTGAACGCTGAAGCCTATGCCTGCGCATTAAGTAAAGTCTACACATTTGGTCCAACATTTCGTGCTGAAAACTCGAATACAAGTCGCCATTTAGCTGAATTTTGGATGGTAGAACCGGAAGTAGCATTTGCAGGCTTACAGGACATTTCCAAGCTTTCAGAAACTATGCTTAAATATGTTTTTAAAGCAGTACTCGAAGAAAATTATGATGATTTATCTTTTTTAACTCAGAATATTAACAAAAAAATTATCCCTCGTTTAGAGAAGATGCTGGAATCTAATTTCTTGCATGTGAGTTATACCGATGCAATTCAAATTTTGCTAGCCTCGGAAAAAAAATTCGAGTTTGATGTCAAATGGGGTATTGATATGTCTTCTGAACATGAACGCTATTTAGTAGAAGAATACTTTAAAGCACCGGTCATAGTTGAAAATTATCCAAAAAAAGTCAAAGCTTTTTATATGCGCCTTAACGATGATGCTCAAACTGTAGCATCTATGGATGTGCTTATGCCTGGCATTGGCGAGATTATTGGCGGTTCTCAGCGTGAAGAACGTCTCGAAATTTTAGATGCACGAATGATGGAGATGGCTATTGAACCGAATAAAATGAACTGGTACCGTGACTTACGACGCTATGGCACTGTTCCTCATGCTGGTTTCGGTCTTGGTTTTGAGCGCTTAGTATCTTATGTAACAGGTATGAGTAACCTCCGTGATGTTATTCCGTTTCCTCGCACGCCTGGTTCTGCTAACTTTTAATAAACAGAAAAGTAAATATCAATGTTTTTTTGTTGGCTTTGCACATAGTTAGGTTTTACTTCATCTGTACCTTTTTCAAAATTAATATGGATAAAAGAATTATGTTTGAAAAGATTCTCGAAGCGAAAAGCGACTCTATCCTCGGATTAACAGAGGAGTTTAAAAAGGATACTCGTTCAAAAAAAATTAATCTTAGTATTGGTATCTATCAAAATGAAGAAGGTGAAACACCAATTCTTAAAACAGTCAAAAAAGCTGAACTAGCACTTCTAAAAACACAAAAAACTAAATCTTATTTAGCTATTGAAGGAAGTAGCGAATACGCTATCGCTGTTGAAAAATTATTATTCGGTTGTAATTCAGAAATTATTCGTCAAAAACGAGCGAAAACAGCACAAACGCCAGGCGGCACTGCCGCGCTTCGCATTGCTGGTGAATTTATCAAACGCCAATTAGGTGGAATTAGAATTTGGATCAGCAATCCTACTTGGGCTAATCATGCTCGAATATTTTCAGCCTCTGGTATCGAGATTGCTCGATATAGTTATTATGATAAACAAACAAAAGAAAAAAATTTTATTGAAATGATGAGCGATTTAAGCAAAGCTTCTACGGGTGATATTGTCTTACTGCAAGGTTGTTGTCACAATCCTACTGGTATTGATCTAACTTCAGAAGAATGGGAACAATTAGCTAGATTTTTTTCTCAAGAAGGTCTCATTGCTTTGTTCGATTTCGCTTATCAAGGTTTTGCTAACAAGGTCGAAGAGGATGCATCAAGTTTACGTATTTTCGCTAAACACAACACAGAAATCTTAGTAGCAACTTCGTTTTCTAAAAATTTCAGCTTGTATAATGAGCGTGTTGGGGCCTTTACGCTCCTCAGCATAAACGAAAAAATCGCAACTAGGGCATTTTCTCAAGTGAAAAATATTATTCGTTCCATTTATTCTAACCCACCAGCCCATGGAAGCAGTATCGTAACATGCATTCTTAATGATTCTGACCTTCGTTTAGAATGGGAAAATGAACTAGAAGAAATGCGCAACCGAATACAGGAAATACGTAAACTCTTTGTAAAAACTCTGAAAATGTTCAGTGCTAACGCTAGTTTAAATTTTATCAAAGATCAAAATGGCATGTTTTCACTTTCAGGTCTCTCAAAAGAACAAGTTATTGACTTAAAAGAAAAATTTTCTATTTATATCCTCGAATCTGGCAGAATAAATATGGCTAGTGTTACTAAATCTAACATACACCTAGTTTGTCAAGGCATAGCCTCAGTACTATAATCTTACTCTAAAGCAAAAACATTTGTTAGTCACCTAAACTTAGAATACAGTTTTATTGATAAATAATAAGTCTATATTTATCCTAGATACAAAACGATTTGAAGAAATTCGTGCACTGAGAACTTTATTATTATATCCTCGAGACGTAGAAAATCTAAGCGATGCAGGAAGCAAAATGGAGAAAATAATACATCATAAGCTATTAATTCTAGGATCAGGTCCAGCTGGCTATACTGCAGCTATTTATGCTGCTCGTGCTGGACTGCATCCGGCTCTTATTACAGGAATTCAAGAAGGTGGACAACTTTCAAGTACAATGGAAATCGAAAATTGGCCTGGAGAAATGGAAGGCTTAAGTGGACCCGATTTGATGGACCGCATGAAAAAACACGTAAAACGCTTTGGCACTCAAATAATAGTTGATCATATTCATACAGTTGATTTCAAGCAGTCTCCTTTCTACTTAGAAGGCAATGCTCGATACACATGTAATTCCTTGATCATTTCAACAGGTGCGTCAGCTCAATACCTAGGCCTAGAATCAGAAGAAAAATTTAAAGGTCGTGGAGTTTCCGCGTGTGCAACTTGTGATGGCTTTTTCTATCGTAAGAAAAAAGTAGCGGTTGTTGGTGGTGGTAATACAGCTGTTGAGGAAGCGCTCTATTTATCAAACATTGCTTCTGAAGTCCATCTAATTCATCGTCGTAATTCCTTCCGTGCAGAAAAAATCCTTCTAGATCGCTTAAAAAAGAAAATCGAGCATGGAAAAATCGTACTACATAAAGAGTGCATAGTCAACGAAATCCTAGGCAATGATATGGGAGTGACAGGTATACTTATAAAAGACACTGGCTCTGATATAATTGAAAAAATTGATGTTATAGGAGTGTTTATTGCTATTGGTCATCAACCAAATACTGCAATTTTTAAAGGGAAATTGAAAATGAAGGACGATTATATTATCGTCCAATCTGGTCTTGTTGGAAATTCAACGCAAACAAGTATTGAAGGCATTTTCGCTGCTGGCGATGTGATGGATCATCATTACCGTCAGGCGATTACCTCTGCAGGCACTGGCTGTATGGCTGCCCTGGATGCTGAACGTTATTTAGATCGAGTGCTAAACAGTGATATAAGTAAGCAGAAATTATTGTTAAAATCTAAAAATGTATAAAAAAAAACAACGCTTTTTAAATAAATGGCTAGAGAAAAAAAGCAAGCTATCAAAACGTTATATAACGTTAAGCATTACCCTTGGAACAATGTCAAGCATATTTTTGTTGATACAATCTGCTTTCCTAGCTTTCATCTTGCATCAGTTAATTATAGAAAAAGTTGATAAATTAGAGCTTAGCTCTTACTTTTTTGCATTAGCTATCATAGTTTTTTTTCGTGCAATATGCACTTGGGGAAAAGAAGTTGCTAGCTTTCATTGCGGCAAAAAAATACGCACTCATATACGGCAGCTCGTTCTGGATAAACTAGGCGCACTTGGACCTGCTTATATTAAAAACAAGCCAATGGGATCCTGGGCAACTTTGCTACTAGAACAAATAGAAGGTATGCAAGATTACTTTTCACACTATTTACCACAAAGATCACTTGCGTTGCTTGTACCCCTTATTATCTTAGCCATTCTTTTTCCACTTCATTGGAAAATAGCTTTGATTTTCTTGTGTACAGCACCCTTTATCCCAATCCTTATGACTTTAGTTGGTCGCAAAGCGGCAGAGGCTAATCGAAAAAATTTCAAGGCATTGCAACGCTTATCCAGTCATTTCTACGATCGAATCCAGGCTATGACGACTATTCGATTATTTGACCGTGTTAAAGCTGAAGTGGAAATATTGAAAAATACGTCTGATACGTTTAGGATTCGTACAATGAGTATACTTAAGATTGCTTTTTTATCATCATCAATTCTTGAGTTTTTTACTTCTATGTCTATCGCTATCATTGCTATTTATCTTAGTGTGCATCTTGGTGATAGACTCCATTTCGAGGACTATAAATTAGAAATTTCCCTCTTTTCTAGTTTGTTTATTCTAACTATTACTCCTGAATTTTACCAACCATTACGTAATCTTGGAACTTTCTACCACGCTAAACAGCAGGCAATTGGATCCGCTGAAAGTATTGTTAAATTTTTAGGTAAAGACACAAAAAATAAGGTACGATTAGCAAAACTAGATTTGCCATCGCTCCCTACTATACAAATCGAGGCATCCGATTTTAAAATATATAACTCAAAAGGTGCTAAATTAGTTGGCCCAATTTCGTTCAATATCAGAAATAACGAAATAACAGCTCTTGTCGGTCCAAGCGGTTCAGGAAAAAGTAGCTTGATCAATGCAATTCTCGGTTTTTTACCCTACAAAGGAAGCCTTAAAATAAATGGAGTTGAATTAAGAGATATCGACTATGCTTGCTGGCATAAACAAATTAGCTGGGTTGGACAAAATCCATTATTACTACATGCTACAATTAGAGAAAACCTAACTCTAAATAATGGAAATACTTCTGATGTAACTTTAAAAGAAGCGTTGAAAGACTCTTTTTCATCTGAATTTGTTTATAAGCACGGGCTAAACTATCAAATTTCAGATCGCTCTGGTCGCCTTTCAGTTGGTCAGGTACAACGTTTAGCAATCGCTCGCGCTATGTTACAAAATGGATGTTTTTGGTTACTCGATGAGCCAACTGCAAGCCTCGATGCTAACAGTGAGAAATTGGTAATGAAAGGATTGAAAAAATACACTGATAATAAAACATCTCTGATAATTACCCACCAAGTAGCAGCACTGGAGAACGCTCAACAAATACTAGTAATGCACGCTGGAAAGCTTGTTGAAAGAGGGAATTTTGTCACACTGTCCAAACAAAGCGGACTTTTCAGCCGTATGTTACTTAATGAAGGACACTTAGATGCGTGAGTTATTTCCTTACTTTAAACTTTATAAAAAACATTGGGTTATATTAGCCTTCGGAATGATACTTACGTTTCTAGCACTTTTTTCTTCCATTGCTCTACTCACTTTATCTGCTTGGATTATATCTTCGGTAACAATTTCTGGATTAAGTGTAGCTTATAAAGCACTCAGTTATACATTTCCCAGAGCTTTCATCATTTTTTTTTCCATAAGTAGGACACTTAGCCGATGGAGTGAACAGGTTGTTAACCATAATATAACCTTTAAACTATTATCTGATCTGCGAGTTCTATTTTTCAAAAAAATTGCACCACTTATACCGGGAAAAATCTCTAATCTTCGAGATGCTGACCTACTTAACCGCTTAATTTCAGATATCAATTCGATGGATCATATCTATTTACGTTTAATCACTCCAGTTATTGTTGGTATTGCATGTATTATCACACTCACTATATTTTTATGCTCCTTTAGTATAAGTATTGGATTAACACTTGGTGCTATATTACTTCTCTTATTACTAATATGGCCAGTAATTTTTTACAAATTAGGAAAACGTAACGGTGTGAAATTAGTTCAATATAGAACGCAATTAAGAACAGCAACTCTTGATTGGTTACAATGTTACGCTGAGTTGACGCTGTTTGGATCAGAAAGACGTTACTATAACGCTATTTTAAAAGCACAACAGAGGCTTATATCTAAACAATTGGTTGATGCTCATTTATCTGGTTTAGCTAAAGGGTTGCTCATTCTAATAAATGGGTTAATTTTACTGTTAATGTTATGGTTTTCAAGTAGTTTAGAAATCGGACAACCAAGCTCTGTGTTTGTGATTGTAGTATTTGCTTACATGGCGAGTTTTGAACTGCTGACTCCAATCGCTGGAGCATTCCAGTTCCTTGGCCAAACCATGACATCAGCACATCGAATCAACCAAATACTTTTATCTGAACCAGAAATACACTTTCCAAAGAAAATAATACGTCATAATCCCAATTATTCCATTAAGTTTAAAAATGTTAGTTTCCAATATCCAAACAGTACTCAACAAGCACTATGCAATATCAATCTAATTGTTCCATTTCAACAAAAGATTGCAATCGTCGGCCAAACTGGATCAGGCAAATCTACTTTATTACAATTACTTTTTCGTTATTGGTCTCCTCAAGAAGGTATAATATCTATTGCAGATAAATCCTTAAACCAATGGAATGAAAGTCAACTAAGACAAGCAATTAGTGTTGTTAATCAACGTGTCCATATACTAAATGCTACATTGCGCAACAACTTAATTATGGCTTCTTCAAGTGCAGATGATCACCTTTTATCAGAGGTTCTTATTAAGGTTGGTTTGGAACCATTACTTTACGATCAAGGATTAGATACTTGGTTAGGTAATGGTGGGAGACAATTGTCAGGTGGCGAAAAACGACGTATTGATATTGCAAGAGCACTACTCCACAACGGTCCAATTTTACTTCTAGATGAACCAACTGAGGGACTCGATAAACACACAGAACAAGAAATTATACAATTATTAGAATCTAATTTTCTTAATAAAACAGTTATCTTTATTACTCATCGCTTAGTGAATCTTGATAAAATGAACATGATCTTCTTAATTGAAGAAGGAAAAATTATTGAATCTGGTTCTCATCAAGATCTCCTTTCCAAAAAAGGACGTTATCACAAGCTAATTCAAGTTAATAACTCGATATGCCTTCATTAATTTTTTTAAAATACTCATCTTGATTTATAAAAGTACTTAACGTTTACAAGGTTCTTTTAGAATGAGAGCTGAACAGCACTTCGAAGATGGTTAATCTCTTTTAACTTGAGTTCAATAGAAACTCCAGGTCGTAATCTTCTATTTAAAACAATATCACCATAGCGAGTACGTTTTAAACGGCTAACTATTAGATTTTGAGAACTCCACAAACGACGAACCGCACGATTACGGCCTTCTTTAATCACTACATAGAAAGTGTGATTCATACTTTGACCACCAATATAAAAAACATTTTCAAAACGAGCTATACCATCCTCAAGTTCTACACCGGAAATCAAATTTTGAATTTTTTTTTCATTCAACTTTCCAAATACACGCACTAAATATTCACGCTCGAGTTCAAAACTAGGATGCATAAGACGATTTGCTAATTCACCATCAGTAGTAAAAAGGAGCAGACCAGATGTGTTGATATCTAAACGACCGACAGAAATCCAACGACACCTATGGATTTTAGGCAAATGATCAAATACAGTACAACGACCTTGAGGATCATAACGAGTACAAAGTTCTCCATTTTTCTTATAATAAGCAAGCATTCGACAAATGACTTTGTCGAGAGCATTTACCATAACAACACGCGAATCAATACGTATAGTAGCATTCTTATCTTCTAAATAATCACCCAACGTAGCTACAATGCCATTGATGCTAACACGACCACCTCGAATCAATGATTCTAACCTACGACGAGATCCATATCCTGAACGTGCTAAAACTTTTTGCAATTTTTCTCTCATCTATACCTATCTTTCACAGAAATTATAATTTTTACTGAAAACCGCTTAATTTTTCATAAGAATACTACATTCGAAATTTAGATTAAAAAAACAATTTCTTCCTATTTAACGCCTAATATATTTCATATTTTAAAAAATTTTGGTTAGAATACCATTACATAATTCGTTATTGTACGTTAGAGTGAAACAGATTATTGATTTTGTACCTCTTTTGTTCTTTTTTATACTTTACAAACTATATGATGTTTACATAGCAACTGGGGTTCTAGTTATCGCCTCCACTCTCCAAGTTATTGTAACTTTCGTATTTTACAAAGAAGTGAAAAAGATGCAATTAGCCTCTTTCATTATATTGGTCGTGTTTGGTAGCATGACAATATTTTTACATGATGACAACTTCATAAAATGGAAAGTGACGATTACATATACTGCTCTTTCAATTCTTTTATCCGCAAGCCATTTGTTGGGTCGTCCAGCAATCAAAGGTATGTTAAGTAAAGAAATTACCCTACCAGATGATATTTGGTCTAAAATAAATTGGGCATGGGTGTGTTTTTTTCTATTTTGTGCAGGTTTAAATATTTATATTTCATATGAATTTTCCACGGATGTATGGGTCAACTTTAAAGTCTTTGGTCTGTTGATTGCCACTTTTATCTTTACTCTATTCACCAGTATCTATATTTATAAGCATATGAAAAAAAAAGAGAAATGATTTTTTCTGTAAATCTTAAATATTATTGGAAGTAATATCTAATTAATTTCGCTATTCTGAAATTTATTTTTTAGAATCAACAAAATCTTACCTCAGAAGATATTCAAGATCATGAATAAAAAGAGAGTCGCTCTTCTTTCCTTGGCACTATTAACTGCTTGCTCTCTAAGTTCAAATAACCAAACACAGCTTGAGCTGATTGCCGAGAATCGAGCTAATTTACTTAATTCTAAACTTCCTTTAGAGCGTGGACTATTATCAATAATGCACGTTGTAGCAAAGAAAACAACAATTGAAATTTCAATTCTCTATAACAAGGACGTCAAAAACACCGGAACTTTGAACAAAATACTTAACGTAAGTACCAGAAATTACTGTCAAAATCCCGATATTAAAAAAAATCTTAACGTTGGAATTAAATATCTAATTAAAATACACAATAATCGTGGCCGATTAATAACCGAGCAACATATTGATCAGAATAGCTGTTCTTAATAAGACAAGCTATATTGGATTAAAATAATCGGCAACTTGACTTTTATGACTCTAAGTGAGGTATTTTTTTTCAAATTCACACATAAATCCTACTAACGCTTTCACACCTTCAATTGGCATAGAGTTATAGATGGAAGCTCGCATACCACCAACTGAGCGATGTCCTTTCAGTTCCATCAAACCGGACTCTGATGCTTGCATAAGAAATTTAATGTTGAGTTCTGGTTTTGCTAATTGAAATGGTACATTCATTATCGAACGATTTTCAACATGTACATTATTTTCATAAAATTTTGATTCATCAATATAATTGTAAAGGATAGAAGCTTTCTCGCGATTGATTTGCTCTATTGCCTTAACTCCACCTTGTTTTTTTAACCACTTGAAAACTAAACCAGATAAATACCACGCAAACGTTGGAGGAGTATTAAACATTGACTTTTTCTCGGCTAACACTTTATAATTTAATATGCTTGGAAGCAAGCTGTTTGAAAGTTCAAGCAAATCATTCCGAACAATCGTGACGCAAATGCCTGCAGGACCAATGTTTTTTTGAGCTCCAGCATAAATTACACCATACTTCGACACATCAATTTCTCTCGATAAAATAGTCGAAGACATATCTGCAACGATTGGTTTATCAGTTTGAGGAAGATCGTTAATCTCAATACCATCAATAGTTTCATTTGGACAGAAATGAACATAGGCGGAATTCGAATCAATTTTCCACTCTTTAGCCAAGATAACTGAATTTTTACCACCTTTTTTTATTTTGGCTTTAAAAATATCTATATCACAATATTTTTTTGCTTCTTTAGCTGCACTTTTTGCCCAGTAACCGGCATCAATATAAGTCGCTTGTTTACTGTTACCAAGAAGATTTAAAGGAACGGCTGAAAATTGAGCACGAGCGCCACCTTGGCAAAATAAAATCTCGTAGTCACTAGGTATATTAAGCAAATCTCGAAGGTCTTGTTCTGCCTCTTCTGCAACTTGAAGAAAAAATCGACTTCGATGACTAATTTCCATTACAGATAAACCTAAATTTTTCCAATTGACAAACTCAGCCTGTGCTTGCTTCATAGCTGCCTTTGGTAATCCGGCTGGACCAGCGCTAAAATTGAATACATTTCTTAAAATTAATCCCATAAATTTTATTACTCCAACTTTTCACTTGCAGTCAAACCCTAATTCTACTAATGAATGGACAAAACAATTGTTTTTTCCGTGAAAAAATATCATTACTCAAAAAGCTTTTTCAATAAATTATTATTAGCAACAAATTTCTATATGTTTAAATTGCCTTAATTTCATAATCTTATCGTTGAACTAATCTAAAATAACAATAATATGTTTTATATAATTAATTCATTGATACTGCGAGCACTTAATTTTTTAAAAAATTGGAAAAATAATGTTTTTTATTAACAATAAACTACAAAAATACTTTATAATTTTTGAAGATTAAATTAGAATGCTGCGTTTTTTAGAAAATGGAAATAACTAGTGAATAATAGGTTTATTGTGACTATACGTAAGATAACTATTACTGCTTTGCTTTTGTTGATATCTAGCCAAGCGTTTACAAAGATCGATCCAGATAACCCTGCGATTATGAGTAACTTTGGCTATGACTACATTGAAACTAGAGTAAATGCAAGTCCCATCACTTTTGGTGCTGCAATTAGTGAATCTATCCATCCAAATGCTCATGCTGTTGCAAGGATAGATTCCGATTTTGAAAGTGACTACGATGCAGTTTTAGGTTTAGGCTTTCATGCTCCAGTTAATAACTGGGCAGATCTAATGGGTGAAATGCTGTTCCATATTCAAGATAAAGGAGAAAATACAAATACTGGTATGGAACTTAACTTAGGTGTCCGACAATGGCTAGGACCACAATTAGAAGTAGGCATGATAGCTGGCTACATTTCTATCGAAAACGATAATCACTGGTTAGGTTCAGCTTATGCTCGTTTTCATTCAACTGAGCTTTTTTCTTTAGGCATAGCAGCACGTATTAATAATGCATACAACGATCAGTTAATGCTAACTACTCGCTTCAAGCTTTAAATGAATAATCTATACATCTTTACCAGGTGAGTTGTCCGAGTGGCTTAAGGAACACGCTTGGAAAGCGTGTGTATGGAAAACGTACCGAGAGTTCGAATCTCTCACTCACCGCCAGTTCTTCAAACATAAAGATTTCTAATTACCTTCATTTGTTATGGACATTTTTTCAAAATTTCCAAATAACTCTCACCACACACGTAAAAAACATGCTTCAAAACTGTAAATTTTTATCTACTCCTTAAGAACAGGAAAACGTAAAAATCGTTGATGACAATCTTGAAAAAAAAATGAAGCAACACTACTATTAACCAGTGCAGCTTACGTCGTTATTATGGAATAATTAATAAAATACTATGGATGTTTTTACCGATAAAAAGCTTGTCAAAATAGTTCGTTACTTTCCTTTTTGTATGGTGAGTATATTTATCACTGTTTTATTCGTGATACTCGCGAGCAACAATCAGAAAAAAACTCGTGATTTGGTTGATGGATTAAGATCTGACTATATTGGAAACCAGAAAACGTCAATAAAACAAAGAGTACAGTCAGTTGTTGATAAAATCAACTATGAACAGACGCAAACAGTTAATCTGTTAGAAAAAAATATTTATTCCAGGGTTTTAGAAGCACATCAAATAGCCAGTAACATATACCAGAAAAATTCTTATCAAAGCAAATCTGTTATTTCAAAAAATATTTATAATGCACTAAATCCAATACGTTTTAATGAAAACAGAGGATATTTTTTCATTTTCACAATGCAAGGTGTCAGTGTATTGCACCCTCTCATACCTCAGATAGAAGGTCAATCAAAGATAAAGTTACAAGATGTTCATGGTACTTTCATTCTTAAGGAGCATATTGATTTAATCAAAAAATCAAAAAATGGTGAAGCTTTCTATCGTTGGTGGTTTAGAAAACCTGGACATGGTGATACAGAGTTTGAAAAAATTGGTTTTGCTAAACGATTCGAAGAGTATGATTGGCTCATAGGGACTGGAGAATATGTTTCTGACGTACAAAATAGTATAAAAAAAAATTTACTCAATTGGTTATCCAATTTCTCTTTTGGAAATGATGGTTTTGTCATTGTAACAAATTATGATGGGAAGGTGTTATCTCATATCAAACAAACTTTGATTGGTCATCAATGGGAGTACGCAAGCTTTCTTAGTTCTTTAACTCTTGCTGACAATCAAGGAGATTTCATTAAAGTACAGAACAATCTTACTAGAAAATCTCAAATCTTTTATGTTCATAGCTTTCCTCTTTGGGAATGGTTTTTGATAGCTCCTGTTTCATTATCTAAGATTGATACTTATCTAATTGATAAAGAAAAAAAGTTGATAATAGAAGGTAAAGCGGCTTTATATAAAATATTAGTTGCTTGTACTATTTTTGCACTGGTACTTGGTATTATTTCCATCTACATTGGGAACTATATAAACCGACGTTTTTATGATTTTCAAAGCAAAATACAAGATAGCTTTTCTAAGTTAAAAGAAAGCCAAGGTCAGCTAGAATACTTAGCTCATCACGATCCTTTAACAGGTTTAGCGAATAGAACAAAACTAAGCAAGCAACTAGAATGTGCTATAAAAATGTGTCATTCGACTAAAACAATGCTAGCAGTTATGTTTGTCGACATTGATGATTTCAAAAAGATCAATGATCAGTATGGACACCGATTTGGCGATAAATTTATAAAATTAATTGGCCAGAAAATTAAAAGTCTCGTTGGGAAACATGATATAGCTGCGAGATTTGGTGGAGACGAATTTATTGTTTGTTTTTCTTTAATTAAGAGTGAACAAGAAATTAAGGCTAAATCATATAAACTTCTAGCTTTATTTGAAAATACGATCACACTTAATGGGGTAAGATTAAAAGTTTCCAGTAGCATAGGAATAGCTGTCTATCCTAAAGATGGAGAAAATGAAGAGGAATTGATTAGCAAATCTGATATCGTACTATACAGAACAAAAGAAAAATGCAAGGGCACTGCTCTATTTTACGACACAAATATCAACAAAGAAGTTCAATACCAATTTTTATTGGAAGATGAGCTCTCTTCTGCACTAAGAAATGATGAGATCAGCGTCGTTTATCAACCTCAAGTAGACACTCAAACTGGCCAGCTTAAAGCTGTTGAGGCCCTCTGTCGTTGGAATAATAAAAAACTTGGTTTAATACCAGCGCAACAGTTTATACCCATAGCGGAAAGTAAAGGTTTAATCCATTCAATTGGCGATTATATATTTTCCAAAGCATGCGCTGATATTCATCATTTTTGCGCTAATACTAACCAATCAATCGGTCTATCTATCAATGTGTCTCCTCTCCAACTTCTAGAATCTAACTTTGCTTTTAGATTAAAAGAATTTGTAAATAATATCGGTGTTCTCATACAAAATATCACTATAGAAATTACAGAAAATGTGCTTATTGAAGATATAGCTCAAGTAAAACCGATATTGGATGAAATAAAAGAATATGGTTTTGGAATTTCCTTAGATGACTTTGGTACGGGCTATTGCTCTTTAAGTTATCTGAGTCAACTTCCTATTACTGAAATAAAAATAGATCGAACCTTTGTACAAGCAATCGGACAAGACAAACAGATTGAAAATGTGATGAAATCAATTTTAGCGGTAGCAAACGTATCTAAGTTAATTGTTGTAGCAGAAGGTGTTGAATGCTATGAGCAAAGTCTATGGCTTAAAAATAATAAATGTCAATTATCACAAGGCTATCTTCATGGTCAGCCTATGAAACTGGAAGCTCTGTTTCAAAAATACAAGAAAAAATAAAAAATCACCACACTTACTAATGATGGAAACCATCAATAAAAAAGTCTAGAACCCAGATGTCGAACTATACTTTTCAGTGAGCTTCTCAGCAAAATTCAACATACGGTTTAACGGGATTAATGATTTAACCCGTAGCTTTTCATCAATAAATATTTCATTCTCTTGACCATCTAATAATGCTTCTTCAATTCCTTTAAGGCTGTTTATCGCCATCCAAGGACAGTGAGCACAACTCCGACAAGTCGCACCTGGACCAGGTGTTAAAGCTGATATAAGCTCTTTTTCCGGAACTAGTTGTTGCATTTTGAAAAGGATACCTTTATCTGTTGCAACAATCATCTGATTTTGTGGCAATTCTTTTGCTGCTTTAATTAATTGACTTGTTGAACCAACAACATCTGCAAATTCAAGAACACTCATTGGTGATTCAGGATGAACCAAAACAGCAGCATCAGGATAAAAAAGTTTCATTTTACGTAAAGCATCTATAGAAAATTCATCATGCACAACGCATTCACCTTGCCAAAGTATCATTTCTATACCTGTTTTATTGGTAATATACGAACCTAAATGACGATCAGGACCCCAAATAATTCGCTCACTTTTGGAATCTAAATATTCAATAATTTCTAAAGCAACACTAGATGTTACAACCCAATCTGCACGAGCTTTTACAGCAGCTGAAGTGTTTGCGTATACTACAACCGTATGATTCGGATAAGCATCACAAAATTTGCTAAATTTATCTGCAGGACAACTAAGGTCTAGGGAACATTCAGCATCAAGCCTAGGCATTAAAACGCGCTTTTCCGGAGTTAAAATTTTAGCAGACTCTCCCATAAAACGAACACCTGTAATAACCAAAGTACTCGCTGAATGAGAATTACCAAATTTTGCCATTTCAAGTGAATCTCCAACAAAACCACCAGTACTTTCAGCTAAAGCTTGAATTTCAGGATCAGTATAATAATGCGATATCAAGACGGCATCTTTTTCTTTTAGCAATGTTTTAATTTCAGTTATACAGGCTTTCTTTTCTTTCTCTTTTAATGGAAAAGGTTTTTCTGGAAAGGAATAACTCGGCTTAACGACATCGTAATTCATTGATCTAGCTCCATACAACCTTAATCCGAACATTCTACACTCTAAATGATTCAAATCAATCACTTATCATAGCAGAGTAACTATGTTTTTTAACACAGTCACTACATCTGAATTTAATTCAAGCAAACTATTGAAGCGTTAAGATAAGTCCTTTAATTTTTTTTTAATAAAATCAGCTAAAGCGCTACTCGGATACTCATCTAGAACCTGTTGATAATATTTTCTTGCTATTACTTCATTATTATTTCGTTTTTCAATATCTCCCAGCTTCATTAGTGCATTAGAACGCTTCTCATATTCTTTATATGTAATCACGGATAAAAAATTTTCCTTAGCCTTTTTATCTTGTTTTTTGGCAAAATAAAGCTGACCTAACCAATAATATACGTTAGGTAAAAAACCAGAATTTGGATAATCTTTTTGAAATTTCTCCAAGATTAGAATAGATCCAGAGTAATCTTTTTTCTTTAAAATTAAATCCACTGCATACTGATAAGCTTTCTGTTCATCAGTATTGCTATAATCGACGATGGATTTAGATCCTGATGCATCTTTGGCAATAACAGTATTTTGAATCACTTGATTGACTTGGTCAAGTTCTATGAACAGTTCTTGTTGACGATAAAGCATTTGTTGTATATCGTAATTGCTCTTCTCTAATTGACCGCGAAGTTGACTAATTTCTAGAGACATCTCGTCAATTTGTTTCTGTATCTGCAATTGCATTTTATTGCGATTAATAAATAATTTTTCCAAACGCTGAAGACCCCTTTCCTTAGAATGAATACTTTGTGTGTTTTCAAGAAAAGATTCAGCATTATTTAAATCCGATACTGGCGCTGGCGCAGAGAATAATGGACCTGCACCAACCAACAACATTACTAAAATCATCCTAGCATTAAGAAAATTTACTTTCTGCATGTTAATACACTAAAACTGCTCGTCGATTTTTGGCGTACGCATCCTCAGATTGACCTAATAAAATAGGCTTCTCTTCTCCGTAACTTACAAGGGAAATTTGTTCAGCCTGAACACCTAAAGCCTGTAAATAATCGGCCACAGACTTTGCACGACGTTCACCTAAAGCAATATTGTATTCTGGAGTACCTCTCTCATCAGCATGACCCTCTATCGTCAATTGAACATCCGTGTTTTTGCTTAAATAAGCTGCATGATACGATAACATTTCTTCATAGTTTTTTGTAATAACAAAATCATCAAATGCAAAATAAACTATTTTGTTTTCACGAAGAAATTTCTCCTGATACTCCTCCTCTGTAAATTCTCTATTTTCATCAACAACCGAAACAACTGATGTATCCAATCCAAATTTACTTTGTTTAAGCTTCGAATTAGAATTGAACATTTCATCATTGTTATAACTTGAACTGCATGCTATTAAAGACAGCATAGATAGCACAAAAAATACCCCTTTAAAAAAGTTACTAAACTGCATCTTAATTTTTCCTTACTATTAAAGACTTATTGATATTTCTTGCTACAAAAACGGAGACCAAGCAGGCGCCCTAACGCGCCGATTTGTTACCGGTAATCTAGCTTTAAAACGTCCGTCTATCGATACCATAGAAAGCACATTAGTTTTATTATAAATAGAGCTATAAACCACCATATCACCATTAGGAGCAATGCTTGGCGATTCATCAAGCAAAGTATTTGTAAGAATTTGTACTGCCCCAGTTTCTAAATCTTGCTTGGCTAAATTAAAACCTGAATTACTGCGGTTTACCATTACAAGGAAACGTCCATCAGGAGTAATCTGTCCACTTAAATTCTCACTTCCTTGAAAAGTCAAGCGATTAGTCTCGTAACTTGCTAAATCTACTTGATAAATCTGCGGTTTACCACCCCTATCAGAGGTAAAAATCAGAGATTTCCCATCAGGATGCCAAAATGGCTCAGTATTATTCGATCGATCTGTTGTAATACGAGTTAGTTTACGAAGAGCAAGATCTAATGTATAAACCTGTAAGCTACCAGTTTGAGACAATACTAAAGCTAAACATTTACCATCAGGAGAAAATCTCGGTGCACCATTATGGCGAGGGAATGATGTTATCTTTTTTCGCTTACCAGTAGAAACATTTATTATGAAAATCTCAGCTTGACCATTTTGGAAAGTAACATAAGCTATATTTTTTGAATCCGGCGACCAATCAAGCGACATCAAAGGTGCTTTAGAACCCAAGATCAATTTTTCATTATAACCATCGTAATCAGAAACTTTTAATTGATATGGATAAAAATCTTCATCTTGGATAACCACATAAGCAATACGAGTTAAAAAAGCACCTTTTTTTCCAGTCAACGCCTCATAAATAAGATCTGATATTCGATGTGCATACTCTCTTAATTTTCTTTTTGGAATAATAGCACGCTTGTTAAACAAGATATGATCCCTAGAATAACTCGGCTTTCCAAAAGCGCTCCTATTTTGTCTTTGCATCAACTGACCGCGGACAACATCGATTAACTGATAGCTAATGGTATAGCTATCTTTATCACCTTCAGAGATCGAACCAGCAAACAACACATCAACACCTAACTCTATCCAAAGATCAAAGTTCATATCTAATTCAAAATAAGATTTCTCTGAAACTTCAGAGATCGCAATAGGACTAAATTTACCACTGCGTTTTAGATCTGAGGCTACTACAGCAGCAATATCTTCTGGTGGCTCAGTTGTAGCATTCCAGCTCAAAGGTAGTATCGCTATTGGACGAGCAGAATTAATGCCCTCAGTAATAACTAACTCTAAAGCAGAATCTACTGATCCTATACTGGATATCCCTACTAAGAAACCTACAATTAATCGCCCTAACACAAACTTTCCTTTTCACTCATAACTCACGGTACCACTGTTAAATTAATATTTTTTAACCTTTCTACTATATCAGCTTCCTTAGGAAGAGGAAAAGTTCCTACCTGGGTTATTGCGCGTTTCGCTGCTGCACATAAACTACTATAACCATCAATAATATGTAATCCTCCTACTATCGCTCCTGAACCGGTAGGTATTAAGTTAAGATGGACACGGCAAGATTTTCCATGAAAGCTTTCTTCTTTTAAAAATTTTTTTTGAATAAGTTGAACATAAATTAACCCATAGCGATCTACTTCGTTAGAAATATATCGAGCACGATCTGATGTATTTTGTTTGGCTTCTATCTCCAATTCTTCAAAAATATTCCTCAATGCGGCTTCTCGCTCTCGACGCTCTCTTTCAACTTGAAGTTTTTTTGCTTTCTTCTTAGTTTTTAAGTCAATGTTTCGTTGATATTCTTTTTCTATACGAGCTTGTTCTGCCTCTTTTTTTCTAATCAGTCTTTGTTGCTCAATCTTATGCATCTCCTCTTTTTTCTGTCTCTTAAGATTTCGAACTACCCTCTCTTTATTTTCACGATCTTTCTCAAGTTTATTAATATTTTTGCGCAATTGTTCTAAATATGTTTGTTCTTTCTGAATAAGAGCCTGGCGCTCTTTATAAATCTGCTCTGCATGCCTTTTGACTAATTCCTGATCTACTACAACAGATTGAAGTTTGTTGGATATCACAGGTTTCAGCACAATGCTACTCTCTTCTCTGAGTAAAAACAGAAATAAGATATGAAAAAATGTTGATAAAACAACAGGTTTTATATAACTATCTTTTTTTCTTTTCCGAGTGCTCATGAATAATGAATCTTATTCCATCG
The DNA here is from genome assembly GCF_000731795.2 of Candidatus Photodesmus blepharonis. Lineage (GTDB taxonomy): Bacteria > Pseudomonadota > Gammaproteobacteria > Enterobacterales > Vibrionaceae > Vibrio > Vibrio blepharonis. Next base: position 7,690 of record NZ_JGVK01000003.1, on the reverse strand, counting down.
TATCCGTTGTTAGCAAACCAACTTTTTGAACATGAGCTTTGCTTAGCTCATTAAGCAAAAAAACAACTTTAGAATAAGATACCCCAGCATCAGCTCCAACTAGTACTGATGCACTAGGTTTCAGCAAGAGCTCCGCTTTAACTTGCAATAGAATATCTTGGAGAGAAAGATTTCGTTGAAATTCTTCAGTGTTAACACTCAATCCTAATTTGCCTTCTTTATTAATCTCAACAATAATGATATTGCTCTCTCCTTCTTTAAATTCAGAATCAGATTTACCCCTTGATATTTTTGGTAACTCAACATCTATATCTTGAATAGCGAGCGGTGAAGCTACCATAAAAACAATAAGCAGAACCAATACAACATCTATATATGGAATAAAATTGATCTCTGCGATCATATTTAGCTTTTTAGGTTGATAGCTCAGCATGCTTCACTGCCTCAATAAAACTAGACGATATAGAATGCTATAAAACTCTTCAGAAAAGGTTGAATAACTATGCTCAAGTTTACTAACTTTACCGCTAAAAAGATTGTACGCTATTACAGCTGGAATTGCGGCAAATAAACCCATTGCGGTCGCAATAAGCGCCTCAGCGACTCCTGGAGCGATCATCATAAGAGTTGCTTGTTTCGCATCTCCTAATGCGATAAAAGAGTGCATGATACCCCATACAGTGCCCAAAAGACCCACATAAGGACTAATGGAAGCCACGGTTGCAAGTAACGGAAGATTTCTTTCTAATTTCTTAACGGCTTTCGCAACTGTTAGAAACATTGCACGACCTGTATTTTCCATTACGAAATTAGGAGAATCACTATTCGATTTGCGCAAACGTAGAAATTCTGTAAAACCTGAGTAAAAAATTTCTTCAGTGCCAGAAATTGCCTCTTTGCGTTTTTTTACATCCTGATAAAGACTTGATAGGTCCGAACCAGACCAAAACTTATCTTCGAATAGGTCTACATTTTTTGAGGCACGTAATAGAGTTCTACTGTTTTTTAAAATTATTGTCCAGGATAAAATTGACATGCCCAAAAGAACGGTCATAACAATTTTAACTAAAAAATCAGCTTGTAAAAACAAATTAAAGATTGAAATATTAACTACCACTACAATCTCCTAAAACATAGATTTATGGCTGAGTTCATCAATACATGCTCCAATCATGAAAGCGATGATCATCAAAATACATGCACCAATCATTAGATGCAAATGCGCAACATTGATCCATCACAGATAACAGAAAATGAAAAAAATCTGAGTATTAAAACATTTAAATCTACTAAAACTTCCGGAGCAAATTATAGAAAATATTTTATTTTTCGAGCTTAAAATGGAGATAAGCCTTATCCGTTGCAATTCTACCTCGTGGTGTACGTTGCAAATATCCTTGTTGTATTAAATATGGTTCCAATACGTCCTCTATAGTATCTTTCTCTTCACCAATAGCTGCTGCCATATTATCAAGACCCACAGGCCCTCCAGAAAATTTCTCCATTATTGCTAATAATAGCTTTCTATCCATATAATCAAAACCTTCTACATCGACATTGAGCATATTCAGTGCTTTGTCAGCTACATCAGCACAAATATGTCCATTAGCTTTTACCTCAGCATAATCTCGAACACGACGCAACAAACGATTAGCTATGCGCGGTGTCCCACGAGCACGATGAGCTATTTCTAGTGCACCTCCAACTTCTATAGAAAGATTTAGATAATCTGCACTACGTTGTACAATACTTTGTAAATCATTCACTTTATAATACTCCAAACGTTGAGTGATACCAAAACGATCACGCAAAGGAGGAGTCAATGATCCAGCCCTAGTTGTAGCGCCAATTAAAGTGAAAGGTGGAAGATCAATTTTAATTGATCTAGCCGTTGCTCCTTCACCTATCATAATGTCTAACCGATAATCCTCCATTGCTGAATAAAGTACTTCTTCTACCGTAGGAGCTAAACGATGTATCTCATCAATGAACAGCACATCATTTTTTTCTAAATTAGTTAAAAGTGCTGCTAAATCACCAGCTTTTTCGAGTACTGGACCAGAAGTTGCTCTAGTGTTTACTTTCATTTCATTAGCCACAATATTAGCCAATGTGGTTTTACCTAACCCGGGAGGGCCAAAAATCAGCAAATGATCTAGTGCTTCATTGCGTAACTTAGCCGCTTTTATAAAAATTTCCATTTGACTACATACATGCCTTTGACCTCGATAATCAAGTAATTTACTTGGACGAATTGCCCTATCAATAATACTCTCTTCTTTTAGAAGAGCAGCATCTAATGATACCGAGCGATCAAATTCAACCATGAATGTTCCCTATTATTAATGAAAATAAGAATTTTATAAAGATAAAGATAAAGATAAAGATAATAAAAAATCAAACCATTGCTTTGAGGGCCTCTCGAATTAAATTTTCGCTTGTCATATCTGGCTTGGCAATCTTAGAAATAATTTTCAACGCTTGAGTTGGTTTATATCCCAAAGCTAACAAAGCACTAATAGCTTCTTTAACATTAGATGACACTGGTGTTAAATTAGAATCGCAGGAAGTTACATCCATTTTGGAAGTAAACAAATCGGTATTCCAAATCTTGAGTCTATCTTTCATTTCAATTATTAAGCGTTCTGCTGTCTTTGTACCAACACCAGGCAACTTAATTAGAGTCGATACATCTCCCTCCTTAATACACGAAACAAATTGACTTGCTGTCATACTATAAAGAATACTTAACGCTAATTTCGGGCCAACGCCATTAACTTTAATCAGTTCCCGAAATAAAGCTCTCTCTTTAATTGTATTAAAACCATAAAGCAATTGAGCGTCCTCACGCACTATAAAGTGAGTATAAATTGCAACTTTTTTACCAACGCTCGGAAGTTTACAAAAACAACTTATTGGCATTTGCACTTCATAGCCAACCCCATTTACTTCGATTAACAACTCTGGAGGTTGCTTTTCAACAAGCAAACCCAAAAGATATCCAATCACAAAAAACTCTCGTTTAAAAATTAAAATATCACGTAATAATCTTTTTTTTATACATTAACTACTTTTTTGAGAAACTAATAACCCGACATTCTTACTTGAACTTGCATGACAAATAGCAACCCCAAGAGCATCAGCAGCATCTGACTGTGGATTAGCAGAAAGCTTCAGTATATGCCTAACCATACACTGAACCTGAACTTTTCCAGCTGAGCCCGTACCTACCACCGCCTGTTTAATTAATCTAGCAGCATATTCATATACGGGCAATTCTACATTTGCTGCTGCAACAATAGCACTACCACGAGCTTGACCCAATTTAAGAACTGAATCAGCATTTTTAGCCATAAAAACCTGTTCAATAGCAAGGACATCAGGACGAAACTGAATAATAACTTCGGTGATTCCTACATATATTCTTTTTAGTCGCCCTGGTAATTTTTGTTCTGAAGCACGAATACATCCGCTGCCCAAATATTGGAGACAAGGACCTCGTTGACGAATGACTCCATAACCTGTGATCCGGGAACCCGGGTCAATTCCCAAAATAATTGACATAAACAAATCCTAATTTTATACTTAATTTTCAAAATAATCCGATGAAGATTTATAATTAAGAGATCCTTTTTTATTTCGCAGGTCGTAAAAATTTCTGACATATAAAATTCAGCCAATAATTTGAGCCCTGTTTATCGTTCATCCAATTTTTTCTTCTGTTAGATGCATTCAAGTCTCAGTTAAAACTTCATATCATATCTTATTTTTTTCTGTTTTAAGAACTAATGCTAGTTCTTTAAGTGATCCTGGTTTTATAAAATTTGGAGAATCAGTCAATAGGCACGTCGCTGAAGTTGTTTTCGGAAATGCAATAACATCACGAATACTTTCAGCCCCGCAAAGTAGCATAACTAATCGATCTAAACCGAATGCAAGACCAGCATGTGGAGGCGCACCAAATCTTAATGCATCTAGCAAAAAACCAAATTTTTCTCGCTGCTCTTGCTTTCCAATTCCTAAAACATCAAACACTGCTGATTGCATTTTCTCTCTGTGAATTCGAACAGAACCACTCCCAATTTCATAGCCGTTCAAAACCATATCGTATGAATTTGAATACACAGAAATAGGATCAGATTTCAATGCTTTTACATCTACGTTCATAGGTGATGTAAATGGATGATGCATTGCGTGCAGTTCACCTTTTTCATCTGCTTCAAACATCGGAAAATCAACAACCCATAAAGGTGCCCATGTAGAGTGATTAATTAATTTTAAATCTCTACCCAATTTCAGACGAAGAGCACCTAATGCTTCTGTAACAACTTTAGCTTTATCTGCAATAAACAAAATGATATCACCAGACTCAGCTTGAGTATTTTTAAGAATATTATTGATTGTTTTTGCACTTAAAAATTTACTAAATGGTGATTGAATCATCGTATGCAGATCAGAAGTACGATCATTAATCTTCATCCATAGCAAACCTTCTGCTCCATAAATACTGACAAATTTACTGTAAATATCTATTTCCCTACGACTCATTGTTGCACCTCCAGGAACACGGATAGCTGCAACACGACCTTTCTTATCATTAGCAGGAATTGAAAATATTCTGAAATCAACATTTTTTACAAGTTCTGCAATATCAACTAATTCTAATGGATTGCGTAAATCGGGCTTATCAGAACCAAAACGACGAATAACTTCATTAAAAGAGAAGACTGGAAATTCAACAAGATGAACATCCAATAACTCTTTCCAGATATCACGAATCATTTTCTCAGTGATATGCCGAATTTCTTCGGATTTCACAAACGACATTTCAATATCAACTTGGGTAAATTCTGGTTGACGATCCGAACGTAAATCTTCATCACGAAAACACTTAACAATTTGATAATAACGATCGAAGCCTGATATCATGAGCATCTGTTTAAACAACTGTGGAGATTGCGGAAGTGCGTAGAAAGCACCTTGGTGCACACGGCTTGGTACTAAATAGTCGCGAGCACCTTCTGGAGTGGATTTCGTCAAAACTGGAGTTTCAATATCTAAAAAGTCGCTATTGTCTAAAAAACGACGGATAAAACTCGATACTCGAGCACGTAATTTAATACGATTTACCATCTCTGGACGACGTAAATCTAAGTAACGATATTTAAAACGCTGCTCTTCGGAGTTTTGTTGCTTAAAATCCAACGGTGGGATGTCGCTTCGGTTGATTATTTCCAAGCTAACAGCAAAAACTTCAACTCGACCCGTTGCCATTTCTGTGTTAATTTGCTCTTGAGAGCGAGCGCGTACCTCCCCCTCTACTTTAATGCAAAACTCATTACGTAGCTGATTGGCAATCTGAAAAACAGGAAACACGTTAGGAGAGACGATGACCTGAACAATACCTTCGCGATCTCGCATATCAACAAAGATAAGACCACCTAAATCACGACACCGATTAACCCAACCATAAAGCTTCACCATTTGTCCAGACAAGGATACGCTCAGTCTACCGCAATAATGGGTGCGCATAATAAACCTCAAGCATTTAACAAGGACGAGATTAAAAAATAATGGGGAGCATAATACGATATCTTGAATACAATAGCTATCTATAATCTTTTAGATGCTTTGAAATTCTCTTCAATTTATTCGCATGACAGTACCATAAATCTACCCTAGAATGCGCTTACATCATCCACACCTTATTCACTTGAATTAACTTGATAGATTATGAAAAACAATAGAGATACTATCTTTTCAACCCAGATCGACAAAATTAGTCACTTTGCTTTCGAGGAAAATATTGTTAAAGTTTTTCCAGATATGATTGAACGTTCTATACCAGGTTATAACAATATCCTTTCAACTATCGGTATGTTGGCTAAACGTTTTGTTAAACCGCATTCAAAAATATACGATCTAGGCTGCTCTCTAGGTGCTGCAACACTTTCAATATGTCGTAGCATTGATCAAAAAGGTTGTTGCATTATCGCAGTAGATAACTCAAAATCCATGGTTAAACACTGCAAATTTCGGCTTAAAGCATCTCAATCTGATGTTCCTGTTAAAGTACTCAAGAAAGATATTCGTAACATTGAAATTACTAATGCTTCTTTTGTAGTATTAAATTTTACATTACAATTTCTTGCCCCTGAAGACAGGTATTCTTTACTCAAAAAAATTTACTCAGGACTTTGTTTTGGCGGTATGGTAATTTTATCTGAGAAATATACTTTTGAAGATACTGTCTCTCACGGGATTTTAACCGAGCTTCATCACAATTTTAAACGCTCAAACGGATACAGCGAGCTAGAAATCAACCAAAAAAAAAGTGCAATTAAAAATGTAATGCGTCCGGATTCAATTCAGATTCACAAGGCACGTTTTAAAAATATTGGTTTTTCAAGTAGCGAAGTTTGGTTTCAGTACTTTAATTTTGGTTCCATATTCGCGATAAAATAAAACTAGCTACTTATTTGTCAATCCAATCTCAATATCTATTTAATATTAGGTGATTCACTAAGCATGTTTAACTTTTCAAATTTTTATCAACTTATTGCTGAAGATATTCGTCTTCAACCATGGCTTAATACGCTCCCTCAACAACTAACGAATTGGCAAAATATGAAACACCGTGATTTTGAATCTTGGCTTTACACCTTAAAACAAATTCAGGAGGGTAAACCAGACAATATTGACCTAAAAAAATCAGTTTCATTATCTAATAATGAACCTCTGACCCAAGAAGAATTTAAAGAACTTGAAAAGCTTCTGAAAACACTCCGACCATGGCGTAAAGGACCATATAAAATTCACAACATTCATATTGATGCTGAATGGAAAAGTGACTGGAAATGGGATCGTATTCTTCCTCATATTTCACCTCTTAAAAACCGACTTGTATTAGATGTAGGTTGTGGCAACGGCTATTATATGTGGCGTATGATAGGCGAGGAAGCCAAGCTATGCATAGGCATAGATCCTTCGCGTCTTTTTTTTGTCCAATTCGAAACTATTCGAAAATTACTTGGAAATAATCAACGTTCTCATTTGGTACCTTTAAATATCAATCAGCTTCCTAAATTAAAGGCGTTTGACACGGTTTTCAGTATGGGTACATTGTACCATCGTCGTTCACCTCTTGATCACCTAATTCAGTTAAAGGATCAGCTCGTTTCAGACGGTGAATTAGTTCTAGAAACACTAGTAGTTGAGGGTAATGAGACTACAGCATTAGTTCCAAGCGATCGGTACGCACAGATGCGCAACGTATATTTTTTCCCTTCAACCAAAGCGTTGAAAATATGGCTTGAGCGAACTGGATTTAAAAATGTGCGTATAGTAGACGAAAACATTACAACAACAAAAGAACAACGTACAACCGAATGGATGCAACAAAACTCATTGTATGACTACTTATCTCCAAACAACCCAACAAAAACAATAGAGGGTCATCCGGCTCCCAAGCGGGCAACTTTGATTGCCAACAAGGTATGATTGAGAACATTTTTCATAGAAATATAAATATCAAAACACTTTTAAAATTTAAATAACTAATTATTCTACTATATTCTTGGAGAAGGATCATATCCTTAAAGTCAAGGAGATAACCTGTATATTATTAAGTATGCAAAATGCTTGTGCTTCATTTCTTGAATGAACATCATATTTTTTTTTTTTTTTTTTT
>NZ_JGVK01000002.1 GCF_000731795.2 Candidatus Photodesmus blepharonis | reverse complement strand
GATTCGAACCAGGGAATGCCGGCATCAAAAGCCGGTGCCTTACCGCTTGGCGATAGCCCAACGTCAATCAAAAAATGGTGCGGAAGGAGAGATTTGAACTCTCACACCTCACAGCGCCAGAACCTAAATCTGGTGCGTCTACCAATTCCGCCACTTCCGCACTACATGTCAAGTAAGCTGTATGGTGGCTACTGCGGGATTTGAACCTGCGACTCCATCATTATGAGTGATGTGCTCTGACCAACTGAGCTAAGTAGCCCCTTCTTCGGAGTTAGGGGACACATGATACCACTGTAAGCATCACTAGAACATTTTAAACAATATATTTTTGACCTTGTTCTAAAATTTACATGTTACTATTTAAAGAATCTCTATTTCTTAATCCTTTATTTCTTATCAAGAACGGAATGAATTATGAGTAGTTGTGCTATAACCGTCAATAGTTTTTTGAAAAAAAATAAGTAAATTGATACTTAATTGGAAAGGTTTGAGGTTAGGATCAATTGTTGTGATGTTAATTCTAGACATCTGTGCCTATATATTAAAGCGAAAGTGAACTACATCTCCATCGTTCATGATATACTCTTTACCTTCAAGACGCCACTTCCCTGCATGTTTTGCAGCGTTTTTTCCCTTGTATTCTATGAAATCTTTGTAGCTAATAATTTCTGCACGAATGAAACCACTCTCCAGGTCGGTATGGATTTTTCTAGCCGATTTGGATGCTGTTGTACCTACAGGTATAGTCCAAGCACGTACCTCTTTTTCACCGGCTGTAAAATAGGTATGTAGATTTAGAAGATTATATCCAGAACGAATTACTCGGTTAAGTCCTGGTTCCTTAATACCTATATCTTCGAGGAAATCTTTACGATCTACATTTTCTAGTTCAGAGATTTCTGATTCAAGAGTGGCACAGATTGGAATGACAATGTTGTTTTCCCTCTTTGCATATTCTAGGACTTCATCTAAATATGGGTTATTTAGAAAACCATTCTCATTGACATTAGCGATATACATGGTTGGTTTTAATGTTAGAAAGTTCAAATAATTGATAGCAGCATATTCCTCTTTTGCTAAATTTGCCGAACGCACCGTTCCGCCTTCATTCAAAATAGGTAACAATTTTTCTAATACGCTTAATTCAATTTTTGCGATCTTATCCCCAGATTGCGCTTTTTTGAAGTTACGTTGAATTGCACGATGACAAGAGTCAAGATCGGATAAAGCAAGCTCAAGATTAATAGTTTCAATATCTTCTATAGGAGAAATTTTACCAGAAATATGAATGATATCTTCGTCTTCGAAGCAACGGATAACTTGACCAATTGCATCGGTTTCACGAATATTAGCTAAAAATTTACTACCAAGACCTGCCCCTTGAGATGCACCGGCAACAAGGCCAGCAACATCAACAAATTTTATTGTTGCTGGGAGTATTTTTCTGGGATGAACAATTTTTCCTAACGTATGTAGACGAAAATCTGGTACAGGAACTATACCAATATTTGGTTCAATAGTGCAAAACGGAAAGTTGGCGGCTTCTATGCCAGCTTTAGTTAATGCATTAAATAAAGTTGATTTACCAACATTAGGGAGCCCAATTATACCACATTTAAAACCCATTATAGCAACCTTAATAATTTGTTTCAGATCTGAATGTATGCAAGTGATTTTGTGCTTTGCTTAGGCCGTTTTTTAGTAAAATATTGATGCTGTGTACTGATTGATCTAAAATTTCTCTTAAACATTGTTGTTCATTAATAGGTAATTCAGCCAAAACGTAATCTGAAACCTTGTTTTTGTGTTGAGGGCGTCCGATACCAATTCTTAATCGATAAAATTCTTTGTTATCCAATTTGCTAATGATATCGCGTAAACCATTATGACCACCATGACCACCACCTTTCTTGAATTTTGCAGTGCCTAGTTGAAAATCAAGTTCGTCATGGATAATCAGAATCTCTTCTGTTTTAATTTGATAAAATTTTATTAATTTCATGACAGCGTTACCTGACGAATTCATAAACGTAGTTGGGATCAACAGATGTACTTTCGCATTGTTGATTATAATACATTCAGTTAATCCAAAAAATTTTGTTCTATTTTTTAGAGTTATATTATGCGTATATGCTAGTTTTTTTATCACTAACGACCCAATGTTATGTCTCGTTTTGTCATACTTAGAACCAGGATTTCCTAATCCGACCAAGAGCTTAAATTGATTCAAGTATTTCCATCCTCAAATTTGAAATGGTAGAGAGAATGAAAATTCTAGCAGATTTTTGCAAGAGTCGGCTATCGATTACGGTTAAACATTGCAGAAATAGACTCCTCATTGCTGATACGGCGGATTGCTTCGGCTAGCATGCGAGATAAACTTAGTGTTATCACTTTTCCTGTTGCAGTCATTTCTTTAGAAAGAGGGATAGAATCAGTAACAATAACTTGATCTAGTGCTGAATTGTTTATGTTATTAGGCGCTGTACCGGAAAATACGGCATGCGTTGAATAAGCAAATACACGTTTGGCTTCGCGCTCTTTTAATGCTTCCGCAGCTTTGCATAGTGTACCACCTGTGTCTATCATGTCATCAACGATTACGCAGTCACGGTTTTTAACTTCACCAATAAGATTCATAATCTCAGAAACATTAGCGCGAGGGCGACGCTTATCAACGATGGCGATATCAACATCTCCTAATGCTTTAGCCGTAGCTCGAGCACGGACAACACCACCTAGGTCTGGTGAAACTACAACCGGGTTTTGTAAACCACGACTTTGCATATCTTCAAGCAGTACAGGAGTGCCGAAAATATTGTCTACAGGTACATCAAAAAATCCTTGAATTTGTTCGGCGTGCAGATCGATGGTTAAAACGCTGTCTACTCCAACATTCGATAAAAAATCTGCGACTACCTTTGCAGTAATTGGGACGCGTGCTGAACGTACGCGACGATCTTGACGGGCATAGCCAAAATATGGAATTACTGCTGTGATGCGACCTGCGGAAGCGCGACGCATTGCATCAATCATTACTACTAATTCGATTAAATTATCGTTAGTGGGAGCACAAGTGGATTGTATTAGAAAGACATCACTACCACGAACGTTTTCGTTAATTTGTACAGCAACTTCACCGTCAGAAAAACGATCAACCGTTGCGTCGCCAAGAGAAATGTATAGGCAGTCAGCAATACGCTGAGCTAATTTGGGTGTTGCATTACCAGAAAATAGCTTCATATCAGGCACAGTAGTAGACCTCAGAATTGTCTCATTTGTCAGTTAAGACCGATTGGTATTTAGCTGAAGTCTCTTTCAGCGGCGAAACGTTGCGTCCTTGAGCGACAAACGCTGAGACGCTGCTACTAGACAATAGCCGTTTGAGAAGGATTTTTGCTTCTTTTTCTTCGGTGAACTCAGAAAAAAGACAAGATCCAGTTCCAGTTAATCTAAACGGTGCATATTGTAACAACCATAGAAGTTGTCTATCAACCTCAGAATGTAGTATTCGTACAATTTTTTCGCAATCGTTTGTATATTTTTTCTGTAAAAGTGTTGTGATTTCCTGTTTTTTTGTATTTCGAGTTAAATTTGGATGAGAAAATATATTTGTGGTTGATATACTCACATTTGGTTTAACAACTAAATACCATTTTTCTTCTGGACTTGTTGGAAAAAGTTTTTCACCAACACCTTCTGCAAAAGCTGCAAACCCTCGAACAAATACTGGTACATCAGCGCCTAAGGTTAGACCAATATCAGCAAGTTGGTTATCACTTAAGCCTAGGTTCCATAGTAGGTTGAGTGCCACTAATGTAGTTGCAGCGTTTGATGAACCACCACCAAGACCACCTCCAATTGGAAGAATTTTATTTAGTTTAATATCAGCTCCGAGAGTATGATTAGAATGTTTCTGCAATATTTTTGCTGCTTTCCAAATCAAATTATCTTTTATTTTCAGTTTAGCAAATTTAGGTGATAGCGTTATTTTGCCAGTTTGGTTTGCTGTAATTATGATCTGATCACTGTAATCCAAAAATTGAAATAATGTCTGCAGATCGTGATAGCCATCATCTTTTCTACCGATAATATTAAGAAATAGATTTAGTTTAGCTGGAGATGGCCAGCAAGTTGTTTGAAAAAACATCAATTAAATGTCCATTTTGAAATAATGAGATGAAATTTAGTATTATCATGCTGAAGTTTGATTTCTTTTGGTAGTGGTAGCGTTGTGCGGTCAAAAATTACATTTTGATAAGCAAGGTACTCAAGTTTCCAAAGTTGTTTATGAATCTGTTTAGATAATGACACAAGAATGTAATTTTTATTAAGTTGGTAAGCGTCAGAATTATTTGGTTTTCCTAATATCCAATCTTGCATCTGCATTACTGGCATGGTTAGTCCAATAATTTTTTGCATTGACAGTATTGCGTTTGAGTCTATGACTGTTTGATAATCGCGGGTTATAATTCTGACACCTTCTGAGGAAATGTATAGATTTAATACTGTTTGACCAAAAAGATTTGTCAATCTCAGGTTGCTACTTTTAGAAGTATGTTCCCATTGAAAATTAAGTGATTTTTTTTCTCGTATGGAGATATATCGAATTTTTCCAATAGCTTGATAATTTTGAATATTAGCCAATTTTTGTTGATGATTTTCCCATTGAATGCTAGCCTGATTGCTAGAGGTGGATTCACAGCCAACCAGAAAAATAAGCAAGATTGTTGGAGAGAAAAGTTGGCTGAAATTAATCATGCTTCCTCGTTGGTTTGTATGAGTTTACCAAAAATCAGTGCTTACTATATCATTAATATCACGAACTCAGAGAAATTAGGTGATATTGAGTCTTTAAAAATAAAGAGACTATCGAGAAAAATTTCGCGATTATTAGAAATAATTTGTTCCTGTTTTGTTGCTCAGAGAATCTACATTACATGTCTTTGTTTGCCATTGGAATCAATCATAATACAGCTTCCGTTGAATTACGTGAAAAAGTGTTTTTTTGTCCTGACAAGTTGTCAGAAGCGTTAAAACAACTTAATGGAAATTCTTATGTTAATGGTAGTGTTATTCTATCTACTTGTAATCGAACGGAAATTTATTGTGATGTTAAAGCTATCGATGGCAGCAAGAGAAAAATTATTGATTGGTTATTTCGGTTTCATAGAGTTAGTCCGGAAGAATTTAAATCTAGTATCTATGTTTATGAAGAAGAAGCTACAATTAGACATCTAATGCGAGTATCTTGTGGTTTGGACTCCTTAGTGTTAGGTGAAGCGCAAATTTTAGGTCAAGTAAAACAAGCTTATTTTTATGCGCGTAAATATAAGTCAGTTGACTCATCGATCGAGAAACTTTTTCAAAAAGCTTTTTCTGTTGCGAAACGAGTGCGTACTGAAACTGAAATAGGTTGTAATGCAGTATCTGTTGCATATGCAGCCTGCGCTTTAGCTAAGCATATTTTTGCATCGTTAGTTAACTCTACAGTTTTATTGGTCGGAGCTGGAGATACCATTGATCTTGTTGCGAAATACTTGTCCGAAAACGGTTGTCAAAAGATGATTGTTGCCAATAGAACACGTGAACGCGCCCTGAGTTTTTCAAATCAGTTTGGAGCTCAAATAATTAGTTTATCTGAAATCCCAGAATATTTAATTAGGGCTGATATTGTTGTCAGTTCTACCGCGAGTCCTTTACCTATATTTGGAAAAGGTATGGTGGAGACAGCTCTAAAAGTTAGAAAATATCAACCAATGTTATTAGTTGACATTGCTGTTCCAAGAGATATTGAATCTCAAGTAGGAGATCTCAGTGATGCATATCTCTATTCGGTTGACGATTTACGATTGATAGTCAATAATAATATTGAACAACGAAAAATTGAGGCAATTCAAGCTGAGGAAATAGTTAACGAAGAAAGTACTTCATTTATGGCTTGGATGAGGTCGCTAAAAGCTGTGGATAGTATAAGGGAGTATCGGAAATTTTCAAATGATATTCGTAAAGAATTGCTGAAGAAGAGTTTGCAATCTCTCGCCGCTGGTAGTGATCCTGAGACAGTGTTGTTAGAGTTTAGTAACAAGTTGACTAATAAGCTTATTCACGCTCCAACTCGCGCGTTGCAAGATGCTGCAGAACAGGGTAAACCTGCTAATTTAACAGTAATTAGGCAAAGCTTAGGTCTTGAAGACCCTTGTTGCAGATGATAACTTAGTATGAAGTGCTTTAGATTTTTTAATTCAATATGAAAGCGTCTATCTTAACAAAGCTTGAAATGCTTCTCGAACGTTACAAAGAAATTCAGTATTTGCTTAGTGATCCTAGTGTCATTAGCAATCAAAATAGGTTTCGAATTCTCTCAAAAGAATATTCTCGATTAGAGGAAATAAGTCGATGTTTTCAAGAGTATCAGCAAGCTCAAGAGAATTTTTCTAGTCTCCAAGAGATGGAGAACAGAGAAGATGATGTAGAAATACGTGAGATGGTTAAGGAAGAAATAAAAAAGACAAAGGTGCTAATCCAGCGCTTAAGCAGTCAGCTCCACATTTTGTTGTTACCAAAAGATCCTAATGATAAATATAATTGTTTTTTGGAGATTCGCGCAGGTTCAGGTGGCGATGAATCCGGTATTTTCGCTGGTAATCTTTTTCGTATGTACTCGAAATTTTCCGAGAGGAAGGGTTGGCGTGTAGAAGTGATAAATTGCAGCGAATCAGAAAAAGGAGGCTATAAAGAAGTCATCGCAAAGATAAGTGGTTATAGGGTTTATGGAACAATGAAGTTTGAATCCGGTGGTCATCGTGTTCAGCGTATTCCAGAAACAGAATCTCAAGGTCGCATACATACTTCTGCTTGTACTGTTGCAATCATGCCAGAGATTCCAGTGGAAGATTTTCCAGAAATTAAAACGGGTGATCTAAAGATTGATACTTTTCGTGCATCTGGTGCGGGTGGTCAACATGTAAACACTACTGACTCTGCTATTCGTGTTACTCATTTGCCAACAGGTATAGTCGTTGAATGTCAAGATGAGCGATCGCAACATAAAAATAAAGCGAAAGCTATGTCGGTGTTAGCCGCGCGTATGATTCGAATGGAAGAGGTAAAACGTGCCGAGGAGGTATCGAATACTCGTCGTAATTTATTAGGTTCTGGTGATCGAAGCGATCGTATTCGTACGTACAATTATCCGCAGGGTCGTGTATCGGATCATCGTATTAACTTGACTTTGTATCGGTTAATAGAAGTAATGGAGGGGGATTTAGAAATCTTAATTGAGCCAGTCATTCAAGAGCATCAAGCCGAGCGACTTTCTTTACTCTCAGATAGCAAAATAGGATAATGCTCGTTTTATCTGATATCGGGTCTATATTGAAAATTTCTTCAGAGAAACTCAAAGATAGTGGTAGCGGTTCTCCTCGTCTGGATGCTGAGATTTTGCTATGCCATACTTTAGAGAAAACTCGTTCTTATCTTGTGACTTGGCCGGAGAGATTACTCACACGAATTCAGTTTGAACATTTTAGCGAGATGTTGACTAGGCGTTTAAATGGTGAGCCAATAGCTTATATTATTGGTGAATGGGAATTTTGGTCGTTATCACTTAAGGTTTCAGAATCGACGTTAATTCCTCGTCCTGATACCGAACGTTTGGTTGAAGTTGCGTTACGTAGAACTTATAAACAAAATGGATCTATTCTAGATTTGGGTACAGGCACTGGTGCAATCGCGCTTAGTTTAGCTTCTGAAATGTGTAGAAGAAGAGTAATTGGTGTAGATGTAGAATTACAGGCTCAGGTGTTAGCTGTTGAAAATGCTCGTCGCTTGAATATTTTGAATGTAAATTTTTTTGTGGGTAGTTGGTTCCAACCAATTGATGACAACGAAAAGTTTTCATTAATTGTCTCAAATCCTCCTTATATGAAAGAAAATGACTCTCATTTATTACAGGGAGATGTACGTTTTGAACCTATGAGTGCGTTAGTAGCGAAAGAAGAGGGATTAGCCGATATCAAATATATTGCTGTGCACAGTAGATTTTATTTAGAGAATTTTGGTTGGTTAATGCTTGAGCATGCTCATGATCAAGGTCAAGCAGTGAGGAAAATATTAGTTTCATTGGGCTATCAGAAAGTCCTAACGGAAAAAGACTATGCTGGAAATGATCGGGTGACTATCGGTCAATTACATACACTTAAAACAAAGACAAAGCAAAGTAAGTAAAATATACGTATAACTATAACTCTTGACCGTTTTCCGCTGCTTTATTACTGTTTTTTGAACTGCTGATAAATTACTTTAAATTCTAATTTAAGCTTTATTTTCTATGATTAAACTAAATAATTATCTTTCAGATCTGAAAATTCAAGCTTCCTTTTTGATGCATAGGTTTGGTCTCGTTCTTCGAGGAGATCGACTTTGGAGTATTTCTTGCGTAGAAATTGCTATAAAGTGCTATAAACAAGCAACAGTGTTTCAACTAGGAGGAGAACCATTTTTGCAAGCATATTACGCCAATTTTAATAAAGGTCAGGAATTATTAGGAAGAGAGTGTCAAGTTTTAGTATGCGATTTTTCTCAAGGCTTTGATGCAAATAGCTTCAATTCTGTTTTAGGCACCTTAGTTGGTGGTGGGTTGTTGTTTATTTTACCAGGAGTCTTAATGTCTAATACTGCAGATGCGATATGGTTGCGACAAAGTTTAAATAAGTTAATCACTCTATCTCAGGGCAGCCCTCTCCCTGCATTGCCTCATATTACATCAAAAGTTGCAGTTGTATTCTCTCCTTATAAAGAACAATCTGCTGCTGTCGATAAGATCGTACATTTAATCAAAAGTCGTAAAAAGTGTCCTTTTGTTTTGACTGCAAACAGAGGTAGAGGGAAAAGTAGCGCGCTAGGAATAGCTGCAGCTCAATTGATGCATTCTCAAACAGTTCGTATTGTGGTGACTGCGCCGTCGGTTCATGCTGTAGAATCTGTTTTTCGACATGCTTGCAGAAAACTTAAAGGTAGTCAAAAAACTAAGTATGTTCTCAGTCATCAGGATTCGTTACTTTCTTTTATCGCTCCAGATAAATTATTATGTGGCAATATTAAATGTGATCTTTTAATAGTCGATGAAGCTGCAGCGATTCCTATTCCAATGTTAAAAAATATGGTTGAGTGTTATCATCGCATTGTCTTTGCTAGTACTGTTCATGGTTACGAAGGTTCAGGTAGAGGGTTTGCTTTAAAGTTTGTAACATGGCTTAGAGAGAATCGTTCTGGAACCGATCATTTACATTTAGACAGACCAATTAGATGGCAACGAGATGATCAATTGGAAAAATGGCAATACCAAACGTTTTTATTGAATCTAGCAGAGCCGATTATTTCCCCTAGTAAAACATTTCGATTAGACTTATTACACTTGTATAAACTTGATAAAAGCATGCTAGTACGGCAATTAAAGCGTTTAGAAGATTGCTTTGCTTTGTTATTTTATTGTCATTATCAAATTTCTCCTAATGACTTTTTTTTGTTACTAAAAGATAATAGCTTTCATATATACGTGATGCTCTTCAAGGATGAATGTATTGGTTGTATGGTAGTTGTCGAAGAAGGAGGCTTAAAACCTAGTACAGTCAAGAAAATTCAAGAGGGAGGCTCTCGTTTAAAAGGACAATTAGTACCTTCGGTTATTGTAAAAAATATGGGTATTGTTGAGGCTGCTTATTCGATAAGTTTACGTATTATGCGTATCGTAGTTCATCCTAAGTATAGGAGGCTTGGTGTAGGTAGTAAGATGATTGACATGTTGGATGAGCAAATCGATGATGTTGATTACATTTCGACAAGTTTTGGTGCTACGCAAGAATTTGTGGACTTTTGGCTGGCAAATAAATTTTTTCCTATTAGTATTGGCTCAAAAAGAGATCAGGCGAGCGGTTGTCACTCGCTTATCATGATCAAATCGAACTCATTAGCATGGTTAGAGAAGGCGCAGGTTTTTTTTAAACAAAATCTTGATTATCTACTCAGCTGTACGTTAAAAACTCTAGAACCTGAGATAGTTCGTATTTTATTGTCTACAACAACTTCTTCTAGTTTATCACCTACAAGGTATTTAAAATTAAATGCTTTAATTGACATTTACATAAAAGGGGGAAGCAATTTTGATGCTGTTGCTTTTCAGATAAAGAAGCTGATTAATAGCTTATCAGCAAGAGATTTTATTCATGTTAGTTGTCTTGTTTTAGCTAAGGTTATACAACAAAAATCATGGAAAGAGTGTGTAGAGCAGTTTCATTTATCTGGTTGGAAACAGTGTGAGTTTCAACTAAAAAAAGAACTGAATCAGTTACTTACATACTTATGGTGTAAAATGAATTGATTTTTTTACTTTAAAAAAAATCGGTCGTTAAATGGTATCATAACGAAAATATTAAGTATTTAGAGATTCCAGTCAATAGGTTGCTTCCCTTGCTGGATAAGTAGTCTGTTAGTCTGAGAAAAATGTCGGCATCCAAAAAAACCTCTATGGGCGGAAAGTGGTGATGGATGGGGTGCTGCAAGAATGTGGTGCTTATTGGAATCAATGAGACGCCCTTTCTTTTGAGCATGCGAACCCCATAGTAAAAAAATAATGCCTTTAGTATTTTGATTTAAAGCTTCCATTACTTTATCTGTGAATTTCTCCCAACCGATCTTTGAATGAGAATACGCTTTATTTCGTTCCACAGTTAGAACTGTATTCAGCAACAATACTCCTTTTTCAGCCCAACTCTGTAAAAAACCATGGGTAGGGGTTTTAAAATGACTAACATCCTGCGAAAGTTCTTTGTATATATTCATCAATGATGGTGGTATTTTTTCTCCTGGAGGAACAGAAAAGCACAGTCCGTGTGCTTGTCTTGGTTTATGGTATGGATCTTGTCCAAGAATTACTACTTTTACTTCATTAAATTTTGTGAAACGAAACGCATTAAATATATCTTGGTTTTGTGGATAAATTATTCTGCCAGCATGTTGTTCATTTGCGATGAATCTCATTATTTTCTTAAAATAACCTTGTTGTTTTTCAATGCCGATTACATCATGCCATGCTAAAATATTTTCCATTGATTTTTTCCTATCGTCATGGATAAGTTTACAGTTATATATCCAGTAGCAGTAAATTCATAGTCAATGACTTAATTGGCCTTGCTATTAATATTAAATAGTAAGTAGTAAGGGAATTCGTTCACTATAGCATGGGAATTTAAAGTGTTTTTGGGCAGATTTTCTGTTTCCATTAATGCACACAGTATGTGTTTTTCTTAACAAAGATTAAATGATGTTTTTAACAGAATCTTAGAAGAGGAATTATGAAGTTCAAATATGAACTTAGGAAAAAGAATGATGGTGCACGCTGTGGTCAGTTGGTATTTGAACGTGGTGTAGTCAAAACCCCAGCGTTTATGCCTGTCGGTACCTATGGTACAGTGCGGGGGATAACACCAGATGAAGTAAAAAGTACTGGTGCTGCAATGCTTCTCGCTAATACTTTTCATTTATGGCTCCGTCCTGGTGAAGAAGTAGTAAAAATGCACGGTGACCTGCATAATTTTATGAATTGGCACCATCCTATCTTGACCGATTCAGGCGGTTTCCAAGTTTTTAGTTTAGGTGCAACTTGCAAAGTATCTGAAGAGGGTGTGCGTTTCTGCAATCCGGTAAACGGAGATAAGGTTTTCATGACTGCAGAAAAATCTATGGAGATTCAAAAAGATTTAGGTTCTGATATAGTAATGGTTTTCGATGAATGTACATCATATCCAGCCGCTTATAATGAAGCAAATAAATCAATGCAGATGTCTTTACGTTGGGCAGAACGTTCTCGTGAACATTTTGATAAATTAGGGAACGTAAATTCTCTGTTTGGAATCGTTCAAGGTAGCATGTATAAAGATTTGCGTGATGCTTCAGTAAAAGGCTTAATAGAGATTGGTTTTGATGGATATGCTATTGGAGGTCTTGCTGTTGGTGAATCCAAAAAAGACATGTACAGCATTTTAAAACACACATGTCATCAATTACCGGAAGACAAACCACGTTATTTGATGGGTGTAGGTAAGCCAGAAGATTTAGTTGAAGGTGTTCGTCGTGGTGTTGATATGTTTGATTGTGTAATGCCAACACGTAATGCACGTAATGGGAACCTATTTATCACTGATTGTGTAATTAAAATTCGTAACGCGCAGCACAAAACAGATACAACACAACTTGATTCGCATTGCGATTGCTATACTTGCCAAAATTACTCTAAATCATATTTACATCATCTAGATCGCTGTAATGAAATTCTAGGTGTTCGTTTGAATACGATTCACAATTTACGTTACTATCAGCGCTTGATGCAAAGCATTCGAACAGCAATTAGAGAAAATTGCTTCGAACTGTTTGTAAAGAAATTTTACACTTGTCGAAATAAAGCAGTGCCGCCATTAGGCTAAATTTAGAGTGATTTATATTATTGCGTGAGTTTCTCAAAGAGTAGATTTTTTTATTTTTTTTGATGATTCTCTCAAATCAATAAGATTAAGTCTTGAAAATGTTAAATTCTATCCCCAATAGTTGGCTTATTTGATTTACAGGGTGGCGGCGTTTCAATGTTTATTTTTCAAGCTTACGCAGCAGATAAAAATACACCAACTAGCGGTGGTTTCGAAATGTTAATTATACTAGGTGTGTTTGCTGTGGTTTTCTATTTAATGATATATCGGCCACAAGCCAAGCGTATAAAGGAGCGTAAAATTCTTATGTCTTCAATGCTCAAGGGTGATGAAGTCCTTACAAGTGGCGGTCTGGTCGGAAAGATAACAAGAATATCAAAGAATAATGATTGTATATTGATAGAACTAAATAAGAACAATGAAGTTATTATTAAGAAAGACTTTGTTACTGCAGTGCTACCCAAAGGTACAATTAAATCTTTGTAGATGAAAGAGGTTCTTTCTTTTGTTAAATGGTTATCCGCTATGGAAGTACTTAGCAGTAATTTTGATTATTGCTACCGCTGCTTTGTATGCATTGCCGAACGTTTATGGTGAAGATCCCGCTATTCAAGTTAAAGGCACACGTGGTGCCTCATTGGATGCTTCAACTTTAGACTCTATTATTTCAGCTCTGCATAAGGAGAATATTTCCTATAAGTCTGCTGTTTTACAGAATGGAATAATCCTCATTCGTTTTTTTAACGATACTGATTCTCAAATCAATGCACAAGATATTATTAAGGAAGTTCTTGATAAAGATAAAATCATTGCTTTAAGTTTTGCATCTGCTGCACCAAAGTGGTTAGAGGTGATAGGCGCGAAACCGATGAAACTCGGTCTCGATTTACGTGGTGGTGTCCATTTCCTTCTGGAAGTGGATATGAACGACGTAGTGGGGAAATTTGTTGCTCATCGAGTGGAAGAATTACGTGTTGAGCTACGCAAAAAGAAGATTCATTATCGTGCTGTTCGTTCTTTTTTGAGTAGTAACTCTATAGAGGTTTTGCTACGGAATAACAAACAACTAATTCAAGTGAAGCAATTACTTAAATTTAAATATCCTGATATGAGTTTTATTGAATCAAATATTGGTCGTAATTTAAAGTTAACTTCTACTTTTTCAGAATCCCGTTTAGAGGAAATCCGTAATTATGCTGTTAAGCAAAACATTATAATTTTACGTAAGCGCGTTAATGAACTTGGTGTTGCAGAACCTTTAGTTTATCGTCAAGGTGTGAATCGTATCGTTGTTGAGTTACCTGGTCTTCAAAATATAGCACATGCTAAGGAAATTTTAGGAGCTACGGCTACTCTTGAATTTCGTGAGGTAGATGAACAAACTAACTTGGTTTCTAATCCTAGGGCTAGTGTTCCTTTGGGTAGCGATATTAGGCAGGATCGTTATGGGTACCCTGTTGCGCTAAAAAAACGTGTAATTTTAGATGGTTCGAGTATTACTGATGCAACTTCTAGTTTTGATGAGTATGGGCGTCCGCAAGTTAACATTTCGTTAAATCAAAAAGGTGGTAGTAAAATGTTAGCCTTCTCTCGCCGAAATATTGGTAGAAAAATAGCGACTGTTTTTATTGAATACAGGCAGGATACTTCTGAAAAAAATGCTTTGATTAAGAACGAGGAAGTCATTAATCAGGCTATCGTTCAATCAGTTTTAGGTCGTAACTTTCGTATTACTGGTATCAGTTCTATTTTAGAAGCACAGAATCTTGCCTTGTTGCTTCGTGCAGGTACTCTAATTGCTCCCATCTCAATTGTTCAAGAACGTACTATTGGTCCATCGATGGGAGAAAAAAACATCGATATGGGTGTTATGGCGTGTATTTGGG
This sequence comes from Candidatus Photodesmus blepharonis, assembly GCF_000731795.2. Lineage (GTDB taxonomy): Bacteria > Pseudomonadota > Gammaproteobacteria > Enterobacterales > Vibrionaceae > Vibrio > Vibrio blepharonis. Next base: position 11,483 of record NZ_JGVK01000002.1, on the reverse strand, counting down.
GTATGATGTCAGTAATGTTATTCACACTAGTTTACTATCGTCAATTTGGTCTTATCGCAAATGTTGCATTGATAGTTAATTTAATATTAATTATTGGTATAATGTCAATATTGCCTGGAGCAACTATGACTTTACCTGGTATTGCAGGTATTGTATTAACCATTGGTATGGCAATCGATGCTAATGTACTTATATTTGAGAGGATTCGCGAAGAGCTGTTTGAGGGCTATAACCCTCAGCAAGCTATTCATCGTGGTTATTTAAATGCCTTTGGTACTATTGTCGACGCCAATATTACTTCATTAATTGCTGCAGTTATTTTATTTGTAGTTGGTACTGGTGCTATAAAAGGTTTTGCAGTAACTCTATCTATTGGTCTTTTGACCTCAATGTTTACATCTATTATTGGTACGCGTTGTGTCGTCAATTTGCTTTATAGTAGAAAACGTATGCATAGACTTTCTATATAAGGGCAATGAATTGATATGTTTCAAATATTGAAGGTAGAAAATACGATAGATTTTATGCGTTGGTCAAAGGTTGCGTCCTTTTTTTCTATTTTGATTATTTTTGTGTGTACTTTTATTATCTCAACTCGATGGTTAAATTTGGGCTTAGATTTCACTGGTGGTGTACTCATTGAAATTGAATTCGAAAACCGAGTCAATTTAGAGAAAATTCGTGCTTCACTTGATAAAAGTGGTTTTGTCGACGCAGTTGTGCAGAATTTTGGCTCTTCACGTAACATAGTAGTTCGTTTACGTTCACAGGATGGTATAGTTGACCAAGCGTTAGGAAGACAAATTCTTGACATAATTAAGGATGGGGTCGATAAAAACGCTAAAGCGCATCGTATCGAATTTATTGGACCAAGTGTGGGCGCTGAATTGTCAGAAGCGGGCGGATTTGCGATTCTTGCTTCGCTAGTGTGCATTTTAATTTATGTGTCAATTCGTTTTGAATGGCGTTTAGCTGTAGGTGCTGTAGTGGCGTTACTGCATGACTTGATTGTTACGCTTGGCGTTTTCTCAATTATGCAAATTGAAGTTGATCTGACAATTGTTGCCGCCTTACTGACGGTTGTGGGATATTCACTGAATGATACAGTTGTTGTTTTTGATAGAATTCGAGAAAATTACCGAAGGATGAATACAAGTAAATCTGTTGATATCATTAATGATTCAATAACTCGAACACTCAGTCGAACTTTAATCACTTCTACTACCACGTTGTTTGTGGTTATAGCACTTTTTGTACAGGGTGGGGCAATTCTCCATGGTTTTGCTACTGCTCTTTTTTTGGGTATTATTATTGGCACGTATTCTTCAGTTTATGTAGCATCAACATTAGCATTGAGATTAGGAATACAAAGAGAGCATTTAGTTAGTACTTAAGAGATAAGTTTATTTTTCATTAGTAATTTCAAGTTTTTAGTTGATTACTCTCATATATTCTTTTATTCCTTCTTCAATTGTTTTGAAATCGTGATGGCAACCTGCGGCACGCAGTTTAGTTAAATTTGCTTGAGTAAATTTTTGATAAGAGTTTTTTAGGTGTTTAGGGAAAGGAATTGTTTCTATCCGTTTATTTTTACCATTACATTTAATAATTAAGTCTGCTACTGTCTGAAATGATTCTGCGTTGCCTGTCCCTAAATTAAAAATACCAGAGGTTTTGTTTTTCATAAACCATAGGTTTACTTCGGCCACATCATCCACGTAGATGAAGTCCCTTTGAAATGTTTTGCTGCCTTCAAACAATTTTGGGATTTTTCCTGCATTTATTTGCTTATTCAAATGAAAGGCAACCGAAGCCATAGGACCCTTGTGTTGTTCGCGAGGTCCGTAAACGTTAAAATAGCGGAGACCAGTTATTTGTGATAGCTCTTCTTCAGCATTTTGCCATACTCTACGTACGTAGTTGTCAAATTGTTGTTTTGAGTACCCATAAACGTTAAGTGCGCCTTCGTATTGTTTTTCTTCAGAAAAATTTTTGGTTTTGCCATAAACTGCAGCTGATGATGCATAAAGGAATGGGATTTTGTGATCTAAACAGTAATGGAGTACTTTTTTTGAGTACTCATAGTTATTCAGCATCATATATTTACCATCCCATTCTGTAGTCATGGAACAAGCCCCTTGATGAAAAATAGCATCAATAGGTTTTTTCCAGTCCTTGTTGGATATAATGTGTACTAGGAAATCATTACGATCCATGTAATCGCTTATATTAAGATCAACTAAATTGTTGATTTTAATACCATTTTCTAGATTATCTACAACTAAAATGTTGCTAATGTTTTGTTTATTGAGTGCTTTAATAATATTACTTCCAATCATACCAGCACCACCGGTTACAATGATCATTGTTTCTTCCTCGAGCAGCAGCCTAAAGTATAACATTAAACTATTCAGAATAGAGATATTGAACAAGGCAATGCTATTTAAAGTAAATTAATGTTATTTTTGAAAAATGTTACTCAGGGTTTAGTAGGGTCAAATCAGCAACCTAAACATATATGAGTGTATTTTGATTTTTATTCGGTTTTTTGGTTAAAAACGTGAAATTTATTCGAATTATGAATCATAAATTTCCAAGCAAAGATTGATTCGGATACGCTAACACATAGGATCGTATTCTGACAATGTTTTTGAGTAGTTGGTTTTATTATTGTCTGTTTATACACGATTCGTTGTTGTTTTTCATAATACTGTAATAACGGTAGCCGGTTTCCCGTGCTAAAGCGGAATTGATATTAGTAATTTAGGAGTAAAAGATGGTATTGGTAGGTCGTAAAGCCCCTGATTTTTCTGCAGCGGCGGTTTTAGGTAGTGGTGAGATTGTTGATAGTTTCAATTTTTCAGAATTTACTAGGGATAAGAAGGCAGTTGTTTTCTTTTATCCACTAGATTTTACTTTTGTTTGTCCATCGGAGCTTATTGCTTTTGACAAACGTTTCAATGATTTCCAAAAGAAAGGTGTTGAGATAATTGGTGTTTCTATTGATTCTCAATTTTCTCATAGCGCATGGCGTAATACCGCTATTAAAGATGGAGGTATTGGTGAAGTTAAATATCCACTAGTTGCTGATATTAAGCATGAAATTTGTAAAGCATACAATATTGAGTGCTTAGATGTAGGTGTAGCTTTCCGTGCTTCTTTTTTAATTGATGCTGGTGGAGTGGTGCGCCATCAGGTCGTGAATGATTTGCCTATTGGACGTAACATTGATGAAATGTTACGTATGGTTGATGCTTTAAATTTCCATGAAGAAAATGGTGAGGTTTGTCCAGCACAATGGAAAGAAGGTAAGGTAGGTATGGATGCATCTAAAAAAGGAGTTGCGGAATTTCTGTCCAAACATGTTGAAGATTTAAGTAAGTAGAAGTGGTTTGCTAAGCTCATTATTCCAGTGTTTTTAGTGAATTGGATCAATCTGACCATTAAAGGTATATATAGTTTTATAAGGCCCGGGTTTTGTTCCGGGTCTCGTTGTTCTCTTTGTATTCATGTGGTAAAAATGAGTAGGAATAAATCGTTTTTGACAGTAGTAGGAGAATATTTAGCATGGTTTGTTTTTCACTAGCGTTTGGTACAGCCACCAAAAATCGTGATGGGAAAATTATTGAAGCGTTTTTTCCAGACCCAATTCTTCATCCGAGCGATATGTTAGTGAACTCGATTAAGAAAATAGCCGATTATAAAGGAGGTAATCAAGTAATTAAAATATCTTCCTTGCAAAGTTCTCAACTTGCAGAAGTTTTTGACGTTGAGGGAGAAGATTTAAGTGCTAAGTTTGCAAGAAAGGCTGTGATGTCTAAGAAGTCTCTTGTGCTTGTTATTTTAGAGACGGATAAAAAACCTAAGTCAGTAGCTGAAGTTTTTTTAAAATTGCAGTTAATTTCTAATCGTTTAGTTAAGCCTCATGGTATTGTATTAGATGGAATTTGGAGTTTGCTGCATAATATTGCATGGACGAATGAAGGTCCAATTGATCTTCCAGAGTTGCTTGATCGACAGATTGAGGCTCGATTAGAAGGTAAAGTACTAAGCGTAGGTTGCGTAGATAAATTTCCTAAAATGGTTGATTATGTTGTTCCTCATAGAGTGCGTATTGCGGATGCCTCACGCGTTCGTTTAGGTGCTTATGTAGGTGAAGGTACAACAGTTATGCATGAGGGCTTTATTAATTTTAACGCGGGTGCTATTGGATCTAATATGGTTGAAGGACGTATTTCTGCAGGTGTTGTGGTTAATGAAGGTTCAGATATTGGTGGGGGAGCATCCATTATGGGAACGCTTTCAGGTGGAGGTAAAGTTGTTATTTCTGTTGGAAAACAATCGTTATTAGGGGCAAATTCGGGTCTTGGTTTCTCGCTAGGAGATCGCTGTATTATTGAGTCTGGTTTATATGTAACAGCTAGCTCTAAGGTATTTTTATTTGATTCTTTAGATCAGGAGGTAAAAATAGTTAAAGCATCTGAACTTTCAGGCGTGTCTGATTTATTATTCCGTCGCAATTCTTTGACAGGTCAAATTGAATGCTTCACGCATAAGTCTTCAGTTAGACTGAATAGTGAGTTGCATGATAATAATTAAGAATACAAAAAAATCCAGCTATAGCTGGATTTTTCTGTATTCTGAAAACATCAACCAAGTAAGCTTAAAGCTGTAGTTGGTGCTTGTTTTGCTTGTGCAAGGATAGAACTTGAAGCTTGAGACAAGATTTGAGATTTAGTTAACGCAGTTGTTTCTTTAGCGAAATCAGTGTCTTTAAGTCGACTTTTAGAAGTATTCACATTTTCATTGATACTTTCCAAATTGTTGATCGCGTGATCCAATCGATTTTGAAAAGCTCCTAGTTCTGCACGATGGCTATCTACATACTGTAGTGCAGCATCAATGATACTAATAGACTCTTGCGCACCACCAACTGATGTAACATCAATCATATTAACAGCTACTCTTGTCCCTTCTTGCATATTAAATTCACGAGCAAGAGTACCACGAAAAGAAACCTCCCCTTTCACTTTATCACTACTAGCGAACACTTGCAATTGTCCATTTTCATTTACAGATGCTTTGATCATATCTGTTTGACCATTAATATAAGTAGCCAGTTCCTCAATATCATCGCCAACCTTAGCCTCAATATTAATAGTTTGTTCTTCCCCTGCTTTGTTTTTCAGGATAATAAATAAACTATTCGCATCAGCTTGAACGAACCAATCTTTGTCTTTACTATTTGCAGCTTGGTAGCTAGTACCACCCATTTCACTATTGTCGCTGCGCATATTATTAAGACTTAACATGATCGCTTCACCGTTGTTTGCACCGATTTGAAAGGATTTAGTAGAAAACGTGCCATTTAATAGTTTGTTGCCAGCAAAAGATGTTGTTTCAGCGATACGATTTAACTCATCATTGAGCGATTTGACTTCTTGCTGGATAGCAATGCGTTCAGATTTAGAGTTTGAACCATTAGCTGATTGCAGAGACAAATCACGCATACGTTGTAAAATATTGGTTGTCTCTTTCATTGCTCCTTCAGCGATTTGTGCAATAGAAATACCATCATTCGCATTACGAACAGCAACATCCAATCCACGACTCTGAACATTTAAACGATTTGAAATTTGAAGACCTGCTGCATCATCTTTGGCACTATTGATTTTAAAGCCAGAAGATAAACGTTCCATTGATGTTTTTTGAGCACTATCAGCGCTATTCAGGTAACGCTGTGCGGTCATCGCCGATACGTTTGTGTTCACACTTACTGCCATAGTATCTCTCCAATCGATTCTTTTTGAAAAACAGATGATTTCCTAAATTTAATTCAGTTAGCGGCATAACTTAGAAAATCTTGAGTATTTTTTGCAGAAAATGTACTTTAAAAGAAGAAATTTTTAGTTAGTTTAGCACTTGTCGAAGATTAAGTATCTGAAGTTTGCATGTTTCATGAATTCTTGAAGGACAAATTGATAATTTTAAATTCTATCTTTTGGCGTTTAATTGTTAATTCTATATATAATTAATTTTTGTAAAGTGTGATGAAGCCATATTGACGATCGATATGCGTTTCAACCAGCTATAATAAAGTTGTAAATGTGATTTTTTTTAAGGAAAATGATCCTAATAACCTATTTTAACAAATTTCATGGTGGAACTGTTTTTTTCAATAAAGTAAGAGTAGGATGCATATTTATGGCCTCTTTTTCATTTTCATTAGTTGTGCAATTTTAGGCATTGTAAAACATAGTTATAATTTTGATTTATCACGTTGAAAATTGGAGAGTTAGTATGTCAGAAATGACTCAAAAGCCAACCCATTATCGTTTGCTGAGTACTTTGAGAGAAATAGGACCGTATTTGCGAGAGTCAAAATCGAATAAAGGCAGTTATATTCTTGATTGCTTATCAGCTTGCGTTGATGATAGTAGATCACCTGAAAAACGAGAATTCTGGGGATGGTGGCTCGAGCTTGAACATTTAGAAAAAAGTTTTCAGGCTAGGTATCATACGGGGAGGTACGATATCTCGGGAGACTGGAAAGTTGAGGCTATTCCTCAAAATGCACTTTCAGAAGTTAATCGAACACAAAGTGACTTTCATGATAAGCTTGTAAGCACTGTCCGTAATCGCTTTGAGATGAATGTTGAGCTGCATGAGGAATCAGTAAAGTTTGTCTAATTTTTTTCATTTTTTAGAAACCATAAAATGATAACAAATCAACGAAAAACAAAGAAAAATTCAACTACAGTAGTTGTGAAACTTGGAACTAGTGTACTGACAAGTGGCACTTTGGCGTTAGATCGTGCCCATATGGTTGAGCTTGTTCGTCAGTGTACAGAATTAAAAAAACAAGGTCATGTAGTAGTAATTGTTTCCTCTGGTTCAATTGCAGCTGGTCGGGAGCATCTGGGTTATCCAAAATTGCCAAATGTAATCTCAAGTAAGCAATTACTTGCAGCAGTTGGACAAAGTCAATTGATTCAAATTTGGGAATCCTTGTTTGCTATTTACGGTTTAAAGATTGGTCAAGTGTTACTAACACAATCTGATTTAGATGATCGAGAACGTTTCTTGAATGCTCGTGATACTATTCATGCGTTAATTGATAACAATATTATTCCCGTTGTTAATGAAAATGATGCAGTAGCGACAAATGAAATTAAAGTTGGTGATAATGATAACTTGTCTGCACTAGTAAGTATCTTATGTGGTGCTGACAAGCTGTTGTTATTAACTGATCAAATAGGGTTATTCAGTTCTGATCCACGTAAAGACCCAAATGCCCAATTGATTAAAGAAGTGAAAACTATTGACGATACTTTACGAAAAACAGCAGGTGATAGTAGCACAAAATTAGGTACAGGTGGTATGGTGACTAAGTTACATGCTGCCGATATTGCATGTAGATCGGGTATTGAAGTTATTATTGCATCAGGTAGCACGCGTGATGTCATCATTGATTCATTGAGTGGTAAACCACAAGGTACGCGTTTTTTGCCTTCTGAAGAAGCATTGGAAATGGAAAGTCACAAACGTGTTCTTTTATCTAATCCAGTAGTTTCGGGCGAGATTCTTGTTAATGATGAAGTTGTTAATGCTTTAATACGCAAGGAAAGTGGTTTGTTAGCGGAGAGTGTAGTTGAAGTAAAAGGTGAATTTAATCGTGGAGGAATTATTCGTGTGAGTAATTTAGCAGGTCGTTCAGTTGCCTTAGGCATTGCAAGCTATTCAAGTAAAGATTTATTAAATATTGTTGGTAGACATAGCAGAGAGATTACTTCGGTTTTAGGTTATAACTATGGTTCGGAGTTGATAAATCAGGATGATTTTATATTGATTTAAGGAATATTATTGTGAACTTAATTAGTGTTGGAAAAGCGGCTAAAGATGCCTCTTTTAGTTTAGCGACTGCTTCGACCAAACAAAAAAATCAAGCAATTACTGTTATTGCTCATGAATTAGAAAGCAATGTTGAAAGGATTTTATCTGCTAATAAAAAGGACGTTCAATTTGCTTGTAATTTAGGGTTGACAGATGTTCTATTAGATCGTTTATTGCTTAATTCTGAGCGTTTGCAAGATATGGTTAAGTACCTTCATGATATAGTAAATTTTGATGATCCAATTGGAAAAGAAATTGATCGAAAGGTACTCAAGAATGGTATGTTTTTGTCTCGTCGTCAAGTTCCGATCGGTGTTATCGGCGTAATTTACGAGGCTCGCCCAAATGTGACAATTGATGTTGCAGCTCTTTGTTTGAAAACAGGTAACGCAAGTGTTTTACGCGGAGGGAAGGAGACCTTTTTCTCAAATATGGAATTGGTGAAGGTCATTCAGTCTGCTTTAAAGAAGGCAAAGTTACCGGAAAAATCTATACAATATATAGGCAGTCCTGATCGCGCCTTGGTATCTCAACTTCTGAAGCTCGATGAGTATATAGATATTATTATTCCACGTGGTGGTTTAAAACTTCATCGAATGTGCAAAGAAGATAGCACTATTCCAGTGATTCTCGGAGGATTCGGCATTAGCCATATCTTTGTTGATGAAAGCGCTGATCTAGATAAAGCATTGATCGTGGTTGAAAATGCAAAATTGCAACGTCCATCAGCATGTAATGCGTTAGATACTCTATTAGTTCACGAAAAAGTTGCAAGTAGTTTCCTTACTAACCTTGCAGAATGTTTAAATGATAAAGTTTTATTGGTTGCTGAACCAAAAGCGAAATCTATGCTGGGTTGTGCAAGAAGATTACGTGATGCAAATGAAGGTGACTTTGATACAGAATGGTTAGGTTGTACGTTGAGTGTTAAGGTCGTAGGCGATGTAGGGGAAGCAATCAAGCATATGCGTACACATAATGCGAGTCATTCTGATGCAATAATGACTAATAATTTTGAAAGTTCAGAACGATTTGTTAATTCTGTAGATTCAGCCTCCGTATACGTGAATGCGTCGACTCGGTTTACTGATGGCTCTCAGTTCGGTTTAGGAGCAGAAGTAGCGGTTTCTACACAGAAGCTCCATGCTCGCGGTCCTATCGGACTGGAAGGATTAGTTAGTTACAAATGGGTTGGGAGAGGTGATTACTTGGTACGAAGTTGATGATAAAGATCTGCTTGGCTTTTTGTTTTAGTTTTTTTGGAAAAGTTTTAGAGTTATTATGTAGAGGGTATTATGGTACATTGTCTTAGATCTATGTACGAGGCGTTCAATTTATTGGCTTTGAGTTTAGTTGCTCATGGGAGTGTCGCAAACGTCTATGTTTGACATGTGCTGCTCGGTTTACTACTTTTGAGTAGCGACTAAGCCAGTTATGACGAGAGTAATTAAATGGGAATCAAAAGTTATTTAACGAGAAATAAATAGTTTGTGATGTGCCATTAGGAAAGTGTGTTGTTTTAACTGAGCTATGGAAAAACTGAAAGAACTTAGATGAGGTGGCCCATGTTCGTTTTGCTGCGGTTTATCGGAGTTTTGATGATACTTGTGAATTTAACGAAGAAATTGCTAATCTAGAAAATTAAGTTCAGATATCCTGATGGAAAAGTTTTCTTCTAGAGATCGCCAAATGATGTTGAGGGCCATTGAATTGGCGAGAGCTGGTGTTTATACCACTTCTCCTAATCCTAATGTTGGTTGTGTTATTACAAACAATGATCGGATCGTTGGAGAAGGTTTTCACTATCGTGCTGGTCAGTTTCACGCTGAAGTTAACGCGTTACGAATGGCTGGTGCGTGTTCTGTTGGTGCAACAGTTTATGTTACTCTAGAACCCTGTGCGCATTATGGACGGATGCCACCGTGTGCTGAAGGGCTTATTAACGCTAGAGTCTTAAAAGTCATATGTGCAATGGAAGACCCAAACCCAAAGGTTTCTGGACGGGGTATACGTATGCTTCAAGATGCAGGTATTGAAGTTGAAGTTGGTTTGTTTCAGTCTGATGCTGAGGCACTTAATCCTGGTTTCATCAAGCGAATGAAGAAAGGAATGCCCTTTGTTCAGCTTAAAATGGCAGCTAGTTTGGATGGAAGGACGGCCTTGTCTAATGGAAAAAGTCAGTGGATCACTTCTCTGCAGGCCCGTCAAGATGTGCAAGTTTTTCGTGCTAAATCTGATGCGATTTTATCGACTGGAAAAACTGTTGTCGAGGACAATGCGTCGCTTAGCGTTCGTTGGCAGGACTTCCCTAAATCACTTCAAATTCGCTATCCTCAATCACAAGTTCGTCAACCGATTCGTATTATTTTAGATAGATCGGGACGATTACATGATGGACTGCAGTTATTTAAAAGTCTTGGCTCATTGCTTATTGTAGATTCGAAGCAAGAAAAAATTAATGCTCCTGTTAATTTCAATAACCAACTTGATTTGTCTAAAGTTTTTATGTCGCTTGCAGAGCAGTATCATATTAATTATCTTTGGATTGAAGCAGGAGAAACACTTGCAAGTTCATTAATTAAATCAGGTTTGGTTGATGAGTTAGTGTTTTATTTAGCTCCCAAAATCATTGGAAGTGATGGTCGAGGACTATTTGGGGCGTTAGGTTTAGGAGATATGGCTGATGTTCTTGAACTAAAAATTAAAGATGTTCGACAAATAGGTTGTGATATCCGTATTATCACAACTGTTGAGTCAAAAGGAGTTGTTAAGCAGGAAGAAAGCTAAGTATGTTTACTAAGATTTAAAGAGAATGAGTAGATATATCTTTGCTGCGATATGGGGAAAGGGCATTCCTTTAACTGTTAATTTTGGTTTGTAATGTCTGATGTCAGGTAAAATTGAGCTTCTAGTATGTTGCGTGCTATATCGATTTTTTTCAAGTAGGCACGAACAATGATATCCTAAATATCGAGACCTACCATGTTTTTTGTAGTGAAATGGCTTTCTTGAGTGTAGTGCTTACCGCTTAGGCAGTTAATAGCTGAGAAAATATTCATAGGAGCGCGCAATGTTGATAAGTACGCCACAAGAAATTATTGAAGATATTCGTCTAGGGGAAATGGTTATCATAATGGATGATGAGGACCGTGAAAATGAAGGTGATCTGGTTATGGCAGCGGAGCTTATTACTCCACAGGCAATAAATTTTATGGCTATGCATGGTCGTGGTTTAATTTGTTTGACTATGGAAAAAGAACGTTGTGAGCATTTAGGTTTGCCACCCATGGTTCAACATAACAACGCTCAATACACGACTAATTTCACTGTTTCTATTGAAGCAGCTAAAGGAGTGACCACTGGTATTTCTGCTGCTGATCGTGCTGTTACTATTAAAGCGGCCGTTGCGAAGGATGCTAACGCTTCTGATCTTGTGCAGCCAGGTCATATTTTTCCTTTAGCCTCTCAAAATGGTGGGGTATTGACTCGTGCAGGACATACGGAAGCTGGCTGTGATTTAGCGCGTTTGGCAGGTCTCGAGCCTGCTGCCGTTATTGTTGAAATTCTTAATGAAGACGGCACTATGGCTC
>NZ_JGVK01000001.1 GCF_000731795.2 Candidatus Photodesmus blepharonis | reverse complement strand
TTTTTTTTTTTTTTTTTTGATGTCTATTTAGATTTCCAATTATTTTTATTTCATTGATGGCTTACTCGTAGTAGTTGTGTTTTGGGTACGAATGGAGATTATAGCCTATAATCCCGTCAATATTAGACGCCCTTACAAGATATAGATTCGCTGGTTCACTTAACCAATTCAACACATGTCGCTGAAAGAAAGAAGACACTAAAATGAAAAAATCACTAGAAGATTCGATACAACTATTCAAACAACTTGGTACAGTCAGATCTCGTTCAATGTTCGGTGGTTATGGTATTTTTATCGATGACACAATGTTTGCTCTATTTGTAAATGAAAAACTGCACATCCGTGCTGATAATGTGTTATCAAGACAATATCAAAAAAAAGGGTATAAGCCCTACATATACAAAAAACGAGGATTTCCTGTAATAACTAAGTATTTCGCTCCACCCAGTGATTGGCATAGTGATGTTAGCTCGATATTGCTTGAAGCAAAAAACGCCTTGCAAGCAGCTAAACTAGAAAAGAAATCTCAGATGAAATCGAAACCTGATCGTCTTAAAGATCTCCCAAACTTAAGATTAGCAACTGAACGAATGCTCAAAAAAGCAGGAGTTTTCTCTGTAAAGAAACTAGAAGAAACAGGCTCTGTCGAAGCTTTTAAAGCAATTCGAAAAACTCACACTACAGATGTTAATCTTGAACTGCTTTGGGCACTTGAAGGAGCTATCAAAGGGACCCATTGGTCCGTTATTCCAAAATCTCGACGAGAAGAATTAGTCAATCATCTAAACTAAAAAACACTATTTGATTTTACAGACTTATTCTATTACGACAACACAAGGTGCTGCTTTGTTAAGCGGACTCTGACAAAGCACTCCGATACATAGCTATATATTTTCTGGCCGAATCACTCCAAAAGAATCTTTGTTTCATAGCGTTTAACTTAAGTCTATCAATCTCTTTCGGATTTTGAATATACAAAATTAAAGAACGCGATATTGTGACTAACAAAGCTTCGCTAGAGGGTTTATCGAAAACAAATCCAGTCGCTTCAATGCTGTCTGAATCATAGTTTTTAACACTGTCTTTAAGTCCACCCACTCCTCTTACTATCGGCAATGTGCCATAAGCCATACTGTACATTTGATTTAAACCACATGGCTCAAATTCTGATGGCATTAAAAAAAAATCGGAACCTGCTTCTATCAAATGTGCAAGTCTATCATCATAAATCTCTAAAAAAGCGAATTTTGTGCAATGCAGGGTGGAAATAGTTCTTAACTGATCCACCCAAAATGGATCACCAACCCCTATAATTACTAATTGAACGTCGAATTCTAGAAAATTATCTAAAATTGGTAACAAATAATGTAACCCTTTTTGATTAGTTAGTCGACAAACCATACCATACATAGCAACATTTTTGACAGGTAAGCCCATCTCACATTGAAGTGCTTGCTTACATACTTTTTTCCCAAAACTCATACTTTGATAGGTAGCTCGATAATTTTTCGGTAAATATTTATCAATTTCTGGATTCCATACTGAATAATCGCATCCATTTAAAATCCCAATGAAATCTTTACTACGACTCCTAAACTCATTTTGCATACCATGGCTTCCAAGTTCAGTCTTAAGTTCTTCTGCATAAGTCGGACTCACCGCATTTATCTTATCAGCACACACAATCCCAGCTTTCAACATCGTAACATGTGTAGAGCTTATTTCTGCTTCAGGTACACAACGAAGACGAAATTCAGGCAAATATTGCAACTCCTCATAAGTAAACATTCCTTTAAATGCAGCATTATGAATAGAAATCACACAACGCATTGACTGAAAATACTCAGTCTCTGCATACCTCTTTTTTAAGAAATAGGCTACAAAGCCTGTTTGCCAATCATTGGCGTGCACGATATTAGGACAAAAGGCAAGTTTTGGCAAAATATCCAAGCAAGCAGCACTAAAAAATGCAAAACGCTCACCGTTATCCGTATAAGCTTCATTATTTTCTTCGTACATGTCAGAACGATCGAAATACTTAGAACAACGGATACAGTAAATAGGTACACCCTGCATCGACAGCTTAGCTACTGAATAAGCCGTATGAGGCCAATGCTCTAAGCGTGTGCTCAATACCACTTCTCGATTAAAATTATCTACAATTTTCCTGTAATCTGGAAGGACTAAACGGACATCTTGCCCAAGTTTTACAAGTGACTCAGTCAATGATTTAGCAAAATCAGCTAAACCACCGCTCTTAGCTAATCCATTTACTTCTGATACTGCAAATAGAATAGATAAATTTTTCTTAGACAATTTTGTTTTTTCCCCATCTTCTAGACCGAAGAGTTTGAAAAACATCACTTTTCATTAAATGGTCGAACTTGCAATTCGTACCCATGTTCAGTATAAGCTAAAACAGATCCCTGAGTATACCAATCTCCAAGAACTATTCTAATTCTATTACCTTGTTCTGTATTTAGTTCATGAATACCTGGATTATGAGTATGACCATGAATCATCAAGTTGACGCTATGAAAATTCAAAACTTTTTCAACCTCAGATAAAGTGACATCCATAACATCTAGTGGCTTGTTTTCTTTATGCTTTTTAAGGTTAGATTGGATCTTGGTAGCAATTATCCTCCTAATATACAAAGGAATATGAGTAAACATCCACTTTAACCAAGGCTTACGAACTTTTTTTCGATATTCAAGGTATTCTTCATCATGAATACATAAAGTATCACCATGCATAATCAAAACCTGACAACCATACAAATCTATAACCGTCTCATCCTCTAACAACTGCATTCCAGTATGCTTTAAAAAATGCTTACCAAGCAAAAAATCCCGGTTACCTTGAATAAAAAAACAAGGTACCCCCAATTCCGTCAGTTTCTTCAGTTCATATTGAATGAGTTTAGAGAAATCAGAGTTATCATCATCACCAATCCAAAAATCGAATAAGTCACCCAGCACGTAAAGAGCATCTGCTATAGACGCTTCTTCACGTATAAACCTAATGAAACGATCAGTAACCCTAGGTCTACAAGACGTTAAATGAAGATCCGAAATAAACAGAGTAGTCATAATAAAAACTGATGCGTCGAACACCCTCTTTCAGCACTGTCAAAAGCACTAATCCTACCAAAAGAATCAAGATGGTAAAATATTTCTTTGAATTAAATTTCAATTAAAACACGTCAATAGCAAATTACAATATTTTTATATTTTTTATTCCTCCTATCATTAACTATCAAAAGATTAATTGATAAACTTAAATGAATTTTTCAATATTCCGGTGATAGAGTGCATGCTTAAAATATATAATACGCTAACGAAGAAAAAAGAGGAGTTTAAGCCAATCTTTGCCAACAAAGTTGGTCTTTATGTCTGTGGAGTAACTATTTACGATCTTTGCCATATTGGCCATGGTCGTACATTTGCTTCCTTTGATGTAATTTCACGTTACTTACGCTACTTAGGCTATAAGCTAACATTTGTACGCAATATCACCGATATTGATGACAAAATTATCAAACGTGCATTAGAAAACAATGAATCCTGTAGTTCTCTAACCGAACGCCTAATTATTGAGATGCACACTGATTTTGATTCTCTAAATATACAACGCCCAGACTTTGAGCCGCGTGCAACTGACTATATTGCTGAAATCATTAAATTAATAAAAAAACTAATTGAAGGTGGTTTCGCTTATATCGCAAATAATGGAGATGTAGTCTTTGAAGTACGTAAGTACAAACAAAACCAATATGGCCAATTATCTAAACAAAATCTTGATCAGCTAAAAATCAGTAATCGTGCTAATATCAAAGCAATAAAGCATAGTGAACTAGATTTCGTATTGTGGAAAATGTTTAAACCTGGTGAACCTAGTTGGGAGTCACCATGGGGATTAGGACGTCCGGGTTGGCATATCGAATGTTCAGCAATGAGTTCTTCAATTTTAGGTCATCACTTTGATATTCATGGTGGTGGTTCTGACCTCAAATTTCCTCACCATGAAAATGAAATAGCACAGTCATGTTCTGCAAATAGTACTGATTACGTTAATGTTTGGATGCATAGTGGAATGCTCATCGTCAAAGAAGAAAAGATGTCTAAATCACTAGGCAACTTCTTTACTATCCGTGATATACTAAAGCATTATAATCCTGAGACTGTACGTTATTTTTTGACATATAAGAACTACCGCAGCCAACTTAAATACGATATAACAAAATTAAACCAGGCGCATGCTTCACTAGAACGTCTATATACTTCTCTAAGAAATTTAGATTTAACTGTGCCACCCGCAAACAATGAAGAATATAAATCTCGATTCATTACTGCAATGAATGATGATTTCAACACATCAGAGGCTTACTCAGTATTGTTTGATATAGCTCGTGAGATTAATCGTATTAAAACAAACAATATTCAGAAAGCTAGCGAATTAGGAAGTTTAATGCGTGAACTTGCGAATATAATAGGAATTCTTTACCAGGAACCAGAAACTTTTTTCAAAGGAAAAGACAGTAATAAGAATAAAATTAAGCAAATTGAAGCCTTGATTGAGCTACGTAACAACGCGCGTATTTCTAGAGATTGGAAAAATGCAGATATGGCTCGAAAAAAATTAAATGAGATGGATATTAAAGTGGAAGATGGTCCAAACGGAACTACTTGGCGTCGTTGTAAGCAGCCATGATTTACAAAATTAAGAAGACTAAACTACGAATAAAACAAAGGCAAACGGCTTCATTTTATTCGTGGTTAGAGCATCAAACATTAACGGGCACGAAAAACAATACGACCTTTTGATAGATCATATGGAGTCATTTCCACGGTTACTTTATCACCAGTCAATATACGAATATAGTTCTTCCGCATTTTGCCAGATATATGCGCAGTAACAATATGAGCATTTTCCAATTCAACACGAAACATTGTGTTTGGCAAGGTATCCAAAACAGTGCCTTGCATCTCAATCACATCTTCTTTAGCCATTTAATCGCCTTTAATTTAAGATAACAAATAGAATCCCAAGAACAAAACCGTTCTATATAAAATTCTAATATATAAAATTGTGGCACATTCTACTCTTGCTAGTAGTAATTTGCTAGCTTTTGGTATCAATCAAAACAGACTTTAAAATTTATGACTGCAACAATCCATCTGTTGAAACTATTTTACAAAAACCAAGAAACTTCGGGTTCTCAATGAAAAATCTTACATTACAAAGTATCACAAAAGTAAACGGTGAAATCACTTTACCAGGTTCAAAAAGTATATCTAGCCGAGTTTTGCTGATTGCTGCGTTATCTGAAGGAACCACTCGTCTAATTAATCTCTTAGATAGTAATGATATTACCTATATGCTCAATGCGTTATCTAAACTAGGTATTAAATATCAATTTTCTAAAGATAAAAAAACTTGTGAAGTTAAAGGCTTAGGCAAGCCATTCCAAACATTTAAAAAATCAGAATTATTTTTAGGTAACTCAGGTATAGCAATAAGATTGCTAACAGCAGTGCTATGTTTAAGCGAAGGTGAATACATTTTAACCGGTGAATCTCGTATGAAAGAACGACCAATTGGGCATTTAGTTCAAGCATTGCTTGAAGCAGGAGCACGAATTGAATATTTAGAAAATAGCCATTTTCCACCTTTGAAAATTGTAGGAACTTCTCTAAAAAAGAATTTTTTCTTACTAAACAGTTCAATTTCCAGTCAATTTTTAAGTGCACTTTTGATATCAGCACCTCTTCTGCAAAGCCACACAACCATCAAAATTAAGTGCAAATTAGTATCAAAAACCTACATTGATACTACTCTACATGTTATGAAACACTTTGGTATTAAAATAATTAATAACAATTACAAAGAATTTTTGATCCCAAAAGGGCAATATTACGTTACTCCTGGCGATTTTATGGCAGAAGGTGATGCTTCATCAGCGTCTTACTTTCTTGCCGCAGGAGCAATTAAAGGTGGTGAAATTAAAGTAAAAGGTGTAGATAAAAACAGTATTCAAGGAGATATCCAATTTGCTAACGTGCTCGAAAAAATGGGAGCTAAGATTGAATGGGGAGAAAATTATATTATTTCTCGCGTCGGTCCGCTTCAAGGAATCGATATAGACTGTAACCACATTCCAGATTCAGCAATGACTCTTGCCATTACTGCACTGTTCGCTAAAGGCAAAACAAAAGTTCGTAACATATACAATTGGCGGGTAAAAGAAACAGACCGGCTTTCTGCTATGACGAAAGAATTACGTAAGCTAGGAGCAAAAATTGAGGAAGGAAGAGATTACATTACTATTACTCCCGTGAACCAACTAAAGCATGCTACCATAAATACTTACAACGACCATCGCATGGCTATGTGTTTTTCTTTAGTCGCATTGAGTGATGCTGGTGTCACTATTAACGGTTTCCAGTGTATATCTAAAACTTTTCCAAATTACTTTGATAATCTAGCAAAACTAAGCAAGTGAACTAGAAAATAAGATTGCTATCCAATATCTGTAATCTATAAAGCAAGTTTATTGCGTTTGTAAAATACTTGAATTTATTTTTTTAAAAAAATGTTGATCTTCTTCAAATTTAGCTTGATATTCAAAGAAGCAGTAATATTTTAAGTGTGTAATATCCTATAACAATTAAGGACATTTGAATTAATTATGAGTAAATCACTTGTTGTGGTGGAGTCGCCTGCCAAAGCAAAAACTATCAATAAATATTTAGGAAAAGGCTTCATTGTCAAATCCAGTGTTGGTCATATTCGTGATCTTATAAAACAAGGAGTAAATAAAAACATAGCTAGCACTTCGACAAAAGGAATGAGTATTGAAGAAAAAACGCTAGTTAAAAAAGAGAAAGAACGAAGATCATTGATTCAAAAAATGGGTATCGATCCGTTTAGTGACTGGAAAGCTAACTATCAAATACTTCCAGGAAAAGAAAAGGTTGTTACTGAATTAAAAAAGTTAGCGGAAAACGTAGATAATATTTATCTGGCAACTGATCTAGATCGCGAAGGAGAAGCAATCGCTTGGCATCTTCGTAAAATCATTGGCGGTGATGAAAGACGGTACAAACGTGTAGTATTTAATGAAATCACAAAAAATGCTATCGAACAAGCTTTTCAGAATCCTGGAAAGGTTAATATGAATAGCGTTAACGCCCAGCAAGCCCGCCGATTTATGGACCGCGTAGTTGGCTTTATGGTTTCGCCACTTTTATGGAAAAAAGTTGCTCGTGGTTTGTCTGCAGGTCGAGTTCAATCCGTTGCTGTCAAACTTTTAGTTGAACGAGAACGTAAAATAAAAGAGTTCATTTCTGAAGAATTTTGGGAAATTTATGTAAATACAATCACTAAAAACAACGTTGGTTTACGTTTACAAGTCACGAAAGAAAATAACTCACCGTTTAAAGCTACCAACAAGCTTGAAACTCAATTGGTTGTTGCTAAGTTAAACAGCGTGGAATATAAGATATATAAGCGTGAAGATCGCCCAACTATAAGTAAACCATCTGCTCCGTATACTACCTCAACATTGCAGCAAGCAGCTAGTACACGCTTGGGATATAGTGTTAAAAAAACCATGATGCTTGCTCAAAAACTTTACGAAGCTGGTCACATTACTTACATGCGTACTGACTCAACCAACTTAAGCGCTGAAAGTCTAGAAATAGTTCGTAGGTATATCAATAGTAAATTTGGAGAAATATACCTACCAGATCAAGCTAATGTATACTGTAACAAAGAAAATGCGCAAAAAGCACATGAAGCAATTCGTCCTTCAAGAGTTACAGTACAAGCTGAAAGCTTACCAGGTATGAACCAAGATTCAATTAAACTTTACTCACTCATCTGGAACCAATTTGTTGCTTGTCAAATGACACCTGCTCGGTACAATCTGACGAAAATCACTGTTAAGGTAGCAGATTATACCCTAAATGCAAAAGGTCGCATTCTTAAGTTTGATGGTTGGACACGTGTTCAACATACACTTAGCAAAAATGAAGACAAAATACTTCCTGAAGTACAAATTGGTGACAAAATTAGTCTGAGCAATGTGGAACCAAAACAATGTTTTACCAAGCCACCTATCCGTTTTAGTGAAGCAGCTCTTGTTAAAGAACTGGAAAAACGCGGAATTGGTCGACCATCGACTTACGCCTCTATTATTTCAACAATTCAGGATCGCGGTTATGCAAAAATAGAACAACGCCGTTTTCATGCAGAAAAAATGGGAGAAATTGTAACAACTCGTTTGAATGATAGCTTTAATGATTTGATGGATTATGATTTTACAGCCAGAATGGAAGAAAAACTTGATGAAATTGCCGAAGGTAGAATGAATTGGAAAAATGTCTTAAATACTTTCTTCAATGATTTTACTAAACATTTAGAGAAAGCAAGTATGGATGAAAAATATGGAGGAATGAAATTAAATCGTATAGTTCAAACCGATATTGAGTGTCCAAAGTGCAAACGATATATGGCAATTCGTACTGGATCAACAGGGATATTTTTAGGTTGTTCTAGTTATACTCTCCAACCAAAAGAACGCTGCAAAACAACAATTAATTTAGAGGATGAGGATAATATTGTTAATATCATTGAAGAAGATACAGAAACAGAAGCCTTGCGCGCTAAAAAACGTTGTCCGGTCTGTAGAACAGCAATGGATGCATATCTCATCGATGAAAAACGTAAAATACACATTTGTGGAAACAACTCAAACTGTGAAAATTATGCGGTTGAGCTTGGTAAATTTAAAATCAAAAGCTACGATGGCCCTCTTGTCGAGTGCGAAAAATGTGGTTCTAATATGATTCTGAAAAACGGTCGCTTTGGGAAATACATGGATTGTGCCAACAATAGTTGCAAAAATACACGAAAAATTTTAAAAAATGGTCAGGTAGCTCCACCAAAAGAAGATCCTGTACACTTCCCTGAGTTACTATGCAAAAATTCAGATGCTTATTTCGTACTAAGAGATGGAGCTTCTGGCTTATTTATGGCGGCAAGCAACTTTCCTCAATCTCGAGAAACAAGAGCACCATTAGTAAAAGAATTAATCAGTTTCAAAGAACGCTTATCATCTAAGTTTCTTTACTTAACAGAGGCACCAACTGAAAACCCTGACGGACATCCCACTGTAGTTCGTTTCAACCGAAAATTAAAAGAAAATTATATTCGTTCTGAAATTGATGGAAAATTTTCAGGATGGATCGGCCTATACATTGACGGAAAATGGAAAATTACCGACAAACGTAAAAAACAAAAAGAGAAATAAGATCTTATGATGAACAAACCGTTTAGGTCCTGATTTTCCTATCATTTTAGAAAAATTATTATTTATTTGATCAATAGAATACCTAATCATCTAAAAGTCTTGAAAATTAAAGCTGTTTTCTTGCTAAAATACGTTCAATTGTATCCACAATAGCTTGGGTTTGAAGATCAAATTCAACGTTAATTCTATCACCTACTGTACGTTTGCCGAACAAGGTACTCTTTAATGTTTCTGGGATAAAATCCACTCTAAAACGCTGTTCTTCAATTTCTCCTATAGTCAATGAACAGCCATCCAAACCAATATAACCTTTTTCTAATATATATTTCATCAAATTAGGTAACATTGAAAACCAGATACTACAATTGTTTGTAGTTTTCACAATCTCATCCACTTTAGCTGTAGTTGAGATATGACCAGACATATTATGACCGCCAATTTCCCCACCAAACGTCATTGATCGCTCTACATTTACAAACATTCCTTCATTTAAGTTACCGAGATTAGTCAGTTTCAGCGTTGTCTGCATTAAATCAAAAGATACCAAATTGCCTTCAACACGCGTTACAGTTAAACAACAACCATTATTTGAAATTGAAGCACCTATCATAAGGCCATCGCTCATTCCTTTTAATAATTCAATTGTATAAGTTTGAAAATTTTGCTTTCTTTCAATAAAAATTAACTTTGCCATTCCTTGAACAATACCAGTAAACATTTAAAAATATCCGCTAATTTAAAATAGCGTTTAGTATTACATCTCTTTAGTGTTTTGAACAATGCTAATTAGCAAAAGATTCTGCTTCACTAGCTCTCACTCTTTCAATTTTTAACTATGTATTCCCTTTTAGTGCATAAAATCAAAATTAATATTTAAAATAATGACTTTATCAATGTCTTCTTAGAAAGTACTGAAAAACATAATACTTAGTTATTGAGCAGCTTTTCTCACCATGAAATTCACACTCTCAAATTGAGTAAATTATCTTCTCAATATAAGAATAAACAAGAGATGTAAAATAAGTATATGAATTTTAATATAAATAATTGCTGGCATAAATTCTGCTCAAAGATTTAAACAAAAATAGGAGAATTGCTTATGGAAATGCTTAAAGTGGAAAAAAATGAAACAGTTTTAACATTAGTAATAAACGGAAACTTAGACGCAAACGGAAGTCGTATTGCTCAAACATATATTGATGAAATCATTAATAAAGATACCCATAATGAAATTGAATTGGATTTCAGCAAAGTAAGTTTTTTAGATTCATCTGGCATAGGTGCACTAGTCTACCTATATAAGCGCCTCATTGAACGTGAGCGTAACATGCGCATTAAAAACGTAACAGGTCAACCGTTAGAAATAATTAATCTACTCCACATTGACCAAGCTATACCTATAAATTCGAGATAATATATGCATTGTACAGAAAAAACTATGAATAGGACATTTATGCACGTAGCACTAATAGTGTTAATCCTAACATGTTTTGGTTGCGCTAATTTCACAAAAAATATAGGCACTGGAGAACTGGTAAAAAATTATATTTCAGCTACATTTTCCCCCGTCATGCCTCATGAACCTTTAGGTCCGGAACATGGACTTCGATTTGATTGGCAAATAACTAAGCTACATCTGGATTCACTAGTTCAAGAAGGAGCTAAATGGTGTTTCCCTGCTGCCGTAACTCAAGCAATAGAAAAACAGAATAGAATAGCTCGTGAACTTGAAGCTGGCTTGCTGTTAGATGCAGCAAACGACTTACTTATTCAGAGGAAACGACTCAATGAATTGGACATCCAAATGAATTATGTCACATCTGAAATTCGCTGCACTCCACCTCCAAACCAAAGCGAATTTCATCAACACCTGGAGATTATTGATCAACTTTTTCACATGCTTAATATTGATAACCAGTTCGCTCATAATTCCATTGAAATTAATCCGAAATATATTGGTCAACTCGCTCAAGCAGTTAACCTGCTTCGGATTCATAAAAACTTGGAATTGTCTATTACTGGACATTCAGATTCAACTGGTGACGAAAAAAACAATCATAAATTGGCGATGGCAAGAGCTAACCAGGTAAAACGTTATTTAATAATATTTGGCCTTGAACCTTTGCGTATAACTACCAAGTCGGTTGGAGAAACATTACCATTATTTGAAGGAGATTCACCTGGAGTTCACTTAACAAACCGCCGTGTAAGTATAGAAATCCTCTCAATGAAAAAAAGTAATACTTCACTATTTCCAAGAGGTATATATGAACGGGAATAATAATATTCTTATTATTATCTTTTTTTCCTTATTTATAAATTTTGCAAATGCAAAGAATGAAAAAGTACAGATTGGAGATTTAATACAAATCAATTTACCTGGAGAAAGTACTTTAAATCGTACTTTCCAAGTTGATAAACGAGGTAGGATAAATTTACCTGAAGTTGGTCCAATTTATATTTTAGGTTACACTGAAAAACAACTTCAAAATAACGTAACTAAGGCATTAAAAACAGCATTTCGGGATCTTTCTAGCCTAAACGTATTTATCTCAAAACAGCAAATACTCATTTCCTTACAAGGCTATATAAAGTCACCCGGCGAGTATATACTTCCTAGCAATAGCGATGTACAAATGGCTATCCACGCAGCTGGAGGACTTCGTTCCGGTGCTCAGCTTGACAAAATGCTACTTAAACGAGGTAGCGTTAAGAAATATTTCAATTACAAAGATTTTTTAGATTCTGGTAATACCTCTCAATTACCCTCTCTACAGTCTTTAGATATAATATTTATTCCTGCCTCTCCTCTTGTAGGTAACATTGAGCAAGCTTTTGATTCGACTAAATTAGCAGATTCAGGTGATAGTAAAGATACTCGAAGCGCGATAAAAATATTTGGTGAAGTAAATGCACCAGGTTCATTCGCTTACAAAGAAGATATCGATCTAATAGATATACTAATGCGTTCTGGAGGTGTCACTCGTTATGCTTCAGTAGAACAAATTCGTATTATCAGCAATAATTCTCCCAAATTATTTAATTTAAAAAGTTACCTAGATAGTGGAAATTTAAATCTGCTTCCAGCACTTACTCCTGGTACAACAATTTTTGTACCTAAACAAGAAGAAGAAATAAAATCAGGCTTTAATACTGTGTATGTTATGGGAGAAGTTGCACATCCTGGTGCTTATGAAAGTAAAAAAGGAGCAACTTTCATAGATATTCTAGCTAATGCAGGTGGACCTACCCGATTCGCTGAATCAAGACAGATCCGAATTATTAAGGCAAATCAAAAAATTATCAGATTTGATCTTACAAACTACACTGAAGGATTAACGGATGCTCTTCCACCTATCATTTATCCTGGCGATTCTATTTTTGTTCCTGAAAAAACAGATATGAATGAAAAGTCTTGGTTGAAAGTTGCAGCAAACAGAGCTGTTAGTATCATTGGTCAAGTTACACGACCAGGTCGTATTGAATGGTCAGATGAAATGAATCTTATCGATTTGCTCGCTCACGTTGGTGGTCCAACTGATAAAGCTGACACAACTAAGATTGAAATTGTAACCACAGATAAAAAAATACATCTATTTAATCTAGATTCTTATATGCAAAATGGGGCATCTATATCAGATCTTCCTATTATTTCATCAGGTGCTATTATCAGAGTACATACTCTTCCGCAAGACCCAACAAATAATAAATCTCAATGGATAAAGCAAAGCTCAGATGCATCAATATACATTTTAGGTCAAGTAAACTCTCCAGGACGATATCGTTTTACAAAAGAAATGCATTTTCTAGATATTTTATCTGCAGCAGATGGACCTAATAAAGATGCGGATATTCACAATATACGCGTAGCTCATCGAGATAAGTCATACTCTCAAGTAAGTAAACTGAATCTTGCACTTTATTTCGAAACAGGTGATGAAAACTTACTTCCTAGTATTACGATGGGCGATACAATCTATATCCCAGAAAAAAATCGCAATTGGCTTGATAAATCAAAAGAGTCAACAGTCAGAGTACTAGGAGCAGTAAACAATCCAGGACGATATATGTTCAATGGCAGTATGACCATTTTGGATATTCTAGCAGAAGCTGGTGGACCCAGTAATACTGCTTATTTAGAAAAAATATCTATTATCAACATGTCATGTTGTCAAAATCAATCTCGTACCTTTAATTTTATTAAATTTGCTACAACTGCTGATATTCATCAGCTTCCCATTGTAAGATCTGGAGATACAATCTATGTTCCAGATCGTACAAACAGATTTTTAGAAAAAGTACGTATAGGACTAGAAAATATCGCTCGTCTAACCACGACCATTGCTTTAATAGGAACACTGTAATGACTATTCCTTCTACACATATTGAAATAGAACAAATATATTTAGCTGCGGAATTTAATAACTGTAGATCAGTATGTATTACAGCTTGTCAATCAGGAGATGGTGTAACTTCTATTGCAACCGCATTAACTGAACGTTATTTACTTGCAGGATACAAAACGTTACTTGTCGATCTAAATATGTTTCATCCGGCATTCTATGCATTAAAATTAAACCAAAGTGATGCAATGGAACATTGGATCAAACATAAGCATAGTCATCGTTTATTTAATGGTTTAGCGACTCCGAATGATCCATTAGCAGAACTAGCCTATAAAGATCCATTTATGATGTCTAGACGAATTGAACAATGGCTAAACAACTTTGAAAGAATAGTAATTGATACTTCTCCTCTACTAAAAATTAATCATAGAAATATTCCAGCTCAAAGTGTAGCTAGCGCCTGTGACAAAACAATACTAGTGGTCAGAGGAAACATAAATACAACTACCCAAATTGAAAGTGCCATGAAATTGCTTAGATTGAGAAAAATCTCTTTGCTTGGAACTGTGTTTAACGCAAAAGATCAGCCTTCTTTAAGTCATGAAATTATTCGTGGGCTTAAAAAAATTCCATTTATCTCAAAAAATTTACGTCATAAACTCGAAGTTCGCTTACTCAAAAGCCAGTTTCTCTCTCAATTAGCTTAAAAAAGGTTTTTTTGCATTTAAATACACGTCCTTACTAAACCGTACAAAATCAGTTTTTTCCTCCTCTAAAAATTTGAGCATTAAACAAAAACTACTGCAACTATCTCAACTAATTTTAGAAAATTAACTTATTCTTAATTAAAGAAAAGAATAAAATATTCAGTTGGAAATTAAAATGCCAAGTAAAACAGCCAAAAAAAAATGCTCTACTTCAAACACACAAAAGAATTTGGATCTTGTAGATGAAACTATTTTACAACAAGTCATCAAAGATACCAGTGTTGAAGTTATTCCTTTACTTATTGAGTGTTACTTAAGAGAATCGTATTCTTGTCTTGAAAAAATTCATGAAGCTTTTCATAGAAAAAATATCGCCATGCTACAATTCGAAACTCACAATCTTAGTGCTTCAGCTTTAGCTTTAGGCAATCGTCAATTATCTGAAATGGCGAAAAAAATTGAACTATTTTGTTTAAATAAACAACTTGATAAAGCATTTGAATCTGAATTTGAATTCCAATTACTCGCACGACGATCAATTCAATCATTAGCAGATAGAAAAAAACTAGGCTTCGAAACTCCATCTAGCTCAAAAATTTAGAGTGCAATTTTACCTTTTGTTTTAAAGCTATGCTAAATCAATTAAATAAAGTTTCATTTTCAGATCGATCATCAAGGATGAATTCCATGAAACCTAAAGTATTACTAGTAGAAGACTCAACATCTCTCGCAATTCTTTACAAACAATATGTAAAAAATGAGCCATTTAAACTATTTCATGTAGAAACCGGAAAAGAGGCTATTGATTTTATTGAACGAAACCTACCTCAGTTAATAATACTAGATTTAAGACTTCCAGATATGTCTGGTGAAGATATTTTAGATTGGATATCGGAAAACCAAGTACCAACTTCTGTTGTTATTGCAACTGCTCATGGTTCTATTAATACTGCTGTTAGTCTAATGCAAAAAGGTGCGAAAGATTTTTTAGAAAAACCTATTAAAGCAGATAGATTAAAAACGTCCATTGCTCTTCATTTAAGACAAGTAAAATTTGAGCATTTAGTTAAAGATATCGAAAATAAATTTGATCGTATCCGTTTTCATGGATTTCTCGGTTCATGCCTTCCAATGCAAACTGTGTATAAAATCATCGATTCTGTTGCTCCAACAAATGCAAGTGTTTTTATTAATGGTGAAAGTGGTACAGGCAAAGAAGTTTGCGCTGAAGCTATCCACAGTGAAAGTAAGCGTAAAAAAAAGCCTTTTATTACAATAAATTGTGGAGCCATACCGAAAGATTTGATGGAAAGTGAAGTTTTTGGTCACGTGAAAGGAGCTTTTACTGGAGCTACTGCAGATAGAAAAGGAGCAGCCTCTTTAGCTGATAAAGGAACACTTTTTCTAGATGAACTATGTGAAATGGATTTTGAAATGCAAAAAAAACTTCTGCGTTTCTTGCAAACTGGAACTTTCACCCCTTTAGGAGCAACAAAAGAAATCAAAGTTGACATTCGTATTATCTGTGCGACTAACCGTGATCCTTTAATTGAAGTTGAAAGAGGTCGATTTAGAGAAGATCTCTATTACCGTGTCCATGTTGTACCAATCGAAATGCCCCCTCTAAGAGAACGGGGTAACGATATAGCCATTCTTGCTAACCATTTTCTGAAAAAATATGCAAAAGAAGATGGAAAAAAATTCTCAGGAATTAATCAAGATGCAGAATTACTTCTCCAAAATTATGCATGGCCAGGTAACATAAGGCAACTGCAGAACATTATCCGTAATATTGTAGTACTCAACAATGAAACTAGATTATCGCTCAATCATTTACCAGAACAAATTTTACATCAAGGATCGGTAGTTAACAAATCCAAAATGATCTCAAAACCTATCGAAATTTCAGGCACTATTCCTATAAATCCAGCTACTAATCAATTTTCTAAATCTTCCTTATCCTTAGGGAAACCAATTGCTATTAGACCCATGTGGCAAATAGAAAGAGAAAACATCCAGAATGCCATCAATTACTGCGATGGCAACGTATTAAATGCTGCAATTTTGCTAGAATTGAGTCCCTCAACTATTTATAGAAAAAAACAAGCCTGGGAATCTGAGGATGAGCACGAAAGAACGTAGTTTTAGTATAAATCAAAAAAAAATATGGCTTTTAATTGACAGCTTAACTTACGGTGGTATCGAAGCTCATGTACTTCAATTGGCAAAAGGATTAAAAAAATATCGCGTCGCCGTGCAGGTGGTGTTTATTGCTCACTATTCTACCCCAACTCCTTTAGAAGAACAACTTCGCATTTCGTCTATCCCATACTTTTTCTCAAATATATCCTTCCCTTCATCAAACGAATTCAAATCACTAAGACTTGCAATTAAATTTACTAAGCCAAGCCTAATTCACACCCACGGTTATAAAGCAAATTTATACGGAAGGATTATTCGATGTCTATCGCCTACTATGAGAATAAAGCAAATTTCTACTTATCATGCAGGTGAGACATCTAAAGGAAAAATATGGCTATATGATTTTTTGGATCGTTATAGTTCTAATCTTTCTAATACATGTTTGGCTGTCAGTCAATCAATCCAAAATAAATTACCTTCTTCTTCATACCTACTGCACAATTTTATCTCGTTTGACAATATAACAAAAAGCCAAGGGGATGAAATAGCATTCGTTGGCAGATTAAGCTATGAAAAAGGACCAGACAAGCTAGTAAAAATTGCCAAATATTTTCCTAAAGAGTATTTTCATTGCTATGGAGAGGGCCCAATGAAGAAAAAAATACTCATTGATAAACCCCGCAATCTTATTCTTCATGGATATCAAAAAGATATGAATCATGTGTGGAAAAATATTGGAATCCTGATCATCTGCTCTCGATATGAAGGTATGCCTATGGTAGCACTCGAAGCTATGGCCAGAGGAATTCCAGTGTGCGCTGTTAACGTTGGTGAGCTACCTGTGCTCATTCAATCTTCATACAATGGTTTTCTTGCCACAAACGATCGAGAATTGGTTAATGGTATACAAAAGTGGATTACACTCTCTAAAACCAGAAAAATGTTTATTCGTCAAAAAGCTATAGAAACCATTCAAAAAAATTACTCTGTTAACAACATCATTCCTAAGCTTCTCCAAATTTATCAAAATTGATTCTCATTTTGAAAAAATTGTCAAAATAAATAAACGCTCAAACTAAATTACAAATAAATATATTTAATAGGCTGACAAGCATCTATTGGCCTTTCCTTTGCAGCTCTCCATAAAAAGTACTGTAGAAATTAACACTCACGATGAAAAAAAACAAACGTATACTATTTGTTCATTATGGTGAAAATTGGATTAGAGGTAGTGAACGGTGCTTGTTGGATTTGATGCTCAATATAGATAGAAGGCACTATACCCTTTTCTTATGGACAAACAACACATCTATATATCGTACAGCTAACAAAATAGGAGTCTATAGCAAACTTAGCTCTTTTTCTGTTTTACTGGGTTGGAAAACGCCTAGATTTGATCTTATATCCTGGAAAAAACAAATTGATTTTGCTAAGAAATATATTCTTGAAGCAAAAATAGATTTGGTGCACGTCAACAGTGCTGCACCTTGTCAGTGGATGTATCCGGCAACAAAACTTACTAAAATACGAATGATTACACACTTGCATAGCGACTATTCAGCATATGAAAGGCTTACTTTAGGTCTACATTTTTCTCCTAGAATCATTGCTGTAAGCAAAGCTATTACACACCAACTTATTTCTGATGGATATCCAGATCACCGTCTGTCTATCATTCCTAATGGAATAGATATTGAGCGTTTATCTCAACATAAAACAATCGATATTAAATCTAAACTGGACCTTCCAGAAAACAGCTTCATTTTTACCACTATAGGATCGCTTATCCATAGAAAAGGTATCGATCGAATTATTAATGCGTTATACCACTTAATATTTAAATATCCCTATATTCATCTAATAGTTATTGGTGACGGTCCTTTGCGTCATTGTCTCAAGCAACAAACCAATCAATTAAATTTAAAACAACATGTGCATTTTGTTGGTGTACAAAAGAACACTCAAGGCTGGTTAAAAAATACAAATGCTTTTGTTAGCGGATCTCACAAAGAAGCGTTTGGTTTAGTAATAGCCGAAGCTGCCTTAGCTGCACTCCCAATTGTCGCTCCCAATGAAGGAGGCATCCCAGAAATAATCACTCACAAAAAAAATGGGCTGTTATATAAAAATTCGGGAACTCTACCACTGATCAAAGCTATGCTCGATATACTCGAAAATCCAGAACTTTCGAAAATTATGGGAATTAAAGCAAGAAAACAAATACTAACTCATCATACAATTGCACGTAATATACAGCGAATTGAAACTATTTATCACAATATTCTATCTGAAAAACAACAAGAAAAAACTTCGTTCTTTCAAGCTATATCTCCGATAAAAACCTTTATTTTCAATAAACTAAGATAAAGAAATCAACATGCGTTCTAAACATCATTGCCTAGTATTTGATCCAATCTCTTTTAATGGGGGATCTAAAATTGCTACAAGAGATATACTTACATTGACTAATTCAACAAAAATTAAGTTCACTATCATAACTATGGATAGAAGATCTTGGGAAAACATACATTTTTTAGAACACCATGAAGTGTCAATATATTCGCTTCCTTACCTTAATTATTTAAGTAAAGATAACTCTGGTTGTATATTTTGGCTAAAACAGTTTTCGCTTGCTTTATTACTCTTTTATAAATTAATACGTATTCCCCGTGTAAGCTACTTTCTTGGAGCATCAGGTCCAGGAACAGATATGGCTCTGTATTTAATAAAACAACTTAAAAATATTTCTATCATCCAAATAATCCATGGAATGGTAGCACCATCACGTTCAATTGGTAATAACCTTACTCGTGTACAAAAAGCATTCTACTTACCTTCAGCAAAACAAAGTTTAATTAATGCTATAGCACATTACTTAGAAACCAAAACTTCTAAAGAAAAATCTATTTTTCAATGCAGCAAAATCTTAGAAAGCGAACAATTCCAAGAATTCATCAACGGTATTCCTCAATATCGCTGGCCATCCCAATGTCAATACAATCGGCCCATCATTTTTTGGAGTGCGTCTTTACTTAAATGGAAAGGTCTAGACTTACTTATTACAGCAACCAATATGTTAGAATCTTCTAGAACATTTACTGCAAATATCTGCTTTATTCGTCCAAATAACACCAATCTTCCAATTTCACATGCTCCAATTTTATTGAAGAATTTTAAATGGTATCAAGAACCCTTAGATTTGGATTCTATTCGAAAAAATAGCAATATATTTATTTCAACAAGTCAAAAAGAACCATTCGGACTATCTGTCCTGGAAGCTATGGCTGCTGGAATGTGTGTAATAATTCCAAAGGATGGAGCGTATTGGGACACTAAGCTAACTAACAATATTAATTGTATTAAGTATACTCCAAAAAACGCAAAATCACTGGCTAATGCTATTTTATATGCAAGTAATAACCAAAATGTCGTAAAGCGCATTGGACAAGCAGCTTTAAAAGTAACTGAGCTATACCACGCAGAACACTGCTATGAGGCAATCATTAATTATCTAAATAACTATTCCTGTTAAAGCTTATCTCAAGTTTATGAGGGAATTATAAGATTAATATCATGCATCTACACACTTTACCCAGATCTATTAAGAATATTTTGATTTATGCAATAAGCTTACTCTTAACCAAGGGTACATCATTAATTATGCTACCCATTATCACGAATCATTTTACACCTAATCAGTTAGGTAAGCTAGAAATCTTAGTTACAACATCAATGTTTCTTTGTTTATTGTCAGGATTTGCTATGCATGAAAATTTATATCGCTTCGTAGGTTGTTTAAAGGACCCTAAATATCGATTTGAAAAAGCCAGTGAAATTTACTCAACCTCATTAATTTTATCGACTAGTATGGCTATTTTAATTGCATCATTCTTATTCATGTTTCCGCATATAAATCGCATGCTAAGCAAAATAGAAATCCTACTCGTTTGCCTTGTACTCTGTTTTGAAACTGCACTTAGCATAAGTACTGCATGGTTACGTTTACAAGATAAAGCTTTCACGCTTTTGATCATTAACACGTTATCTTGTCTCATTCAACTAGCTGGTATATTTCTTATCCTAAGAATTTCTCCGAACATAACACTCTTCTATATGGTTGGTGTTGCATCTACATTCCTACAATTGGCATTACTTCAATTTATAAACCGTTTCCAATGGAATTTTGGGAAATTTGAGGAATTGAAGAAACTTTTATCCTATTCTACTCCATTGATGTTATCAACAATGATCACATTTGGATTAACTGGAGCAGAAAAATGGATAATCGGCTATAGTATCTCAATGGAAAGTCTTGGGTTATACTCCATTTCTGCCAAATTTTCGCTTGCAATGTGCATTCTTGTCCAACCTTTTTGTATGTGGTGGATACCTAAACGTTTTCAAGTATTATCAGAAAAAGGTAAGTCATACACAATCAAAATAACCCAATGTGGTCTTGTTTATATCGTTCTTTCCGCAATCTTTGTCACTTATATAAGTCAAATATTTATTCAATCAGCATTACCAAAAAGTTACTATGACGCTTGTTACTTAGTCATAGGTACCATTTTCATTTCTCTTTTAAAAGAAATTAGCAATCTCATTAATATTGGAATACTAAATAGTAAAAAAACACAGTGGATGCTTAAAATCGACCTCGTCTGCACTAGCTTAGGACTTTATTTGTGCTGGATAATGTCATTACATGGTGTTTGGGGCATTCTCCTTTCAATTATGCTCGCACAAATATTACGTGTTTCGTTGGTATTTTATTGCAGCCAATTATTGGAACCACTGCCGTATCAATACTGTGCACTTGCAGCAATTCTACTAGTTACTATAACTTGTCTATGGCTCAACTTTACCGTCAAAAGTTTTTTTCCGCTTACTGTAATCCTCATTTTTGGAATCGTTACAAATCTTGCTATTTCATACTATAGCGCTTTTTTTACGAGTATTAGCATAATTTCAATTCGCAATGCTTTTTCGAAGCGTTTAGAGGTCAATGATGTATAGTTTATCAAGATTATTGTTTATGAGTATTGTGCTTCTATGTTTCATTATTGCAACGGTATGGTATTTGATACCTAGTCCAATAGTACCTATCATGGTAAGCTTGATCCCTCTTGGAATTTTAATAACGCTCAATCAACCATTTTGGCTAGTGACTTTATTTGTTCTTTTTTCTTTCTTTCGAATTCATGAAGCTATTCCTACCTTATACCATTTAAAAATTCCTCTTGTATTATCGCTTGGGGCATTATTTGCCTTAATATGGCATACCCTATTAAGTCAGAAAATTAAAATATATGGACACCCTTCATTAACCTGGTTAGGAATTTTTTGGGGACTAACAACCATGGGAATGTTTACAGCTTCAAATGTTGAATTAGCACTTACTGCTTTCACAAATGTCTATTGGAAAATTATTGTAATGACACTTGCTATTATATGGGTTGTCAATAACGACAAACATATTGGACAAATTTCATTTTCTATAGTTTTGTCAGGAACTTTGATCGCTTCGATTACTCTCTATAATTTAGTAAATGAAATTGGATTAGTTGAGGGGACACGAGTTACGATTGGACGTGATATTGGATCAATGCTCGGAGATCCAAATGATCTTTCTTTAGTATTGATGTTTCCTCTTGCTTTTTCTATTAATTTAGGAACTACCAAAGGAATTTCCTTTTTAAAACAAGTTATCGCTATAATTACGACTGGATTATTCATAGGAGCGATTATGGCGACTCAGAGTAGAGGCGGTTTATTAGGCTCTCTTGCAGTAATTAGTATTTGTGCCTTAAAACTTATATATTCTAAAAATTTTTTTATTTTACTAGGGGTTATTGGATTACTTTATTTATACCTACTATCTGGAATTCTGAGCAAAATCTCAGGAAGATTTTTCGGAGAGATTATGATGGATGAGTCATCTATAGGACGAATCTTCGCTTGGAAAGCAGCTTATAGGATGGCTATGGATAATCCACTTACTGGAGTTGGACTCAATAATTTTTTCCCAAATTATTTTTTTTACAGTTCATATTGGGATGGCTCAAACCACGCAGTACATAGTACTTGGTTTGGTGTATTAGCTGAAATTGGAATACCTGGATTCATTGTATTCATAATTTTTATTTTTTCTGTTATTCATACTGCACGTGATACACTTCGTAGAATTTCTAAATCTCCCGAACTATTCTCACCTCACTTAACCGTAGTAGCGAATTCCGTCTATGCAGGTTTTATCGGAAGCATTGTCTCTAGTACTTTTCTTACTCAAGCTTTTAACTGGCCCATATATATTCTTGCTGCGTTAACAATAGCAGTCTCCAACTTAACGCAAAATAATTCTCAAAATAAGAATAACAATTTTGTTGATTAGTATAATTACTTAGCTAATTGAATACTAAAGCTATTTATTATTGGCATACTCTGTGAAGAGTACTTCAAATAAATTCGTAGATGAAGAAATGATAAATATGTTGTTCAACCTAATGAATGAATTGAAAATTTTTCTACAATCAAACCCAAATAAAAATTTGCGCAATCTTTTCTCTTGTTTTAAAAAAATAAGAACACTCGAAATACCTACCCCAAAAATACTGAATAAAGGATTTTATATATTGTACAAAATAACCACGAATATTTTGGAAAATATTGTACGAATTTTGTTCAATACACCAATTTTTAAAGGTCGCCTGAGCAAATATGGAAAAAATTTATACCTGTATGATGGGATTCCATTGATCACTGGACCGCTTGAAGTAAGTGTTGGAAATGATTGTCGAATATCGGGTCAAACAACTTTTAGTGGTCGTTCGTTATCCAAAAACCCCAAACTAAAGATTGGAAATAATGCAGATATTGGCTGGCAAACAACGATAGCAGTAGGTAAAACGATCATAATCGAAGACAATGTTCGTATAGCAGAAAGGAGTCTTTTATTTGGCTACTCTGGACATCCACTCAACGCACAACGAAGAGCAAATGGTGAAAGTGATGAAGAAATACAAACAGGAGATATTCATCTTAAGCGCGATGTTTGGCTGGGAAGTAACGTTACTGTTTTTCATAGTGTCACGATTGGTGAAGGTACGGTTGTCGCGGCAAGTAGTGTAGTTACAAAAGATTTACCATCCTTTGTCATAGCCGCAGGAAATCCGGCGAAAATTGTAGCTACAATTGAAAAAAATATTAATGGAAGGAACCAATGCAACGTGATTTAATCGTATTCGCGGAAGATTTTGAAACGCATCCATCTAGCACTCAACATATAGTAAAAAAACTCGCTTGCGATCGAAAAATTATATGGATAAATTCCATTGGTTTACGACAGCCGAAATTCAATTTAAACGACCTGAAACGAACGTTTAAAAAGCTTATAATTAGAAAATCTACTTTTTTTGAGAAACAATTAAATGTAGAGAAAAACAAGATTACGATAGTCAACTTAATAACTATTCCTGCACCAAACTCAGATATCGCTAGAAAAATTGCTAAAAAAATGATGCTTTATCAACTTAGATCTATTTTACACTGTGCACAATTGAAAAAACCAATTCTATGGTGTTCCTTACCTACAGCAGCAGATCTTTGTGGTTACTTGGGTGAATCTGCTGTAATTTATTACTGCGGAGATGATTTTGAATTCCTATCAGGTGTTGACCACCAATCCATAGCAAAGCATGAGAAAAAACTAGTCAAAAAGGCAAATCTTATTTTCACTGCAAGTAATATGCTATTGCATAAATTTCCACTTTGGAAAACACGGTTACTACCGCATGGAGTTGACGTGAAACTTTTTTCTACACCAGCACCAAGAGCTACAGATCTTCCACAGAATGGTAAACCTATCGCAGGATTTTATGGTAGCCTTTCTAATTGGATAGACTATAAAATGCTTAATGAAGTAGCTAGAGAAAAACAGGATTGGAATTTCGTATTTATAGGGCCTCAAAAATTGAGATATTCTAAACTGCCAACTTACGACAATGTATATTATTTAGGTACCAAAACTCATCAGCAACTTCCACAATATAGCCAACATTGGGATGTAAGTTTATTGCCGTTTAAAACAAATAAACAAATACTAACATGTAGTCCTTTAAAACTTATGGAATATTTAGCAGTTGAAAGCACTATTATCTCTACTCATTTCCCAGCTTTAGAACCGTTTAGGAATTATATAAATATCGTTAGAAATAGTAAAGAAATGTCTCAAGCTCTTTCAAATTTTCATAAACAAAAAAAATCTTCACGAAATGTAGTCGAAAAAGATACTTGGGAAAAGCGCAGCGCATTCGTCAATCAGATATTAGAGCAAATATGAATAAGCTTAAATTTCAATTGATCATTATATTTAGCGTTGCCTGGCGTAGACGTTATTTAATTTGTTTTCCAATATTTATTTTACCTTTTATTGGATTAGGTATCGCGCATTTAGCACCGACAACCTATCATTCTCATACCAGCATGCTTATCCAGGAAACAGCAAAAATGAACCCATTTTTAAAAGATATTGCAGTTTCCACCATGTTAAAAGAACGCCTCAGTGCACTAAGTACACTTCTCAAAAGTCGTCATATTCTTCATTCTGTCGCACTAGAACTTGAATTGATTAATGATGCGATGATCCCAAGTGAAATAGAAGAAGTAATGCGCAATATTTCTAAAAGTCTGACTATTACTCAACTAGGCAAAGATTTCTTAAAAATTGAACTTGAATCTACTAAGCCTGATGGAATGAAACCTCTATTACAATCAATAAGTAACCACTTTATTGAACAGCTTTTAGCCCCTGAACGTTCATCTATACAAGATTCTAGAGAATTTTTAGCGTTTCATATCAAAAAAAGAAAAGAGGATCTCGATGTTGCTGAAAATGCATTAGCTGAATATAAAAACACTAATGCCTTGCTTACACCAGAAATACAAGTGCAAAGCTTAAATAGGTTAGCTATACTCAGGCAAAACTTGTACCAAAAAAAAGCAGAGCTAGCTGGTGCTCAGAAAAATTTAGGCACTCTTGATCAACAGTTATCAAAAACCAATCCAGTTATTGGAAAAATAGAAGAGCAAATTATCAAAACACGTAGTGAACTTGCACTGTTGTACGCTAAATACACCAAGAATCATAGTTCTGTACAGGCAAAAGAACGTGAGATTAGAAGGTTGGAATCTGAACGTTCCGAGTTACTAAAAATTGCACAACCTAACTTTAATAGTGGACAATTATGGGATATAGCGAGTAGCAATGTACTAGGTAAAGCGAAAATAATGCAACCATTTTTATCCGAACAACTGCATAACTTACAAATGGCTCGTAGTAAATTTGAATCATTAAATGAAGAAACTAAAAGTTTGAATAACATGATTCTTGAACTAGAACAAAAAGCAAACAACTTTGGTAATAGTGCTAAAGAATTATATCGTTTGTTTAAAAATGTCGAAATCAAACGCCAACTTTATGATGAGCTAGTTAAACGTTATGAGATGGCTCAATTAACTGGATCTCTCGGTATCTTTGAACAAAAAAAACGCGTAAAAATTATTGATTTACCATTCACGCCAAGTAAACCATCAAATTTTCCTCCGATTATTTTTGCTATTACAGGATTTTTAGCCGGTATTTTTCTCGGTATTGGCCTTGCTACTATTGTAGAGTTATTTGATACATCAATCAGAAGGCCAGATCAATTAGAGATACTCACTGAAGTTCCAGTCATAACTGTCATTCCTAAAGTTCTTAATTAGCTAAAGGGATACACCTTAACAATGGCGATTACTACAGTAAATTACTAGCATTGTCTATAACAGAGTTTCTCAAACTGTTGTTCAATCCGATTCTCAGAATGAAATCAAAATTAATAACTATATGATTTAATTAAACTAAATTAGTTGGTATATTTAATGCCACAACTACATGAATTTCTCAAATTTTATCTTATAACGTATAGTAAAAACGAAAAATCTATGAATATATCAATTAATTCATGCAAATCTGGAATAAAAATTGTCCATGTTGTACAACATTTAGCCCTAGGAGGTCTAGAAAATTTAACGCTTGACTTGCTTACTTTCGCTCATCCATTAAATAAAGTCATGATTATTAGTCTTGAAGGAAACAAAGAAGAAGCTATCGCAAATTGGCCGCGTCTTGAAGCGCTTTCAGATCAAATTTTCTTCATTGAAAAAAAAACAAAAAACTACCTGTTTAGATTATCCATACTAATTAAAATATTCTTACATCTCAAACCAGAGATTGTACACACCCATCACATAGGCCCACTATTATATGCTGGAATTACTGCTCGCCTATTAAATATTCCAGTACGAATTCATACCGAACATGATGTGTGGCACTTTAATAATTACAAACACATTCAACTACAAAAATTGGCATTAAAAATCACAAAACCAATATTGGTCGCAGATGCAGAAAAAGTAAAATATACACTCAAAAAGCACTTTTTATACCCAGATATAATCACCATAAAAAATGGTGTAGATTGTAATAAATTTTGTCCAGGTAATAACTACACTGCTAGGAAACGACTTGGCTTCCCTCTACATAAAATTCTAATTGGTAGTGCTGGACGATTAGAAGTTATTAAAGGACATGACCTCATAATACAAGCAATGCGATTTCTACCAAAAGACGTTCATTTGATAATCGCAGGACAAGGTAGCCAACAAAAAAACCTTGAAAATTTAGTTCGTAGACTAGCTCTGGATAAAAGAGTGAGATTTATCAAGCTATTAACAAATATGCCTTCCTTCTATCAGTCACTAGATCTATTTTGTCTACCTTCACGTTTAGAAGGACTTCCTTTATCTCCTTTGGAGGCACAAGCATGTGGCGTTCCTTGCGCGATAACTGATGTTGGAGCCTCAAGTGAAGCACTTTGTCCAGATAGCGGAAAACTTATAAAACCTGAAAATATTTTAGATATCGCACAAGCATTGTTAAACATGTTAGCTAATCCTACAAAGATTAGTCCGCGTAATTTTGTACTAAAAAATAATAACATTAAACAAATGGTTAAAGAATACGAGTTACTAATGGAGGAAGCCTTAGCATGATTGAAGTTATTTTAATCAATACATGGATCATCAGTGTTCTTCTGATAGTTTACCATCATGTAGGATACCCTTGGCTTTTAAGATTGTATTCTAAATATCACCCTCCAATCCAAATTACTAATACTCTGCGAGGATACAAAATCTCTTATAAGGACAAAGTTCGTCCATCGATTACCATCATTGTTCCTGCTTACAACGAATCATGCTGGATAGCCGATAAAATACGTAATCTGGCTGTCTTAGACTATCCGAAAAAGCAGTTGAAAATTATTATTTTATGCGATGGTTGTCAAGATAACACCGTTGATATAGCACAAGATACAATACAAGAAGCAATCTGTTGTGATACCCATTTTGAAATTATTTCTTTCGAGAAAAATCGAGGAAAGACCACGTTAATCAATAAAATAATGCCTTCTATTTCAAGCGATATCACTGCTCTTAGTGATGTATCAGCACTGATTTCAATTGATTCATTATTGATTGCTGAACAAAATTTTTATGATAAAAAAGTAGGTGTAGTCAGTGGAAGCTACTCTTTACTTGATGACGATCATAAAGGTGCGTTGCAATATTGGCAATATCAAAATCAGATTAAACAAAATGAAGCAAACTTATGTTCTGTTCTTGGTGCGCATGGTGCACTTTATCTCTTTCGAACACACTTGTTTAAACCTTTTCCACCAAATGCTATCAACGATGATTTCATACTACCTATGGAGATAGTTAGAAACGGTTATCGTGCGAACTATGAAACTGGAATACGCGCAATTGAGCTTGAAGCAACAAGCAGAATTGAAGATTTTAAACGTCGCATTAGAATCTCTGCAGGTAACATGCAACAAGTAATTCAATTCCTAAATCTGTTGAATCCTCAAAATAAAGCAATCGCTTTTGCTTTTTTTTCAGGAAAAGGACTAAGGCTCGCTATACCCTATTTAATGATTTTTTGCCTAATTGCTTCAGCTGCACTCATAGAACATCCATTGTTCCTTGTAATCCTAATCACCCAGATTGCACTATATGGCATAATTTTGTTGAGCTTTTTATTTCCATATGTTTTTCATCATAAAATCTTTCAGTTAGCAACCTACTTCATAGTCGGACATTGTGCAAATTTTATTGGTGGCTTACGCTACCTACTGGGGCTTGAATCTGGACAATGGACCAGGATTAATCATTAAGGTACCTTATATGACTGCGAATAAATCTACTCGTATCTCAATATATTATGGAAAACGCATTTTTGATCTATTGACTGCATGCTCTTGTTTAATATTGCTCTCTCCAATAATATTATCAGTTGGCTTGATTATTAAAGCAAATTCAGATGGGTCAATATTTTATAAACAGTTACGTGTCGGAAAATCAACCTCTAAAAAAATAATTTTCTTTAAAATTATCAAATTCCGAACCATGTATCAAAATTCTGAAAGATATTCCGGAGCAATATGGGCAACAAAAAACGATCCGAGGATTACTTCTGTTGGACACTTTTTACGTAAAACTCGCTTTGATGAAATTCCACAATTAGTGAATGTTATTAAAGGAGAAATGTCTTTAATTGGACCAAGACCTGAGCGCCCAATTTTTTATAATAAGCTTGAAAATGCGATACCATTCTTCTCCGAAAGAACCTACGGTGTACTTCCTGGAATCACTGGATTAGCACAAATAAACCAAGGATATGACACCTGCGTTGATGATGTCAGGCACAAAGTTGGCTTCGATCATAGCTATGCATTGTCACTCTCTTCAATATACTCCTGGGTAGTAATGGATATAAATATCATTACTAAGACTATTGTTCTCATATTCGATAGGAAAGGTCAATAAATTTAAGACGCTTTTATTAAACTCACGATCATTAAATGCAATGCACTTCAAAATTTCTACTCCATATTCATGCATTACATAGAAATTCATCTTTTAATTTTCTATCATCTGGAATCTAAATCATGAAAATTTACCAGGATCGATGCGACTATCCAAATTTACTCAAGATATTTTTAATTCCCTTTACCGTGATGTTTTAGAGTTTCGTAATGCATTTGGTTTGCCGATTGCAGATCAAAAAAACTTAGATGATCAAGATGACATATTGCACACAGCTCTTGTCATTGAGGAATTAACCGAACTTGCAGAGGCAAAAAATAAGATTGAACAAGCAGATGCTATTGTAGATAGTGTGTATGTTTTAGTCGGACGTTTAGTCCACCTTGCCCAGAGTAAGGTAGAAGATAATTTAGCGGTTAGCTATTTAATAGATTTGTTATTAAACATATCGGCAAATTGTGATATCGACTTTATTCCTTGCTGGAATGAAATACATTCGAGTAATATGAGCAAAGCTTGCCGGAATCAAAGGGAACACGCTGATACTGAAGCATTTTACACCAAACAAGGCATTAAACTTATCTCAATACCAAAAAATGGTTGCATTATTGTAAAATGTGCTGAAGATTTCGTTTCTAATGTCAAAACTATCAATAAAAATAAGATACTTAAATCAGTTTATTATAGACCACCTAACTTGGAACCATTTCTGACTAAATAAAAATAGAAGCTATAAGTTTCCTAAAAGCAACCTAAACAATCTAAAAAAATTTTTGATTTTGGGTTTTTGAAGAACGCATTGAGATATTATAGCCTCGTATCGAAAACCGAAACAAACTTCTGAAAATATTTTGTATTTGATACATTAATAATTTTAAAAAAATAAAAATCTGAAAAAAATAAACTTAAAACTCTACGATAAAAACTCTCAGTATGTCACGATGCAGCTATCAACATGATTTGTTAGATTTGAATCTCATGCTAACAGCACGAACTAGCAGTTATATAGAGCTAGGCTAACAATCTCAAGTTAATCTTTTCTCTCAGAAAGAATAATTCTTAACGTACGACGGAGCACTTCAGCAGCACCCCATAGCAATTGATCACCGACAGTAAATGCGTTCAAAAAATTTTCACCTATTGACATCTTTCGTAAGCGACCTATAGGTAATGACATGCTCCCTGTAACTTTTACTGGCGTGAGTTCTCGAATAGTAGTATCATGGTCATTTGGGACTACCTTAACCCAAGCATTATGCTCTTCGATTATTTCTTTGATTTCATCAATTGGAAGAACCTGTTTTAACTTAATAGTTAATGCCTGAGCGTGACAACGCATTGTTCCGACACGTACACAAGTTCCATCAATTGGCACAGGTGAATCTCGTAACCCTAAAATTTTATTTGCTTCTAAAGCTATCTTCCACTCTTCTTCACTTTGACCATTTTTATTTTTCTTACCAATCCATGGAATTAAAGAACCTGCAAGAGGAACACAAAATTGATCAGTAGGAAATGACGATGATCGTGCAGTATCTGTCACTTTTCTATCAAAATCTAATATAGGGTTAACAAACTCTGATCTAACAGAGTCACTGAGAGCACCCATTTGCGAAATAAGCTCACGCATATTTTGAGCACCTGCACCAGATGCGGCTTGATAAGTCATCGTGCTTACCCACTCAATCATATCTTGCTTATATAAGCCAGCTAAAACCATAAGCATTAAACTAACTGTGCAGTTAGCACCTACAAATGTATTAACTCCCGAATGAATACCTTGTTGAATTTGGGTAAAATTAACAGGATCTAAAACAATAATTGACTCTCTTTCCATACGCAACGTAGATGCGGCATCAATCCAGTACCCTTTCCAGTTTGCTTGACGTAGCATTGGATATACTCTTTTTGTATAAACACTGCCTTGGCAAGTAATAATTATATCCATCCTCTTGAGACTATCAATGTGAAACGCATCCTGCAACACACCTATATCTTTACAAAAATTTGGAGCTAAAATACCACTTTGCGATGTGCTGTAGAAAACTGGTTCAATAAGAGCGAAGTCTTCCTCTTCTAACATACGTTGCATCAATACTGAACCAACCATACCACGCCATCCAATCAAGCCTACTATCACCTTATATTTCTCCACTCGCTCCTATACTAGTTAAAGATACAATACTCTAACTTTGAAACGAAATCATCATGTCTATTCCATTAAAGTTATCCAGGAATACTATTCCTCATCCTAAAACAAAACAGTATCCCTCCTACTGTACTAGCAATTGATTATTGAATCTACGCATTTAAATTTTTAATAAAACCATTAGCAAACTACTCACATTAATCTGCCTCCTGGTTTATTTAAAAGTCTAAATTTTCTCAAACCTATTAAAACTTTCTCAAGTTTCTCTTCCATAGGTGCGCTCACTTCTACTAACTTATTACTTGATGGGTGAATGAATTCAATTTTAGAAGCATGAAGGAACAAACGATTTAAACCAAGTTGTCTTGTATACATATCGAATTTTTTAGAACCATATCTCTCATCCCACGCAACAGGGTGTCCAACATGTTGGCTATGGACACGAATCTGGTGAGTACGTCCCGTGATTGGATTGACTTGAACTAATGTTGCATTAGGAAATTTTTCCATAATTTTAAAGCGAGTTTCTGACGATTTACCTTGCAAGCTAACGCGAACAAGACCACTTAATTCGTTTTTTAACAAGGGAGCTTTCACTATTTTATCATATTCTTTCCACTCTCCTTTTGTTAGTGCCACATAAAACTTTTTAACTACTTTCATTCTAAACTGAGCTTGTAAATGACGTAAAGCAGAACGCTTTTTAGCGATAAGTAAAATTCCAGATGTATCTTTATCAATGCGATGTACCAATTCTAAAAAACGCATACTAGACTTTAATGCTCGAAGACCTTCAATTACACCAAATTCAAGCCCACTACCACCATGAACAGCAGTACCTGATGGTTTATTAAGAATAAGTATATGCTCATCTTCAAAGACAATATTACACTCTAATTCTGAAATTTTTCTCAGTTTAGTATTAATCGTAGAACTTGCAGTGTCTTTCTGTATGGGTATAGTGACTGGTGGAATACGGACCAAATCTCTTGATTGCAATTTATACTTAGCCTGAATACGTTTCTTATTTACACGTACCTGTCCTTTTCGCAAGATACGGTAAATCATACTTTTGGGAACTTTTTTTAACCGATTAAATAAAAAATTATCAATACGTTGCCCAGCTGCACTACTACTGATTTCGATCAATTGAACTCTCCTTTTCATTTTGCTCATCTCTAGGATTGTTATCCTTATACCCCAACAAAAATTCTCTAA
This sequence comes from Candidatus Photodesmus blepharonis, assembly GCF_000731795.2. GTDB lineage: Bacteria > Pseudomonadota > Gammaproteobacteria > Enterobacterales > Vibrionaceae > Vibrio > Vibrio blepharonis. Next base: position 79,437 of record NZ_JGVK01000001.1, on the reverse strand, counting down.
AAACTCAGCTTATCAACTCTCATCTCATTATGCTATATGCTTTTTTATGTTGTTTAACAATAAAGTCGATTGCTGTATTTTTAAAGTAGTGTTAAAATTTAAAGTTGCGGTGTGCGTTTTGATTAATTTCAAAACCGTCATTTATTACTAAAGAGTCAAATACTTAAGGTTATAGCGCCCTAGTATGGCCTGATACGTAATCGAACCGAGTCGTCTTGTTTCTCCGAATCATCGTATGTTCGTACCGAGTTTCCTCCGCCAAACTGCGGATCGCAAGCTAGCATAGTTTTGATTGTAAAATTGAAAGATAAAGTATCCTTGCAGCTAACTTATAAAGTTAAGCTATTTAATCTAGCAAACTACATACAACAAGAGTAATTAAAATAAAAAAGATAATGAGATTTTGTAAATGAAAAGAATGTTAATTAACGCAACTCAAAAAGAAGAGTTGCGTATTGCCTTAGTTGATGGTCAAAGGCTATTCGATCTAGATATTGAGAGCCCGGGCCATGAATCAAAGAAATCCAATATTTATAAAGGACGTATAACACGCGTTGAACCTAGCTTAGAAGCTGCCTTTGTAGACTATGGTTCAGAACGACATGGTTTTCTTCCTCTCAAAGAAATCGCTCGCGAATACTTTCCAAATGGTTATACGTATCAAGGTCGTCCGAACATCAAAGAAATATTAAGTGAAAATCAAAAAGTAATCGTTCAAATAGAAAAAGAAGAACGCGCCAGTAAAGGGGCCGCTTTAACAACTTTAGTCTCTCTCGCGGGCAGCTATTTAGTTCTGATGCCTAATAATCCTCGTGCTGGTGGAATTTCACGTCGGATAGAAGGCGATGAACGGACACAACTTAAGGCCGCACTTAATACGCTCGCATTACCGCAAGGTATGGGATTAATCGTTCGTACTGCCGGTGTAGGAAAAAGTGCTGAAGAGCTTGAGTGGGATCTAAATGTCCTATTAAATCACTGGGGAGCAATTAAACAAGCGTTTAACTCAAATCCTGTTCCCTTTTTACTTCATCAAGAAAGTAATGTTGTCGTCCGTGCAATTCGAGATTACTTGCGTCGGGATATAGGAGAAATTTTAATTGATAACAATGCTGTTTATAAAAGCGCTTTAAAATATATTCGTCTTGTCCGTCCTGATTTTGTTAAGCGCATAAAAAAATATGCAGGCGAAGTGCCCTTATTTAGCCATTATCAAATTGAAAGCCAAATCGAATCAGCATTTCAACGTGAAGTTCGATTACCTTCAGGTGGATCAATCGTAATTGACCCAACTGAAGCACTGACTTCTGTCGATATTAATTCAGCTCGTGCAACTAAAGGTGGCGATATCGAAGAAACAGCCTTAAATACTAATCTGGAAGCCGTAGAAGAAATTGCAAGACAATTACGTTTACGAGATCTAGGTGGTTTAGTCGTCATTGACTTCATCGATATGACACCCATAACTCATCAACGTGAAATAGAAAATCGTTTACGTGATGCAGTTCGTCTAGATCGCGCTCGTATACAAATTAGTCGAATTTCTCGATTTGGTCTATTAGAGATGTCACGTCAACGTTTAAGTCCTTCTTTATCTGAAGCAAGTCATCATATTTGCCCTCGTTGTACAGGTACTGGTGTAGTTCGTGATAATGAATCTTTAGCGCTATCTGTTCTACGTTTAATTGAAGAAGAAGCTTTGAAAGATAATACTGAAAAAGTCTTGACTATTGTTCCAGTTTCCATTGCGTCCTATCTTTTAAACGAAAAGCGTTCCTCTATTAACTACATAGAGCAAATTCAAGAAGTCAAGATAACAATAGTACCAAATTCAAACATGGAGACACCTCACTTTGAGGTTGTTCGTATTAGAGAAGGAGAAGGAGGTGATCTATTATCCTACTTAATACCTAAAAATATTGAGACCCTAAAGGAAAGTGAGCAGAAAGAAATCACTGAAATTGAAATGAAACCGATAAGAATTGATGGAAATGCACTTAAAAGACCTTCATTATCCTCTTCTCAACCAACCTTAAACGCAACAAGAAAAACTCGAAGCTTAAATTTTTTCGCGATTAAAACTGAAAAGGGCCAGCTAAATCCCTTCAACATTCTCTCAAAAATACTTGATAATTTCCTATTTAATAAAATTAAAGCAATGAAAAAAAAGAAAAAACAGGAGGAAAAAATCAAAAGTGAAAAAAACGATCAAGGTCCTCAAAATAAGGTTGATATACGAAAACGCAAGTTAGATTACAACGAAGAAATTTTAGAAATTGAAAATAAAAAAGAATACAAGCAGGAACGTTACAAGAAATACAACTATATAAAAAATAATAATTTTCTTGAACAAAAAGAATTAAAATGTGAAACTAAAATTAACCAATCAGAATCTCGGTCAGAAGAAAAAATAACTAAGGCAAAGGAACGTCGTCAACGTCGAAAATCAAATAATAAAAAAATCCGAATAAAAAATTCTAGTGTTGTTCAAAACAATACAATACAAACTGAAAAAATAGATAAAAATTCTCAACAACATTGTGATGAGCGTTCTTCTTATCACTTATCTAGTGGTTTGGTGCCAGAAACAATGACAAATGAAATGATCACACCACCTCGCAATTTAGGGATGCTGAGTGATGAATCGAAAAAGGCCGAACAATCCATTATTGATGAAAGAATAAAAAGTACTGAAACTTCAACAAATAAGAGAGTAAAAAAAGAAGCTAAAATTAAAGTGCCAACTAGATCTCACGTAACATCTCCTATGACCAAAGCACCTGGTTCTCAGAAACTGAAAGAAATTAAAATCGTTGCTGCTCCTTTACGCGCTAAACGCTACCAACCTAAAGGTGCAGGAAGCCAAGCAGCACAAAACCAATCTGGTTCCGCAATAGCTAAACCTCAAGATCGCTAAATGACACTTTAAGAAAGGGCAGCTATTTTGCTGTCCTTAGCGAAAGAGTCAACTCGATTATAAAAACAACAACAGCATTGAATATTACACCTAAGCAACGATTTAACAAAGTATCACACGTCGTCAAAGTGCATCAACAATAAGTGAAAAAAGCCAACACTCAAACCTGTACTGAAAGATAAGAGAATACTTACACAATAGGTTTTCTTAGAACTACCGAAAAAAGAAGGCCTACCACGGCGGAAACCATGTAGACCTTGATCTTAACTAAACGTCACACATCTCATTGCAGAAAATTTTTTTCAACAAACTTCCAGTTGACTAAAGCCCAGAAGCCATTCATATAATCCGGACGAACATTTCGATAATCAATATAATAAGCATGTTCCCAAAGATCAACAGTTAAGAGCGGGGTAACTCCCTCTTCTGTCAAAGGGGTCAACGCATTAGAAGTATTAAGAATTTCTAAAGCACTATTAGCCTTTTTAATTAACCACGTCCATGACGAGCCAAAATTACTAATTGCAGAGTCTGTGAATTTTTCTTTGAATATTTTAAAAGAACCAAATGCCTCATTAATGGCATCTAATACCAAACCAGTAGGTTGACCACCGGATTTTGGCGCTAAACACTGCCAGTAAAATGTATGATTCCAAATTTGTGCCGCATTGTTGAATATAGAACCAGTAGAAGTCTTAATAATTTCCTCTAATGTTTTATTTTCGAACTCAGTACCAGAAATAAGCGTATTCAACTTAACCACGTAGGTATTATGGTGTCTTCCATGATGAAAGTCCAAAGTCTCAGCTGAAATATATGGTTCTAGTGCATCTTTTACGTAAGGAAGGGCTGGTAACTCAAATGTCATTGTCCAATTCTCCATCTTGTTACGAATTATTTTAATGCTGTTAATCCGCCAGAAAGACTGGCTTCTTTCCATGGTAACAAATTTCCAATTTTTTGTAAAGAGTTTTATTAAAAGTAAAACTAACTTTGATTTTAACATACTAAAAAAACAAGAGTTGATCGTAAAGTCTCATTTATGCAATAATCAACCTTCTTTAATATCCAAATGATTAAGAACACAACTAAGTAATGTACGCATACTGGGCAAAAAATGGAAACTATCGATAAAATTAAAAAACAAATTTCAGAGAATTTAATTCTTCTGTATATGAAAGGCTCACCACAACTCCCTGCCTGTGGATTCTCTGCTCAAGCATCTGAAGCGTTAACAGCATGTGGTGAACAGTTCTCCCATATAGATATCCTACAGAATCCAGATATTCGTTCCGTGCTGCCTTCTTATGCTCAATGGCCGACATTTCCTCAATTATGGATTAAGGGCCAGTTAATTGGTGGTTGTGATATTATCCTTGAAATGTTTCGCAAAGGTGAACTTCAACGCTTAATTAAGGAAACAATACAGAATATTTGAAACATTTTATCTTTAGCTTAAAATTTACTGAATAATGTTTAGCAAATCTTCCTCTGTACGAATGTCTACACCAAGGTTTTTTGCTCTTGGTAGTTTTGAACCAGGGTTCTTGCCAACAAATAAAATGTCAGTTTTCTTTGAAAGCTTTTCCGACACTTGCGCTCCGAGCATTTGCAATGCTATCTTAGCTTCGCTGCGTGGTAAGCGAGATAAGGAACCAGTAAGCACGATGGTTTTACCTGACAATATTTGAGGTTTTAATTTCTTAATTAATCTTACATCCGGCCATGTTACACCTAATTCAATCAGTTCTTTTATAAATTTCTGATTACCTTGTTGCGCAAAAAAAGACACTATGCTATCAGCGACTCTGGAGCCAATATGAGGAACTTTAAGCAAAGTCTCATAAGAAGCTGCCTGGATTGCGTCTAGTGTATAAAAATGTTGAACCAAATTTTTAGAAGCAACTTCGCCCACTTCCTTTATTCCTAAAGCGTACACAAAACGAGCTAAAGAAGTCCTCTTGGATTTTTCTAATGCGTTTATTAGATTTTGTGCTGACTTGCTTCCTATACGATCTAACTTTTCTATAATGTTTGCTGGAAGCCTAAATAAATCAGCTGGTGTTTCAACAACTTTTAAATCAAGAAGTTGCTCAATAATTTTGTGACCGAAACCATCAATATTCATTGCTTTTCTTGAGACAAAGTGTCTCAATGCTTCTTTTCGCTGAGCTGGACATAACATCCCAGCACTACAACGAATAATTGAGCTACCTTTGACATATTCAACTGGAGCTTGACAAACTGGACAAGAAACTGGAAACACAATATCCTGCTCCCTGTTACTACGACGTTTTAAAAGAACTGAAACAACTTGAGGAATTACACCTCCTGCTCTACGTACTACAACAGTATCACCAATTTTTACCCCTAATCGCGTTACCTCATCGAGATTATGAAGCGTTGCGCTCTTTATTGTAACACCGTCGATAAAAACTGGTTCCAATTTAGCAACGGGCGTAATAGATCCAGTTCGACCAACTTGAAACTGAACACCAATCAGCAATGTTAACTCTTCTTTCGCTGGAAATTTGTAAGCAACAGCCCAACGTGGAGCACGAGCAACAAAGCCTAATCTTTCTTGAAATTCAATGTTATCAACTTTAACAACTATACCGTCAATTTCATAGTCTAAGTTATCCCGACGAAGCAAAACATCCTGATAATATGACTTTACTTTAGCTAAAGAATGAACTAAGCATACCTCAGAACATATAGGGAAACCCCAATCTTTTAGATGCAACAAACGTTGATAATGACTGCCGAACAACGATCCTTGAAAAAAACCTACGCCATACGCATAAAAGCTCAAGGGACGTTTAGCGGTTACTTTTGAGTTTAACTGACGTAAACTACCCGACGCTGCATTTCGCGCGTTCAAAAAAATTTTTTCGCCATTGCTAGCAGCCTTTTTGTTTAATTTACCTAAACCTACTTTAGATACAAACACTTCACCACGAACCTCAACTCCATTAGGCCAACCTTTCCCTTGAAGTTTGAGAGGTATAGTCTTAATGGTGCGTATATTCTCAGTAATGTTTTCACCAATAGCTCCATCACCTCGTGTTGCTGCTTGAACTAAAAAACCATTTTCGTATAATAAATTGACTGCTAACCCATCTAATTTAGGTTCACAGCAATATTCTGCAGCTACAACATTTAATCTACTGTTTACTCTATTACTAAACATTTCAAGTTCTTGATCATGAAAAACATTATTAAGAGATAACATCGCTGTTTTATGTTTTACTCTACCGAACTTATCTAAAACAGCACAACCAACCCTTTGGCTAGGAGAGTCAATAGTCACTAACTCTGGATTTTTTAACTCAATATCTAGAAGTTTTTTCATTAAACGATCATATTCAGCATCAGGAACTTCGGAGTCATCCTCAATGTAATAACGTCTTGCATAATAATTTAAAGCCTTTCTTAGCTGTTTTAACTTCTGCTGCATTGATTGAGACATAACTTACTCTAAATGAACATAAAAACGTAAGTTTAGAGCCTAAGACCCTAATTAATAATTAACTTTTACTTCATACCGTATTTTAAAATCTTGAATTTGTCGTCGATAAGCAAGCAGACGATCGGGAGTAATTAGGTTACGTGTATCATCCAATACATTACCACCCAAATCATTAGCAATTCTTTGAGCAGTTTTAAGCATAAGTTCAAAATTTTTTTCTGCCCGACCGAAACATGGTAATATCATGAATAAGGAGATACCTCTAGTTGTAAAATTACTAAGATCATCACACTTAAAAGCACCTGGTTTCATCATGTTAGCAACGCTAAACAGCGATTTTCCCATCTCAGATGAAGGCATATAACAATGGAAAATACCCATTTCACCATAAAATAGTCCATTCTTTTCCAAACTATCAAATAGCGTTGTGCCAACGAACAACTCCTCTTCTAAACAATGAACATTCAACACAATGACCTCTGACTGAGACTTTGAACTAGTATTTGGTAGCAAAATTTTATCAATTCTTGATGAGTAAGACGATACATTCAAGGTTTCTTTTTGAAAATCTGATGCTTTTGGCACTGTTGTAGAGCAGTACTTTGAAGAAATACCTCTTAATAACGGAGTAATCTCTGTGTTTTCAATCACACCAAAACTTGGTTCTTTACGCTCTTTATGCAATTTTTTTAAGTCAAAGACTAAGGTTTTCGATAACTTTTTTTGCGGTTTATTGCGTTTAGCACCTAGCCGATTAGGCAATTTTGGATTCAATTTAACCTTAATCTTCTCCTGTTGTTTGCTCGACCAATAACCGTGAAACAACAACGCCATTATAGCTAACAAACCAACAATAATAAGTACAAGCCGCAATTCCTGCATATTTTATTCTTAAAGTCCTTGGTATAAAACTCATCAGAAGTGGGTTACAAAACAAGTAAAACGGACAGCCCCATGATACTTATCACAAAACTCATTACCATGCTGTGAGCAATTAATACTAAAACTATTAGATAATAACGATATTGCTCATAACCTCCCTATTTTCAATTACTCGGAACAAAAATTTAAACAACGAACAGGCTTAATTATAGCAAAAAATTATCACTTACAAAACCTAGTTTTAATTACAGTGTTTCTGATTTCTGTAAGCTTTCAACCTAAGCTCCCGAATGTACTCCTTATCCTAACCTACTTCATAAAAAAGTGTGTCATAATATACGTATTTTAGTACTCTTTCTATCTATTTCAAATAAAAAACGATAATCCCAATAAAAAATTTTGCGAATAAATTAAGAACAAAGTTGATATAAATTGGGAAAATTCATACTGCAAAGAATTTAAAATTCTGTTCGTTGAATAAACTGGTATATACAACTACCTTCTAAATTGAAAGTGCAATCATATAATCGCATTCTTTCAAGTAACTCTAAACCCGAAAACTGATTAAGAATTGTTATTTAGCGTTTTTTTTGTTGATCCTTACCTCACCTTTGGTGGTAATATCAGTACTGTTTTATTTTAAACTTCAAAATTAAAGAATGAAATTGAAGAACGAAGATGATTTTGTGATATATAAATAACCCAGGGTGACGTTCTGATTCTAAGAAAAAAAACAACGTTGTTCTGCTAGCGAAAACTCGCTTAAGTAGTTAATCTTAACCAGTTAATAAACTAATAACTTCATGGGGGTGTAATATGTACGAAAAACAAGTAGAAATCACTGTAGAGAACGGTCTTCACACTCGCCCAGCTGCACAGTTCGTTAAAGAAGCAAAGGCATTCGACGCAGATATCACCGTAACTTCTAATGGAAAAATTGCTAGTGCAAAAAGCTTGTTTAAATTACAAACTCTTGGCCTTGTAAAAGGTACTGAAATAACAATTTCAGCTGAAGGCCCGCAAGCTCAACAAGCTGTGGAGCATTTAGTGGCTCTGATGAATAAATTACATTAATTTTGAGTTCAAAAATATTCTGTATAAAAGTTATAAAAAGCTTTTTACTAAATCAAAATTTAAGCTATATCTTGTTATTAACATTTAATTAAAGCTATCTTGCAGTTGACTAATTTTTAAGGTAAGGTCATGATCTCAGGCATCCTAGCATCTCCTGGTATTGCTTTTGGCAAAGCATTACTTATCCGAAAGGATGAAATTGTTCTAAATACAAATTTTATTTCAGACGATCAGATTGAAACTGAAGTTCAGCGTTTCTTTGATGGACGTCGTGAGTCTTGTTTGCAATTAGAAAATATCAAAAAAAAAGCACTCGAAAAATTTAGCAGAGAAAAAGGAGCAATTTTTGAAAGTCACATTATGCTTCTTGAAGATGAAGAACTTGAAAAAGACATCCTAACACTTATAACAAAAGATAAAATGTACGCTGATAACGCTATTCACCAGGTTATCGAGAAACAAGCCCGTACTCTAGAATCTTTTGATGACGAGTATTTAAAAGAACGTGCAACGGATATACGCGATGTCGGAACACGTTTTATAAAAAACGTACTAGGCATCAAAATCCTTGCTCTTGGTGATATCGATGAACAAGTCATCTTAGTGGCACATGACCTAACACCTTCTGAAACCGCACAAATCAATCTAAATTATGTGTTGGGCTTTATATGTGATATAGGTGGTTGTACTTCACATACCTCTATTATAGCTCGAGCTCTGGAATTACCCGCCATCGTCGGTGCTAACAATATCACTAGACAAGTCAAAAATAACGATGTGCTAATTCTTGATGCAGTGAACAACGAAGTTATCATAAATCCATCTGAAAGTGAACTGATGAAAGCAAAGGTTATGAAAAAGACCTTCATTTCTGAACAAAATGAACTGACTAAACTAAAAAAATTACCAGCACAAACTATCGATGGTTATCAAGTAGACATATGTGGCAATATAAGTACAGTTAAAGATTGTGATGGAATTCGACGAAATGGTGGTGTAGGTATTGGTTTATATCGCACTGAATTTTTGTTCATGGATCGCGACAAACTACCAACTGAAGAAGAACAATATTGCAGCTATAAAGAAATTATAAAAACAATGAATGGCGAATCAATAATAATCCGCACAATGGACATCGGTGGTGATAAAAATTTACCATATCTAAATATACCCAAAGAAATGAATCCGTTTTTAGGCTGGCGTGCAGTACGCATCAGTTTAAGCCGTCGCGAGATTCTACGTGATCAGTTACGTGCAATTCTACGTGCATCTGCACACGGAAAAATTCGTATTATGTTCCCTATGATCATCTCAGTTGAAGAAATTCGCGAACTTAAAAAAGCCATCGAGGAGTATAAGATAGAGCTACGCATTGAAAATTTCGCTTTCGACGAAAATATTGAAGTTGGCATAATGATTGAAACTCCAGCTGCCGCCGCTATTGCACATCATTTAGCAAAAGAAGTATCTTTTTTTTCGATTGGTACTAATGACTTAACACAGTATACACTGGCAGTTGATCGCGGAAATGAAATGATATCTCATTTATACGACCCATTATCACCCTCCGTATTAAGAGTAATAAAACAGATTATTGATGCTTCCCATTCTGAAGGGAAATGGACAGGAATGTGTGGTGAGCTTGCAGGTGATGAACGCGCAACACTTTTATTATTAGGAATGGGTTTAAACAAATTTTCAATGAATGGTATGTCCATTCCAAGAGTAAAGAAAATTATCCGTAATTCAAATTTTTTAGAAGTTAAAGCCATGGCACAAGAAGCGCTCTCTCTTCCAACTTCTTATGAAATCGAAGCTTGTGTAAAAAAATTCACAGAAAAAATTCAGTGAAATGATCTGCTGGTTAATGTTAAAGTACGTAGTCGGAAAACGAATATATTTCAACCATGTATATCAAAACTGATATGCTGACTGAGTTAAAGCTGGGAGTATGAGATAATGGTTTTTTTTGAAAAAATTAAAAAATTAGTGTCTAGTGGTAACATCAACGTAGATACATCGGAAATTATTGCACCAATTTCTGGGGAGATTATAAACATAGAAGATGTACCAGATGTTGTCTTTGCTGAAAAAATTGTTGGTGATGGCGTGGCTATCAAACCAGTTAGTAATAAAATGCTAGCTCCTGTCAATGGTACTATCGGTAAAATCTTCGACACCAACCATGCTTTTTCTATAAAATCTAATGATGGTTTTGAATTATTCGTTCATTTCGGTATTGATACGGTTGAACTGAGAGGAGAAGGATTTAAACGAATTGCCATAGAAGGGCAATCCGTTAAAATCGGTGATCTCATCATTGAACTCGATTTACCACTTCTAGAAAAAAAAGCAAAATCAACTGTAACTCCTGTCGTTATCTCTAATATGGAGGACGTCAAAGAGTTGAGTAAACTATCCGGTTCTGTGATTGCTAGCAAAACTCCTATTTTTCGTATAACTAAATAACACAGATAACACTACAAGAAAGCAACATTTCTAGTTTTTTATCCTTTGGTTTTTTCAGCTTATAAACCCAAAGCATATTTTAATACTTTTCGTTTGATGATTTCAGAACTGTCAACTAACTTGAACATTACATTTCGTGCAAGTTTTAACGGAAGGAAATCATTGCTAAATCCTTTATAAAGTAAATCAATTCCAGTTTGCATTAATAAATTATCGGGACGACGCCTAAGCTCGTACTGAACTAATAAATCATTAGATAAAATTTCGACTCCAGATGTTACCTCTAACAAAGCAACTACATCTTTAAAACTAATGTTCACTCCCTGCCCTGCTAAAGGATTTATTGTATGAGCGGAATCTCCAACCAAAACACACCTTTTATTTGAATACTTTTGAGCATGCCGCCTTGTTAGAGAAAATGCTCCTTTTTGCAACACTTTAATATCTCCTAGCTCCTTAGGGAAATGGCATAAGATTTCAGAACGTAACTGTTTTGAATTCATAGCACAAAGCTGTTTGATTCGCTCTGGTGAGTCATACCAAACTAGGGAACCTTGATTTCCGCATAACGGCAAAAATGAACGAGGACCAGTTGGAGTAAAGTGTTGCCAAGCAATATCTTGCTGTGGCAAATCAGTGTTTACACCAATTGATATGCAATGCTGACGATAGTCCCAAGCTGTAATTCCAATATTAGCTAACTGCCTGACTCGAGAATGCTTACCATCGGCGCCGATCACCCACATAGCCGAAAATTTTTCACCAGATTTTAAAAATAATATGTTACGATCTTCCTTAAATTGTATACCTTTTAGTTCATCTGAATAAACAACTAAATTTAAATATTTAGAAAATTGGCTTATCAACCCTAACTGAATCACACGATTTTCAATGATATAGCCAAGCTGAGACAAGCCCACAGCTTTACTATCAAAATGAATACGACACTCTGGAAAACACCACGTTTCTAGACGACGATAAGGACATACTCTCATTTTTGTAATTGAACTCCAAGCTCCAAGCCGATCAAGTAAATGCACTGAACATTGTGAAATAGCAGAAACCCGAATATCTATTGGCTGACTAGGAGAAAAATTACTTAAGGAATCGTTTTCAACTATAGCTACTCGCCTTCCCTGCTTAACAAATCCCAGAGCAACTGCAGATCCGACCATTCCTCTTCCAATGACAGCAACATCATAATTTTTCATTATAAAATTCTTAGTTATAATAACTGGCACTTCTACTGGACAAGTTCATAATCTAAAACGTAGTTTCATAGTCTCAACTAAACTTTCAGCATCGTACTAACATGAGAAAAATTGGCCAGGAACTATTGAAAAAAGTACAATCCGGTGTCAAATTATGGGGATTATAACATGAACATAGTTCTTCATAAATGAGAAAGAAGAAAAAAATGGAAACAAAATGAATAAAAAACTACTAATAAAAACATGGGGTTGTCAGATGAACGAGTATGATTCATCGAAAATATCTGATCTTCTGTACGTAACTCAAGGTTACAAGTTGACGGAAAATCCAGAAGAAGCAAACGTCCTCCTGCTAAATACCTGCTCAATCCGTGAAAAGGCTCAAGAAAAAGTTTTTCACCAATTAGGTCGGTGGAAAACGCTAAAAAATAAGAAAACAGAGGTTATTATCTGTGTTGGTGGCTGCGTCGCAACACAAGAAGGTGATTATATTCGAAAACGCTCTCCATTTGTTGATATTATCTTCGGACCACAAACATTACATCGCTTACCTGAAATGATCTCACAATTTCAAGAAAATAAGGTATCCATTATAGATATTTCATTTCCTGAAATTGAGAAATTTGATCATCTTCCTCCAGCACGTGCAGAAGGTACTACAGCGTTTATCTCTATTATGGAAGGATGCTCAAAATACTGTACTTACTGCGTGGTACCTTACACACGTGGCGAAGAGGTTAGTCGCCCAATAGATGATATACTCTTTGAAATAGTCCGATTAGCTGAGCAAGGAGTACGTGAAGTAAATCTATTAGGACAAAATGTTAATGCTTACCGGGGAAAAACGTATAATAATAGCATTTGCTCATTTGCTGAATTACTATATTTAGTTGCTTCTGTAGATGGTATTGATCGTATTCGTTTTACAACTAGTCATCCAGTAGAATTTACCGATGATATCATTGCCGTTTATGACGATATACCTGAATTAGTGGATTTTCTACACCTACCAGTACAAAGTGGTAGCGATAAAATTCTAACAATGATGAATCGTCCACACACTATTCTCGAATACAAATCTATTGTTCGGAAGTTACGTCAAGTACGTCCAAATATCCAAATTAGTTCAGATTTTATTGTCGGTTTTCCGGGCGAATCAGATAAAGATTTTCAGGAAACAATAGAGTTTATTAAAGATGTTAATTTTGACATGAGTTTTAGCTTTATTTTTTCACCTCGACCTGGAACACCAGCCGCAAATTATTCATGCAATGTACCTGAACAAGTTAAAAAAAAACGTCTGTACGAACTACAACAAACTATTAACATTCAAGCAATGCGCTATTCTCGCTTAATGCTTCATACAGAACAACGTGTATTAGTAGAAGGACCATCAAAAAAAAATTTGATGGAGTTACGTTCCCGTACTGAAAATAATCGCATTGTAAACTTCGAAGGTTCTCCGGAATTGATTGGAAAATTTGTTGATGTCAAAATTACTAACGTGTTTGCAAATTCTCTTCGTGGGCAAATCATTCGCACTGAAATAAAATAAGACCTAATCTTTAAAAAACAGAAATTTATAAACTCCTAGATAAATTTCATACTGAACAATTATAACATCAGTAGCATGTTGCTAAAATAAAATTGAGATGTATTGAAGAAGTGTATTTTATCCAAAAATCGAAAAATTCTCTTTATCTTCTTCCTGCAATTGTTCTCTGAGTTTAAATTTTCGTACTATATATACATAATTGATGTAACATTAGAGTTAAATGAGCAATGACAATCAAGCTTAATCTACAATTTTCTACTAAAGATAAGAATAATCTTCCTTCAAAAAAAAATATTCATCGCTGGCTAACACTTTCTTTAATGAGGTTTCAAAAACAAGCTGAAGTTACTGTTCGTATTGTAGATAAAAAGGAAAGTCAGCAATTAAATTATAAATACAGAAAAAAAAATAAACCAACCAATGTATTGTCTTTTCCATTTATTTCTCCTGTTAATATGAAACTGAATCTGCTCGGAGATCTAATTATTTGTCGGCAAATAGTCGAACAAGAGGCAATTAAACAAAATAAACCCTTAATTGAACATTGGGCGCACATGATTATACATGGCAGCTTACATCTGTTAGGTTATGATCATATCGAAAAAAACGAAGCTGATGAAATGGAATCTCTAGAAATAGAGATAATGCAAAATATGGGATATAAAGACCCTTATTTCCTTGAAATAATATAAGTACTTACCGTCTAAAAATAGCAAAATTTATATGTGAGCTATCACACTTCTGGTAGCATTGCTTACTAGTTAGAGTCAAAAATGAACGAAGATAATTTCCTCTCTTCTTTTAAAGGAAAAAAAAAGAAATCTAAAAGTTCAAATAGAAAATCCTTCTCCAAACTGCTAGGTCAATTTTTTCAAGGAAAACCGAAAGATCGCCAAGAACTGGTGGATGTCATTCGTGATTCAGAACGAAATAATGTAATCGATCGTGATACACGCGATATGTTGGAAGGTGTAATAGAAATTTCGGAAATGCGAGTTCGAGATATCATGATCCCGAGATCACAAATAGTTGCAGTAGATAAGAATGACAATTTGGATTTGTTAATTAATTTAATTACTGATGCTCAACACTCTCGCTATCCAGTAATTAGTGAAAACAAGGATCATGTTGAAGGAATTCTGTTAGCAAAAGATTTGCTCAAATACCTAGCTTCAGAAAACACAACTTTCAGTATAGAAGAGGTCATACGTTCTGCTGTCGTTGTTCCTGAAAGTAAACGAGTTGATCGTTTACTTAAAGAGTTTCGTGAAGAACGGTATCATATGGCTATTGTCGTGGATGAGTTTGGTGGAGTTTCTGGACTAATCACTATCGAAGATATACTTGAAGAAATCGTTGGTGAAATCGAAGATGAATTCGACAATGACAATGAAGCAGATATACGTAAGTTAAGTAGACGTGCATTTTCTGTAAAAGCGTTAACTACTATTGAAACTTTCAACGAAGTATTCAGCACTAATTTTAATGATGAAGAAGTTGATACAATAGGCGGTATGGTTATGACCGCTTTAGGACATTTACCATCTCGTGGTGAAGTTATAAAAATTAACAATTATAGTTTTAAGGTTACAGCAGCTAATAATCGCCGTATAGTTCAATTACAGGTTACGATTCCCGATGTAGAAAAGTTCGTAAAACAAACTGAAGAATAACTAAAATTTCCATGAATTTATAAGCATGTATGGATATTAATGATCAATAATTTTATTCATTACATACTAAAGCTGTTGATAGCGCTCTTCCTAGGTTCGTTAACAACCTTATCTTTTGCTCCATACAAAATTTGGCCAATCGCTATTCTGGGTCCTTTATTTTTGCTCTTGCTTCTTCATAAATGCTCTGCAAAATTTGCGTTTTTTCTTGGCTATCCTATCGATTTAGTTAGTGTTTGATTGGTTACACGGAATAATAGGTTTTCCCTGGTTATAGCTTAAGTGCAGTCAGGTCGACTACTCTCCGTTGGATCATTTTGCTCCACTAGGTGGTGTAGAACTCATCATTTTTCTGATTATGCTATGTGCCACGGCCACAGCATACACTATTATTCTACGTAATACTTGGATTTATCTACTAATTCTATTGATAATAATTACAGCTGGTTCAATTTTGCACAATGCAGACTGGCTGCTTCTCAGTTTACAAAGAAAGACAAAAGTTGCACTAATCCAAGGCAACATAGATCAAAATACCAAATGGTTACCCAGTCAATTTTGGTCAACAATTACAAAATATACTACTCTGAATAAAGAAAATTTGGATGCAGATTTAATTGTTTGGCTAGAATCTGCTATACCGACTTCTGAATTTATGATCTAATCGTTTCTTCATGATTTAGATTCCTTGGTAAAAAAATAACAGTGTAATTATCAGCGATATAATTAGACAAAGTGAGAAGAACGAGTTTTACAGTAGTATACTAGCTATCGGTAAAACACTAGATTAATACCGCTACGATCTTACTCAACGCTATCACAAGCATAATTTGATCCAATTTGGTGAATTTATCCCCTTTGAAAATATTTTAAGGCCACTATCACCATTTTTTAATTTTCCAATGTCATCCTTTTAAAAAGGCAATTTTGTTCAAAAAATATCTTTGCAAACGGAAAATACATAGCTCCAACGCTTTGCTACGAAATTATTTTCAATGAACAAGTAAGACGAAATGTTACTGATTAATACAGATTTCATCCTTATGCTCTCCAATAACGCTTGGTTTGGAGATTCAATCGGTCCCTTACATCATATTGAAATTGCTCGAATGCGAGCCAAGGAATTGGGTAAACTATTGATTCATTCTACCAATAATGGTGCAACAGACCATAAAAGAAAAATTATTAAACAAGTCCGCCAGTTTAAGACAGAAGCATTGAGAGCAGAATTAATTCCAACATACGGCAAAACACCTTATAGAATCATAGGTTCATATCCTTATATATGGATGGGCAGTCTTCATCTTACTCCTTTTTTTTAAAAAAATAGATTATTCAAAAAACTAAAACATATCACTACAAATAAATAACTAAAAGAATCGAAAAGCACACCTTAATCTAATTTCTCGACTCTAAATTGTACAACATAGGACTGGCTATTGTTGTATTTGATTACTTTATGTATCCTATAATGATTAGTCTCTTCCTATAATCAAACTTTTACAATTCCATAACAACTGGATCTCATCGATGCAAAACTACGACCATAAAGATTTAGAACAAAAGGTTCAGCAGCACTGGGAAAATAATAAAACCTTCGTTGTAACTGAAGATTCAGCTAAAGAAAAGTTCTACTGTTTATCAATGTTTCCATACCCAAGTGGAAAATTACATATGGGTCACGTACGTAACTACACAATCGGTGATGCTATATCCCGTTTTCAACGTTTGCAAGGTAAAAATGTGATGCAACCAATTGGTTGGGATGCATTTGGTCTACCAGCTGAAAATGCAGCTATCAAAAACAATACAGCACCAGCACTATGGACTTACGAAAATATTAAGCATATGAAAAAGCAGCTTAAACGCCTAGGGTTTAGCTACGATTGGAATAGGGAAATTACAACATGCACACCTGAATACTATCGGTGGGAACAGAAATTCTTTACTCAATTGTACAAAAAAGGTTTAGTTTATAAAAAAACCTCATATGTAAATTGGTGTTCGAATGATCAAACTGTTTTAGCAAACGAACAAGTAGAAAATGGACGCTGTTGGCGCTGTGATTCTAAAATTGTGCAAAGAAAAATTCCCCAATGGTTCATTAAGATCACCAAATACGCGCAAGAAATGCTTGATGACTTAGATCACCTTGATGGTTGGCCAAACATGGTTAAAGCTATGCAACGTAACTGGATTGGTCGTTCTGAAGGGGTTGAAGTCTTTTTTAGGATAGGTAAAATCCAACTTAGAGCATATACAACTCGTCCTGACACCATAATGGGCGTGACTTGTTTGCTTATCTCTGTAAATCATCCCATCGTGGAAAAAATAAAAAAAAATAACCCCAAATTAACCACATTCATTAATGAGCATCGCAATATTAAAATAACTGAAACAGGAATAGCCGGTATTGAAAATAAAGGCATGGCAACTAACTTAACTGTTACTCATCCATTGAATAACCGTGAACTACCTGTTTACATAACTAATTTTATTATGATGGATTATGGAACAGGTGTGGCCATGGCAGTGCCTGCTCATGATCAACGCGACTATGCATTTGCGACTAAGTACAGTTTAGATATAATTCCAGTAATCAAACCAGAAGATAAAAGTAAGCTAAATATTTCTAAAAAAGCATATACGGACAAAGGAATTTTGTTCAATTCCGATGAGTTCAATGGCCTTAAATTTCAAGATGCATTTAACGCTATTTCAAAAAAACTTGAAACAAAAGGCAGAGGCAGAAAAACTGTTAATTTTCGTCTACGTGATTGGAATATTTCTCGTCAACGTTACTGGGGAGCTCCAATTCCAATGGTAACCACTGAAGATGGCGAAATTCACTTAGTACCAAGTGAGAAGTTGCCAGTCATTTTACCTGAAAATGTAATGATGAATAGCGGAGGCAATCCAATAAAAACAAATCCTGAATGGGTTAAAACAACGTTAAATGATCAACCTGCTCTGCGTGAAACTGATACTTTTGACACTTTTATGGAATCATCTTGGTATTACGCTCGTTATTGCTCACCGAAAGCTGAAGACATTTTAGATCCAGGAAAAGCCAACTACTGGCTACCAGTGGATCAGTATGTTGGTGGTATAGAACATGCTTGCATGCATTTATTGTACTCTCGATTTTTCCACAAATTACTACGTGATGAAGGCTATCTAAAATCTAATGAACCATTCAAAAAACTACTATGCCAAGGTATGGTATTAGGTGACGCATTTTTTCATATTGATGAAAAAGGAAACAAAGAATGGATTGCTCCCACTGACGTAACAACTAAATATGACAATGAAGGTCAAATCGAAAAAGTTCTCGATAATCAAGGTCGCCAGGTTGATTACGCAGGTATGATCAAAATGTCTAAATCGAAAAAAAATGGTATAGATCCTCAAGCAATAGTGGACAAGTATGGTGCTGATACTATTCGATTATTTACGATGTTTGCATCTCCAGCAGAGATGACACTCGAATGGAAAGAATCTGGAGTTGAAGGTGCTAATCGTTTTTTAAAACGAGTTTGGAAACTTGTACAGGAACACTCAAAAAAAGGAGTGATTGAAACACTAAATATTTCTTCCCTTTCTGAAAATCAAAAGGAACTGCGCTTCTATATTCATAAAACTATTGCTAAAGTTAGTGACGATATAAATCGCCGTCAAACCTTTAATACTGCTATTGCAGCAATCATGGAATTAACAAACAAACTAGCCAAAGCACCTAAAAACGATACACAAAATCGGGCAATCCTTGATGAAGGTTTCAAAGCAATAATCCTCATGCTTTATCCAATTACTCCTCATATTTCTTATAAATTATGGACTGTATTAGGTGAATCAGATATCGATTCGGCACTGTGGCCAGTATTTGATCCAAAGGCTCTCATTACAAATAATAAAACTATTGTTATTCAAGTAAATGGAAAGCTTAGAGCGAAACTCTGTATTCCTGGAAACATAACTCAAGAGCAAATAAAAGAACTCAGTTTGAATAACAAGAACGTAACCAAATTTATTAGCGGTCAAACAATCCACAAAATAATTTACATCCCAGACAAACTAATAAACATTGTGATAAACTGATCAATAGTTAAAGCAACAATATCAAAATACAACGTTGAAGGATAAAATAGATATCCTAAAAATTTTAAATGCCATCAATTTTTAGAAAATTAAGACCTATTTATCTTTTTCTAACTGCAAGTTTCCTTTCTGCTTGCAGTTTTCATCTACGCGAGGATTTTTCTACGCTAAAAGAACTCAATAAAATATCTCTAACTAGTTATGATCAATACAGCACACTCACCCGTATGGTAAAAAACGCATTGCGTATTAGAAAAATACAAATCGTACCAGCCGAATCCTATGTGCCTAGCTTGTCTTTAATTGATGAAAGAATCAATAGAAGAACTTTATCTTTATACCAAAATACTCGTCATGCTGAGATTGAATTAACCTTGACAGTAACATACAAAATCAAGATTCTTAATCTGGAATCTAAAATTTTTTCTACAAACGTAACTCGTAGTTATCTAGACAATCCTTTTGCTGCTTTAACTAAATCTATAGAACGTAACATGATAGAAAACGAAATGCGTAAACTAGCTGCAACACAAATTATAGGGCAGATAGAACGTCTAAGATTGTAAGTAGAAGAAAAAAACTTTGGAATCATTATGAAAATTTCTCATGTAATATTTTAAAAAAATTAAATCACATTAAAACTTCAGTGCTAATGGACATATTTTCAGATAGACTTCCTGAACGACTAAACAAACAATTGCAATCTATTTACTTGTTGTTAGGCAATGAACCTTTATTGCGTCAAGAGGCTCGTCAAGCAATCAATAAAAAAGCTAAACAACATGGATTTAGTGAGCGACGTCACTTCTATATTGATACAGATGTTAATTGGGATCAATTGTATTACTGCATTCAGTCATTTAGTCTCTTCTCATCTAAACGAATCATTGAACTGGAAGTTTCTGAAATCAAAATAAACCCATATTCGACTCAAAAACTGATCTCATTAATCGAAATCTTGCACAATGACATTATATTAATAATAATTAGCAGCAAACTAAATACACAATGGCTAAAAGCGTTTAAGAATAGGAGCTGTTGCGTAAATTGTTTTGCGCCAGACACAAAAAAATTACCTCAATTCGTTCAAGCTAGATGTCAAAAACTTGGATTAAAGGCAGATTATGAAACCCTGAAGGTGCTAGCTCAATGGTACGAAGGCAACCTATTAGCTCTGTCACAAAGCTTAGAAAAACTCAATTTGCTTTATCCTGACCGTGAATTGAATCTTGTTCGAGTGAAAGAATCATTAAGCCGTAATAATCACTTTACTTCTTTACATTGGATTGATGCACTACTTGAAAACAAACCAAATCGTGCACAACGTATCCTTCAGCAATTAAGGGTTGAGGGTATGGAAGTAACTACACTTATTCGAACTATACAAAAAGAGCTACTAAAACTTCTTCAAATAAAATATGAACTTAACACCTCAACTTTCCTGCAACTCTTTGATAAACATCAAATACGGAAAATGAAACGATCCTCTTATTTTTCCACACTATCGAGACTTTCTTCAACTACGTTAAAAAAACAATTAAAACTACTCACCAAATGCGAAATTTTGGCTAAGACACGAGACGACACATCAGCTTGGCCATTATTATATCAGTTAAGCATGCAACTATGCTCTTCAGAAAATTACAAGAGAACAGTGCATAAAGATATATAATTTCATAACCTAAAAAAGCTATTTAAAACTAAATTAGTGAAAAATCCCAAACAACTCAAAAGCTTAAAAAAATATTTTTTCATTAAATAGCAAATCATGTATGATTCAGAAAGTTAAAACCTTAAATTAGAATCGTAATATTAACGAAGAAACAGTTAAGAACGTTTATCGACAGAAAACTCAAATATCACGTGAAAATATCAATTTAAAAGTTACCAACTTTGAAACTCAATCCAGTTTTTATATAAAAAGGCTAAGCCATGCCAGTAGCTCAACAAGAAAGATTTGTATCAGTACATGAAATGTTTGAATACAATAATCAGATATCTGAATGAGATAACTTATATGTCATATAAACCTAATAAAATTCGTGATTATGGAGCGGAGTTGCGCTTGTTCAAAAATCGTGCTTTAATCGCCTTTGTTTCTGTTGTTATTATGACAGGCATATTAATCGTAAATCTGTACGATATTCAGATCAATCAACATCAAAATTATAAAACACGTTCTAACAGCAACAGAATTAAAGTCCTTCCTATCGCACCAAACCGAGGCTTGATTTTTGATCGAAACGGCAATTTACTTGCTGAAAATCGTCCCATCTTCAACTTAGAGATTGTACCAGAAAAAGTTAAAGATATGGAGTGTACCATAACCAAACAACAACAGATGATACCCCAAATCACCACAAAACATATTGAAGCCTTCGAAAAAGAACGCTACCAAACTCGCCGATTTAAATCCATACCTTTACTCACTCAATTAAATCCAAAACAAGTTGCAAAGTTTTCTGTTAATCAACATAAATACCCTGGAGTTTCAGTGAACGCTTATCTGAAACGTTACTATCCATATGGTAAAGGACTTACTCATGTCATCGGTTATGTTTCTCAGATCAATGATCAAGATATGAAAAAATTAGTACTCGAAGGGAAAGAGACTAATTATCAAGCAACACAAGATATCGGAAAGCTTGGAATTGAACGGTATTACGAGGATCTTCTGCACGGAACTCCAGGTTACCAAGAAGTAGAAGTGAACAGTCGTGGACGAATTATCCGCACCTTAAAATACGTCCCTCCTATCCCAGGAAAAGATATTGTTTTAAACCTAGATATTGACCTTCAATTATATGTCTACAAACTACTCAATGGACGTAGAGGCTCCGCCATAATATTGGACCCCAAGGATAATAGTATACTAGCCATGGTTTCAAGTCCAAGTTATGATCCAAATTCATTTGTTCATGGCATTTCGAGCGAAACATATAACGCACTACTTAACAATAAAAATCGTCCACTAGTAAATCGAGCAACGCTCAGTATTTATCCCCCAGCTTCTACAATCAAACCATTTATGTCGGTCGCCGCATTACAAGAAGGCGTGATTACACCTAATACTACTCGTAACGATCCTGGTTATTGGCGTATTCCAAATTCAAAAACAAAACCATTTCGAGATTGGTTACGTTGGGGACATGGAAAAGTCAACGTTTCTAAGGCTATTGAAGAATCAGTGGACACATTCTTCTATCAAGTGGCTTACAGAATGGGTATTGATCGCATTTCTCAATGGATGATGATGTTTGGCTTTGGCAAATATACCGGAATCGATATTTATGAAGAAAGCAAAGCCAATATGCCAACTCGAGAGTGGAAAATGTCTCGTTATCATACACCATGGTATCAAGGAGATACTATACCTGTTGGTATTGGGCAAGGTTACTGGACTGCAACTTTAATACAAATTTCTCAAGCAACCTCAATATTGATTAATCATGGAAAAGTGGTGACTCCTCATTTGTTGCGGGCCACCATTGACCATAGCAATCATTTTGATTTTCAACAAGCTAATATCGAAATTGATACTACAATGACAGGAGTAGAAGAGCAATATTGGAATATTGCAGCTAATGGAATGAGACTAGTAAATCATGGAGAAAAAGGGACAGCTAGACATTCGTTTAAAGATGCAAAATATATCAGTGCTGGTAAATCTGGTACTGCGCAAGTATTTGGCTTAGGTGAGAATGGAGAATATAATGCTAAGGAGTTAAAAGAACATTTACGTGACCATGCTTTATTTACTGGTTTTGCTCCTTTTGATAAACCTCAATTTGTTGTTACTGTAGTTTTAGAAAATGCTGGAGGAGGCTCTACTCAAGGTGCACCATTTGTCAGAAAAGTGCTTGATCGTGCTATTTTAGGTATCTAGTCAAAAGGAAAAATAAATAATGCGATACAACTCATTAAAAATCCATAATCGAGTATTTTTTCAGCATCTACATATCGACTTGCCTCTGTTAATTGGAATTCTTACGCTTATGATTTTCGGTCTCATTGTGATATACAGTGCTAGCGGTCAAAATTCAGCTATGAGAGATCGCCAGATTGTACGTATGCTATTATCGATTGGGATCATGCTTTTCGCAGCACAAATTCCACCAAGAACTTATGAATCACTTGCACCATTAGTATTTTTCTGTGGTATCGCCCTGTTATTCAGTGTACTTTTTTGGGGTGAAGCTTCAAAAGGTGCTCAACGCTGGCTTAACCTAGGTTTTATTCGATTTCAACCATCAGAACTATTGAAGCTTGCAGTACCTCTTATGATTGCTCGCTTTATAGGAAATAAAAGTTCTTTTCCACCGACGTTTCAAACTTTGATATTTTCCTTAATGATGCTACTGGTTCCCACCATTCTAATAGCAAAACAACCTGACTTAGGTACTGCCATGCTTATCGCTACCTCAGGAATTTTTGTTATCTTCCTTTCAGGTATTAGGTGGAAAGTTATTTCTTTTTCCATATTGGCTATTAGCGCATTGATTCCAATTTTTTGGTTTTTCTGTATGCATGAATATCAAAAAGCACGCGTAAGAACTTTATTTAATCCTGAATCTGACCCTCTTGGTTCAGGTTACCATATCATTCAAAGCAAAATTGCGATTGGTTCGGGTGGTATTTCGGGTAAGGGATGGCTAGAAGGAACTCAATCGCAATTAGAATTTCTACCGGAACGTCACACAGATTTTATTTTTGCGGTAATTGCTGAAGAATGGGGACTCATTGGTATTTTAATTCTTCTATCAATCTACCTGTTTATTATCGGTCGTGGATTATCTTTGGCAAGCGACGTACAAACTGCTTTTGGTCGTATGATGGCTGGTAGTATAGTTTTAAGCTTTTTTGTTTACATATTTGTTAACATTGGTATGGTTAGTGGAATTTTGCCCGTTGTTGGTATTCCTCTCCCCTTAATCAGTTATGGAGGGACATCAATGGTAACTTTGATGGCTAGTTTCGGGGTTCTGATGTCCATACATACTCATAGAAAAGCCTTCTCAAAGGTCACATGATTGATGAAAAAACAGCATTTTTTATTTATCATTGGAAGTACTATCATACTAACGAGTTGTTGTTCTTCTGTAAGCCGTTATAATGTTAAACACGATTCTGCTCCTCAAAAAATTATTCCAGTAGCAAACACTAAAGATGCTACACCACGGTATGAACCATACAGCCTAGGTGGAAACCAAAATTATACTCTGCATGGTAATGATTATGTCATTGTTGAAAGTGTACAAGGTTTTAAAGAAAAAGGAAAAGCTTCTTGGTATGGAAAAAAATTTCATGGGCATTTGACTGCAAATGGCGAGATATATGACATGTATTCAATGTCTGCAGCACACAAAACATTACCGATTCCAATCTATGTGAAAATCATCAATACTGATAACAACAAAGTAGCTGTTGTACGTGTAAATGATCGTGGTCCATTCCACGACAACCGAATTATCGATTTAAGCTATGCAGCTGCGCGCAAATTAGATATAATAGGACCAGGTACTGCCAATGTGGCTATTGAAGTGATTACTGTAAGCAAAGCTTCTGAAGGGAACCAAAACGCCTTTAATTATGCGGTTCAGGTAGCCTCTCTAGAGTCTATAGATCGGTCTCAAGTTTTAGTTAAAGATTTAAATAAAAAGTTATCGGTAAATGTTTTTGTTAATAGTCAGAATAAAATTCACCAGGTACTTTTAGGCCCATTCTCAGATCTTACGCTAGCCAAAAAAAAATTAAAAAAAGCTAAACTACTAGGCTACAATTCTTCATTCGTCAGAATGATACAATAATTCAACATCCAATAAATAAACTATTTTGGGTAAATTTACTGGTAAATGTATACGATTCAATATAAACTTCTGCTTATTATGAAAAAAACGACGTTGATTATATCTTTTTTTACTGTTTTTATCTCCATTTGTAGAATACCGGAAACCCTTGCTATAAACCCTCCTATTGTTATTCCAGATGCTCCAAAAATTGGAGCAAAAGGCTATGTGCTGATCGATTATCATTCAGGTAAAGTACTAACTGAAAAGGAGATGCATCGCAAGCTATCTCCTGCGAGCTTGACTAAAATTATGACTAGTTACATCATTGGTCAGGAGCTTGTACATGGCAAGATCTCTCCTGAGGATAACGTTGTCATTAGTCAAAATGCATGGTCTAAAAATTTTCCTGATTCTTCTAAGATGTTTATCGAAGTTGGAAACAAAGTAAAAGTAAAAGAACTTAATCGTGGGATTATTATTCAATCTGGAAACGATGCTTGCGTTGCAATGGCAGAACACATTGCTGGTTCTGAAGATGCGTTCGTTAGTTTAATGAATTCTTGGGCTAACAGCATTGGTATGACCAACACTAACTTTACTAATGTACATGGTTTAGATGATCCAAAGCTATATTCAACACCATACGATATGGCGCTGCTTGCTTCAGCTTTAATTCGAGATCTTCCAAAAGAATATCCTATCTATTCAGAAAAAAAATTTACTTATAATGGCATAACTCAATACAATAGGAATAGCTTACTTTGGGATAAAAGTATGAATGTAGATGGCGTTAAAACTGGTCATACTAAAAATTCAGGTTATAATCTATTGAGTTCCGCTACTGAAGGGGAGATGCGTTTGATTGCTGTTGTTATGGGTAGCAAAAGTTCTAATACTCGTAAATTTGAGAGCAAAAAACTACTAAGCTACGGTTTTCGTTTTTTTGAGACAGTTTCACCACACAAGGCAGGTGAAGCTCTTGTTCAAGAAAAAATTTGGATGGGTAACGAAGATACCATTACTCTTGGCGTTAATCAAGACACTTACGTGACGTTACCTCGTGGTCAAGCGAAAAATTTAAAAGCAAGCTTCATACTTGAAAAAGAACTTGAAGCACCAATTTCGAAAGGAGATGTAGTCGGCAAGGTATACTACCAATTAGATGACAAGAATATTGCTGAATACTCACTTTTAGCTCTAAAAAGCGTAGAGGAAGGTGGATTATTTAGCTGTTTTTGGGATTATATTGTTCTTATATTCAAATCTTTTTTCCATTTCTAGAAAAAAACTTTATTCATTTTTGCTTACTATCGTTATAGTACTCTTAAAGGAAACTATTAAATGGAATTCTCCTAATAATAGACGTCAATAAAAAAATATGAAATTGAAAGACTTACTCCAATTCCCTTGTGATTTCACCTATAAGGTAATAGGGGATTCAAAACCTGCTCTAATAAAATTAATTTTAGAAATTACTCAACGGCACGCTCCAGGATCCTACAAACCAATAGTGAAATCAAGTGCCAAAGGTAATTACTATGCAGTTTCTATCAAGATTACCGCAACATCAATTAAACAGATAGAAACCCTATATGCAGAGCTAGCGGCAATAGATATCGTTCGCATGGTTTTGTAAAAGAAAAAAAACTTACATACTTCTTGTGAACTCATCAGAACTGTTCTATTTTACAATGATGCTTTCTTGTAAATAACAGATCATGAATATAGAAAACCAGCTTGTAATAAAAAGATTAGGTCAGCAGGAATACGAACATGTTTTACAAGCTATGCACACATTCACTAATAATCGTACAAATAAAAGTCGAGATGAAATATGGCTACTAGAACATCAACCTGTTTTTACTCAAGGTCAAGCAGGTAAAACTGAACATCTTCTCGATACGGGTAAAATCCCGGTCTTTCAAAGTGATCGCGGTGGTCAAGTTACTTATCACGCTCCAGGACAGCTAATCGTCTACTTTCTCATTGACCTCAATCGAAAAAAATTAGGTGTTCGGAATTTCATCACACATATAGAAAATCTAGTAATTAATACTTTAAAAACATACAATATCCACTCAGCGTCAAAACCTGACTCACCTGGTGTATATGTTAAGAACCAAAAAATTTGCTCTCTAGCTTTGCGTATTCGAAATGGGTGTTCGTTTCACGGGTTAGCACTGAATATTAACATGGACTTAGCTCCTTTTTTAGGTATTAATCCGTGCGGTTATCAAGGAATGAAGATGATACAGGTGAGTGACTTAGGTGGACCTAAACAAGTAAAATTAGTTGAAAAACAATTGATTAAGGAATTGATTTTATTGCTTGACTATAAAAATATTTTACAAATAAACTAATTAGTAACCGCCAAATTAATTACGAAAATAATTAAAGTATGAAAAAACCGATCGAAAGAGAAAAAAACGCTAAGGTTAAGATTCCAATCAAAGATCTATCAATAACAAAAGAAGTGCTTCGCAAACCCAAATGGATGAAAATCAAAATTCCTTCAGATAGTCAGCGCGTTCATGAGACAAAATTAGTCATGCGTAAAAATAATCTTCACTCAGTATGTGAAGAGGCTTCCTGTCCAAATTTAGTAGAATGCTTTAATCATGGTGTAGCTACTTTTCTAATCCTTGGTACTATTTGTACACGTCGTTGCCCTTTTTGTGATGTCGCTCACGGCCGCCCTATGCCTGCAAAACTCAGCGAACCCAGAAAACTAGCACAAGCTATCAAAGAAATGAAATTAGAGTATGTAGTGATTACATCCGTTGCTCGCGATGACTTGCATGATGGTGGTGCAGAGCACTTTTCTGATTGCAATCTAGAAATTCGCATGCTAAATCCAAGCATAAAAATTGAAATACTAGTACCTGACTTTCGCGGCTGTGTGAATGTCGCGCTTAATCTAATTAAAAAAAATCCACCAGACATCTTTAACCATAATTTAGAGACAATTCCCCGTTTTTATAAAAAAACACGCCCAGGCGCAAGCTATAAAGGATCACTGGAGCTTTTACAAAAGTTCCAAAAGCAAAATCCAAATATTCCAACAAAATCGGGACTTATGCTGGGATTAGGTGAAAAAAAAGAGGAAATTATTAAAGTACTTAAAGATCTGCGTGCCCATAGTGTTACTATGATCACCTTAGGTCAATATCTGTCCCCGAGTCCTGATCACCTTCCCGTCCAACGCTATATCCCACCATCAGAGTTCGAAGAGCTAAGAAAAATTGCTATTGATATTGGGTTTACTCACGCTGCATGCGGACCGTTTGTTCGATCCTCATACCATGCCGATCTTCAAGCAAAAGGCATACAAATTAGATAAATAAAAGATTGTTCAATAACTTGTATCGAATTAAAGGTACACTGGGAATCGCTTGCACATTTCTAGTACTCTCATCTTTATTCTTTTAATAACACGTTGATCTCCGATATTATCAAGAATATCGCACACCCAACCTGCTATTTTCTGAACATCTCTCTCTCTACAGCCACGACGAGTAATAGAAGAAGAACCAATACGAATACCAGAAGTAACAAACGGACTACGTGGATCGTTTGGTACGGAATTTTTATTTATAGTAATATTGGCTTCACCCAATGCTTTATCTGCATCTTTACCTGTAATACCTTTATCAATTAAATCAACGAGAAATAAATGATTTGTGGTCGATCCAGAAACAACGTTATAACCACGAGCTAAAAACTCACGAACCATCACTTTTGCATTTTCAACAACCCTAATTTGGTATTCTTTAAATTCGGGTTCCATGGCTTCCTTAAAGGCTACTGCTTTACCAGCGATAACGTGCATTAAAGGACCACCTTGAGTACCAGGAAACACAGATGCGTCCAGTCTCTTTTGTAATTTCTCATCTTCATTAGATAAAATGAGACCACCGCGAGGACCAGCTAACGTTTTATGTGTAGTGCTCGTTACTACATGTGCATACGGTACAGGGCTAGGGTATACTCCTGTCGCTACAAGACCAGCAACATGTGCCATATCTGCAAAGAAATAGGCACCTACCTTATCAGCAATTTTACGCATCAGCTTCCAATCACAAATTTGAGAATAAGCCGAAAAACCACCTATTATCATCCTAGGTTTATGTTTGATAGACAAGGCTTCTACTTCTTGATAATCAATCTGACCTTCCGAATTGACGCCATAAAAAATGACATTATAAAGTTTACCAGAAAAGTTTACAGATGAACCATGAGTAAGATGACCACCACACGCCAATCCCATACCTAAAATTGTGTCGCCAACCTCTAATAAGGCTGTGTAGACTGCATTATTGGCCTGAGAACCAGAATGCGGTTGTACGTTTGCGTATACTGCACCAAAGAGTTGACACGCACGTTCAATCGCTAACATTTCTATTCTGTCAACATATTCACAACCTCCGTAATAACGTTTCTTTGAATAACCTTCAGCATATTTATTCGTCAACTGCGAACCTTGCGCTTCCATTACGCGTGGACTTGTGTAATTCTCTGAAGCGATAAGCTCAATGTGTTCTTCCTGACGGAGAGTTTCCTTCTGAATAGCTGAAAATAACTCGGGATCATAATCGGCGATGTTCATATCACGTCTTAGCATCCTAGTACCTCCTAATATATATCGTTAACGTAAAATTTTAAAACGATAACTACTTTAAAAGAACTACAAATTCTGCGATTTTAACATAGAACCAGCTGAATTTCTTCACTTAAAAGGAAGTACTTCATGCTTTTGTATCATTTTTAACTCCTTTCGAAGCTTTGCTCCTATATGACCAGGTGATTGTGTAGATGCTGAGATCAAACTATACATTGTAGGAATAACAAATAAAGTTACCAGAGTGGCGAAACTCATACCGAAGAAAATAACTGTACCCACTGCAACACGATTCTCATAACCAGATCCTGTTGATAAAATCAGCGGAATGGAACCCGCGATAGTAGTAAATGCAGTCATCATAATTGGACGCAAACGACGAACTGCAGCATCAATAATAGCCTCCTCAAATTCAATTCCACGATCACGAAGTTGATTGGCAAACTCTACTATCAAAATTCCATTCTTAGTTACCATACCAACCAACATAATCATACCAATCTGACTATAAATGTTAAGTCCTTGCTTCATTAAGAATAAGCCTAAAAAACCACCAAATACTCCTGTAGGAACAGTGAACATAACAACCAATGGATTAATAAAACTCTCAAACTGCGCAGCAAGAACTAAATAAGCTACCAATAAAGAGATAATAAATATTGTTAAAACATTTGATTTATTCTCCTTATATTCCTTAGATTCACCAAAGTAACTCATCGAAATATCGCTTGGTAATACCTTAATAACCTGGTTATCTAAAAAATGCAATGCTTCCCCAAGAGTAAAACCATTAGATATATTAGCTGTCACTGTAATAGATTTTTGCTTGTTATAGTGAGGTAAACTAACAGGCGATGCTACCTCTTCCATACTAACTACTGTATTTAATACAACTAATTTACCCGATCTCGTACGCATATAAACTTTACTTAGATCTATAGCATTATTGAAATTCTTTTCATCACCACGTAAGTAAACATCATATTCCATGCCACGTTCAACAAAAGTTGTTTCATTTTTTCCACCAAGCATAATTTCTAAAGTAGAAGCAATATCAGAAACATGAATTCCTAATTCTGCTGCATGTATCTTGTTGATCCTTGCTACTAATTCTGGTGTTTTTTCTGAATAATGGACATTAACTCCTTCCAAAAAGGGAGAAATCTCTGCTTGATGCCTCAAAACTTCTGCTATCTCTTTCAATTCTACGTAATCAGAACCTCTAAGCACAAATTGTACAGGTTCATTGAAACTACCTCTAAATCCTGGTATGAAAGGGAATATACGTACATCAGGAATACCAATCAACGCTTTACTTACTCTTTCTAATACTTGATGTATTGTGAGATTACGTTTGTTTAAATCTTCCAAAAGTATGATAACAAAACCTGTTCCAGCGCTACCACCTAAAGCTGGTGATTGCAAACTAAACGATTTCAATAACCCTTGATCAAGCATAGACATTAAACGGTCTTCAATAATATCCATGTTGTTGGATATACGATTATTACTAGTAGCATCAGCTCCCTGAACAAACGCACCAATTACACCACGATCTTCTACTGGTACTAACTCAGATGGTACTTGATTCATAAAACTAAAACTTCCAGTAATACATAGCGCAACAAGCACTGGCGGAATCCATTTCCATCTAAGCATCACCTTTAATGATGAACGGTAAAAAAACTCTAATTTAGTAAATAATTGGTTAACAAGCGAATTTAATCGACTAACTTTCGCACTTGAACTTGACTTCAAGGTTCCGCTGCTAAGCACTGGTGTTAAAGTTAAAGCAATAAGAGATGAAAAAATTACCGATGCTGCCAGCAAAACAGAAAATTCTGTGAATAGCAGACCAATCATACCATCCATAAAAGAAATCGGTAAAAATACCATAACAAGTACCAAAGTTGTTGCTATAACTGCAAAACTTACTTCACGAGTACCCTTGTATGCGGCAACCAAAGGTGGTTCTCCTTGTTCAAGATGATGAAAAATGTTCTCTACTACAACAATTGCATCATCAACAACAAGACCAATAGACAAAATCAATGCCATCAATGTAAGCAAATTAATAGAAAATCCAAAGTAGTAAGCAACTATTAACGCCGATATTAAGGATACTGGCACTGTTATTGCGGGAATAAAAGCTACCCTTATCTGACCAACAAAAACATACAGCACTAACACAACGCAAATACCAGTAAATAATAATGTCTTATAAACCTCAAAAATCGAATGCTCTATAAAAACAGTTGAATCATAATGAATCGATAGGCTAGCTCCTTCTGGTAAAGAATTCTGAACTTTTTCCACTTCTGCACGAACTAAATGAGCAACTTCGAGGGGATTGGCATCAGATTGAGTCATAATCCCCATACTGACACTAACAGTACCATCACTCTTAAAAATGGATCCATCATCTTTGGCACCTACATAAATATCAGCGATATTTTTTAAATAAATAGGAGTATCATTAATACGTTTTATTACTAAATTCTCAAAATCTTGTACGTTATGATAAGAACGTGCAACACGAACAGGCATGACGGTTGAATCATTGCTAATTTCACCAGCTGGACTTTCAATATTTTCACTTCTCAAGACGCTAACGATGTCAGATACTACAACACTCAATCCAGCCATTAAATCAGGCTTAAGCTTGATATACATTACTTTATGCAGAGCACCAAATAAATCAACCGAACTTACACCAGAGATTAAATTAAACCGATCCATCAATACTCTATCAATATAATCAGTCAACTGCACTCGATTCATTTTGGACGAACTGAAACTGATGTACAGAGATGCTGCACCTAACCTATTATTTTTTAAAATGATTGGATCATGAGCACCATTAGGCAATAAAGGCCTAGCCCGAGAAACTGCATCACGTAACTCATTCATTCCAATATTAATGTCGTAAGCTGATTTAAAAGTAACAGTAATTAAAGATATCCCCTTTTCAGTAGACGAAACAATTTTCTCTACACCATCAATACCTGATAGCTGATCTTCAAGCACAGAGGTTACTTGAGTCTCAATAACAGTTGCTGATACTCCTTCATAACTAGTACTAATGGAAACTACCAAGTTCTTAATGTCTGGCATTTCACGAATAGAAAGCTTAGAAAAGGAAACTATGCCAAACACACAAAGCAATAAACTTAGCACAATAGCAGCTACTGGTCTTTTAACTGAGACATCGGATAACCACATGATTAATCAACTTCCTTTTTCTCTTGGAGATTATATTCATTTAGTTCCGAAACCGAAATACCATCACGCATGTTGACAGTACCCTGAACAACAACTTTCTGACCAATTTCCAATCCTCTCTCAACTACAATACTATTACCGATATGGGAACCTAAAATAACTTCAGTTCGAATAACTTTAGAGTCTTGAGAAATAACGTAAACAAAACGCTTATTTCCTGAGTATTCAATAGATTGAACAGGAATAATAGACACTTGCATAGGTGAGAAAATTATGTTTGCAGAAATCAACATACCAGGTTTTAGTTTTTTAGAACTGTTTTTGAAAAGGACGCGCACTCTAAAGCTCAGAGTATCGCGATTCATATGAGAATCAATACCAACTACTTCTCCGAAAAACTCAGTATCTCCCCAAGCTGCAGTTTTTGCGCTTACTTTCATACCTGCACTGATCATCGATAGGTAAACTTCTGGAACTTCTAAATCAAGTTTCATGATTGAAAGGTTATCTAAAGTCAACAAACGATCACCAACACTAACTAATTGGCCTCGATTTAAATCAACAAAGCCTACTGTCCCTGAAAATGGAGCTACCATATATAGCTTATTTAAATTAGCCTTCGCTATAGATAAACGTGCTACCGCAATTTCAAGACTCGCCTTTTGAGCATCTATTTCAGTTTTAGGAACAGCTCCTTTTTTAACTAATTCTTCCAATTCATTAAAAATGCGTTTTTGATTATTTAAATACGCTTGAGCCTCATCTACTAGTGCTTGTGCTTTATTATCATCCAATTGAATAAGTAATTTCCCATGCTTAACTACTTGATTTGCTGAAACTACGATTTTATCAACTTTTCCGATTACCTCAGAAGCAATAACAACAGATTCATTAGATTCAAGCCTACCTATCAGAGAAAGAGACTTGGAAATTTGTTGAACTTTTACTCGTTCTGCCAAAACGCTTACAACTTGAGAATCCTGCTCCATTTCTTTTGCGTGTATGCTTAATACTACAATCAAGACAGATAAAGCCAACCAAGTGATGTTTTTTTTATTTCTCATAAAACTTGTCTACAATAAATTGAAAAAATATCTTTACTGAATATAATTCAAGTAGAATTGAAATAACCCAAATTAGGGTTACATGATATCTTACCTACTCCACTAGATTTGCGAGATACGAACATGTGTCAATTGTATTTTTCAAGAAATTGAGTTTTTTCAATAACCCAAACAACCCCTAATTGCCATTAACTTTACATTAAAGATTTTGTTAGGTCCGAAGAATTATGATGACACTTTAAACAAAACTAAGGAATATCAAACTATATATGTATAAATTCATATATTCAACAAACTGAAAGAAAGAATGTTTATCTTGATATTAAGAGTGTTCCTTACTACTAACAAGGAGTAAAATAAACGATGAAATACTAACAAAAAGTCAGAATATATCCTGCTAATTCTATCCATGTCAGTCCTACTCTAGGAAAAAAAATGATTAAACCCGCTATATTTCTTGATCGAGATGGAGTCATCAATATTGACTACGGTTATGTACACAATAAACGCAATTTTGATTTTATTGAAAATGTATTTGAGGCAACACAAAATCTAAAAAAAATGGGATATATGCTTGTACTAGTTACTAATCAATCTGGTATTGCACAGGGTATATTTACTAAAGAGTCATTTCTTTCATTAACTTGTTGGATGAACAGATGTTTTTCTAATAACAATGTGAATTTTGACGCTATCTACTATTGCCCTCATCACGCTGAACGTGGTATCGGAAAGTATAAAAAAAATTGTTATTGCCGCAAACCAAATCCTGGAATGTTAATTGCGGCCTGCAAGTCCCTACAGATTGATATGAAAAACTCTGCTATGATTGGCGATAAAATTGAAGATATGATGGCTGCCAAATCTGCTGGTATAAACACCAGAATCTTAGTTCGAACGGGAAAATCTATAACAGATGCAGGAAAAAAATTAGCGACTGTGGTACTTGATAGTATCGCTAACGTGCCTACTTACCTGAAATGAAAGAGTACACTTCTCTCCTAATAAAATTTCAAAAAGGACTCTGTGTTGAAATTAATAACTATGGACGATAAATCTTCACGTTATCGAAACCATCTTCTTGAAGATGTAAGGCCTGAATACGACTCATAATACCATGAGCACAATATAACAAATAAGTCTTATTTTGATCCAAACTACCAAACTGCGTTGATAAACGAAAGAACGGGAGATGTTGCACTTTAGCACCATCTATCTTTAACGGCGTATTATCTTTTTCGTCAGGACTGCGAATATCCAATATGATTGAATGCTTTTCTACTGTTTTTACCTGTTCAATTTTTGAAACAACTCCAAAACTTTCTTTTTTAATATCTCGAATATCAACTACATGGGAGTTATTCACCGCATGTTCAAGAAGAGAAAAATCAAATTTTCTTTCTTCATCCTCTAATTTCTTTATTACGGCTTTAACTGTAGGCTTTTTAGAAATAACCCCACAATATTCTGGAATAAACCTAGAGAAAATTTCAGTACCAATATCACGCGCAACACGGATAATGTCTTCCTTATCCCAATTAATAAGTGGACGAAGAACCAAAATATCGGTCACACTATTAATACAACGTAAATTTGTTAATGTTTGACTAGATACCTGACCAAGTGCCTCTCCCGTTACTAATGCTTGAATGTTGTATTTTTTTGCTAACATAGTACCAGCACGTATGAACATGCGTTTAAGCACTACACCCATTTGACTATCTTCAATCTTTTCAAGAATTTCAGCAACTACAGATTCAAAATTGATTTCTAAAAATTTTACTTTTGCTGATGAACCATACTTTTTCCAAAGAAAATATGAAACTTGTTTTACACCTATTTCATGTGTAGAACCACCCAAATTAAAAAAACAATAATGTGTTTTTGAACCACGTTTTATATGTAAATAACTGGATACAGCAGAATCAAAACCACCAGAAATAAGGCTTAGTACATCCTCTTGAGTACCTAAAGGAAAACCACCTAATCCTTTATGACAAGATAGGACTTGATTCAATTGTTTATTAATAACCTCGATATTTATCGTCACATCAGGGTTAACTAACTTAACACATGCACTATTAACAGCTTGGTTTAAAACACCGCCTATCTGACATTCTAACTCAGTAGAAGTAAAATTATGCTTGCCGCGGCGCTTAACTCGAACAACAAAGGTTTTTCTTTCAATATTTGCACAATGTAAATCCAACACCTGCTTACAAATATCGTTCACATCTATAAAATTAGATTGCTGCACTTCCAGAATATAGTGAATACCAGGTATGTGAGTCAAGGCCTTAAGTATTTCATCAGAATATTTTTGACTCTGTAAGTTCACTTCAATGTGATCTCGACGATTAAAGACCTCAACAAACTTAGTACGACGTTTCAAAATAATCCGAATATTACATTCTAAAATTTTCGTGAAACAATTACGCACAGATTTACTTTTTATAAAAACCTCTGGATGGATCTTAACAATAAATTTCATAATCTACTTCACAAATTAATAAATCAATATACTGAAACCGTATCATTGCTATAAATAGGTGTTCCTTGAACGACGCTAATTTCAACTCTCCTATTTTCAGAGCGCTGTAACTCAGTATCATTAGGGCCCAATGGATCAGTATCTGCCATTCCTATAATTTTTAGTCTATAACGCAAAGATCTATGCTGTGCTTCCATCTCTTGAGCAACCGATACTGCACGCTGCGCAGAAAGATCCCAATTAGAACGATATAGATCAGAATATAAAGGTTGATTATCTGTATGACCAGAAACATGGATGATCCCGGGTACATCTCTAACAAAATCCGAAATTTTCTGAATCAAAGGACGGAATTTAGGTTGCAAAAAAGCAGAACCTTCAGGAAATGCTCCCCTCTCTCGAATTCGAATCACGATCTGCTGTCCCAAATTTTCAACTTCAATAGCTCCCTCTATAATTTCTTGTTCTAATACTTTCTTGATATTCTCCTCAATTCCCCTAGAAATCACTTCAGCTTGTTGTCTTTGAAATACAAAATTCTGAACATATTGCGATAAGGATAACTTATTTCCTATTTCTTCATTGCCTTCATGAAACCTAAGCGTCCCCTGAATAACGTCAGTAGTTCGTCTCATAATCAGATCAATTGAGCTTGAATCTGTTATGCCAGACCAAAATTCCTGTGAAATGTTATTTCCATTCGGAAGTTCTTGTGTATTCAAACGATGCTGCGCTCCGAAAGCAGACTTCATAGAACCTGCAATTTGCTTAAACTTCAATGTATCCATTTCAGAAAAAGAGAACAACAGTACAAAAAAACACATTAGAAGTGACATCAAATCCGCAAATGTTGCCATCCATAGAGGAAGAACACGAATGGAACGTCTACGTTGGGTTTCATTACCCATATTTCACCTTACTCATTCGCTATCAACATTAAAAGTACGTTTACTTTCATTAAGATAGTTTTTTAAATAATTATCTATCACACGCGGATTCTGACCATCTTGAATGGCTAGTATTCCATCCATAACCAAGCGACGATTCAATCTACCTTGTTCACGACGAAGAGAGAGCTTATCAGCAATCGGAAGAAATACCATATTAGAAAGAATTGCACCATAAAGCGTTGTTAAAAGCGCTATTGCCATCGCAGGACCTATAGCTTTTGGGTCATCCATATTGGAAAGCATCGCAACCAAACCAACTAAAGTACCAATCATCCCCATAGCAGGTGCCACATCGCCAAAAGCACGAAATACTGCTGAACCTCGCTCATGACGTTCATCAGTTAAAGCAATATCTTTTTGCAATGCTGATCGCACTACGTCAGCATCATAACCGTCAACCAATAAATCAATACCTTTCTGCATAAAACTATTGGTAATTTGTATTTCTTCTAAAGCAAGAAAACCGCCTTTTCTAGCTGAATCAGCCATTTCAATTATTCTGCTGATCAAATCTTCTGGTTCATCCATTTTAAATATAAATGCTTTGCCAGCAATTTTTGCTGCACCAAAAAACTGCCTTATAGTGAACTTCATTAGCACAACGGAAGTTGAACCGCCAACAACAATCAAAATTGATGTAACATCAAAAAACATCACAATGCTGCCACTCAAAATCATTGCTGTGATAACGAAAACCATACCACCTATAAATCCTAGCAATGTTGCTAAATCCACAAAATACTCCTCTGGTATATTTTTGAATATAAAACGTAAGTTAAGATATTCAACTAGCATTGCTAAAGCTGAAAGTAATCTCTATTCAAGCAGATTATAGAAAGTTTAATTTCTAGACTACAACGCTCCTGACATTCTACACTCAAAACTAACAAAATAAATCTGATGATTACTAAACACTTTGTTACAATCTGATTAAATCAGGATGAAGGTGCAAGATATAGAGCACTTGTTGCATTTTAACATAATTGCAACCAAGATAGCTTTTCTCTAATTTTCTTTAAAATATGGATGAATTATGACAAACGAAAAACTAAGAGATATGTCGTTTGAGGCAACACTTGAAGAACTTGATACCTTAGTTCATGAGTTGGAAAACGGCAACCTAACCTTAGATAATGCGTTAAAAAAATTTGAATACGGTATTTACCTTGCTCGGGAAGGTCAAAACAAACTTGCCGATGTTGAGCAACGAGTGAAAATTTTATTGCAAAATAATGATGAAAACCCGCGGCTTATTGATTTCAATAGCAATACAGAATAATAAATGAAAAGCAATTATGAAGAGATCTTGACCTCTTATCGCAAAAGAAACAATTGCCAGCTTAATATATGGCTAAACCGGTTTCCTCATCAACATCAATCTTTGATTAAAGCAATGCGTTATAGTTTGATCGGGGGAAAGCGTGCTCGACCATTTTTAGTATATATTACAGGTAAAATACTAGGCTGCTCCGCAGAACAATTAGACACTCCTGCATCAGCCGTTGAGTGTATCCATGCTTACTCTTTAATCCATGACGATCTTCCTTCGATGGATGATGATAGTTTACGTCGTGGACAACCAACTTGTCATATTAAATTTGACGAAGCAACAGCGATATTGACTGGAGATGCATTACAAACACTAGCTTTCACTATTCTTTCAGAAGGCAATTTGCACAAACAAGCAGAACAAAATCGCATCAAAATGGTTCAATTATTGGCACAAGCATCCGGTGCACATGGTATGTGCATGGGACAATTTTTAGATCTCGAAGCTGAAAGTCGAGAAATTTCTCTTAGTGAATTAGAAGAAATTTATCGCAATAAAACTGGTGCATTAATTAAGTGCGCCATTCGTTTAGGTGCCTTAGCAGCTGGAAGCAAAGGAGTTGATATTATGCACCAATTAGATAGGTATGCTGATTCAATTGGTCTAGCTTTCCAAGTGCAAGACGACATTTTAGATGTTATCAGTAACACAGAAACATTAGGAAAACCACAAGGTTCTGATCAGCAGTTAAATAAAAGCACTTATCCCGCTCTACTTGGTTTAAATAATGCTATTAACAAATCCAAGATTCTATTAGAAGAAGCACTCCAAGCTTTAGATGCAATTCCATACAACACAGAATTGCTTGAAAAGTTCGCTTGTTATATCATCGACCGCGACAGCTAGCGATCACTAATAAGCACATATTATATGAACTTTAATATTTCACAGTATCCAACATTGGCTATAGCAAACACACCTCACGAGTTACGTACTTTACCAAAAGAAGCACTGCCTCAGTTATGTGATGAATTACGCATGTATTTATTGAATTCAGTAAGCCAATCTAGTGGTCATTTAGCTTCTGGTTTAGGCACAGTAGAGCTAACTGTAGCATTACACTATGTATATCAAACTCCCTTTGACCAACTTATTTGGGATGTAGGACACCAAGCTTATCCGCATAAAATTCTCACTAATCGTCGAGATAAAATGTCAACTATTCGACAAAAAAATGGCCTACATCCTTTTCCCTGGCGCGAAGAAAGTGAATACGATACACTGTCCGTTGGCCACTCTTCTACTTCCATTAGTGCTGCACTGGGTATCGCTATCAGCATTGCTAAAGAAGGGAAAAACCGCAAAGTTGTTAGTGTGATTGGTGATGGCTCGATTACTGCAGGCATGGCATTTGAAGCGATGAACCATGCAGGGGATATCCACCCAGATATGTTGGTTGTTCTAAATGATAACGAAATGTCAATTTCAGAAAATGTTGGTGCACTCAACAATCATTTGGCACAAGTACTTTCTGGAAATCTATATACCTCCATTAGAGAAGGAAGCAAAAAAGTGCTATCTGGTATTCCATCAATTAAAAAACTAGTACGACGCACTGAAGAGCATCTAAAAGGTATGGTTGTTCCAGGCACGTTATTTGAAGAATTAGGTTTCAATTATATCGGACCAATTGATGGTCATGATATAAATGAACTTATCAAAACTTTAAAAAATATGCGTGATTTAAAAGGACCTCAATTCTTACACATCACCACTAAGAAAGGTAAAGGCTACGAGCCCGCAGAAAAAGATCCCATTGGTTATCATGGTGTACCTAAATTTAATCCTAACTCTCCGAACCTACCTAAAAGCAGCAATACAATACAAACTTTTTCAAAAATTTTTGGTGACTTCCTATGCGATATGGCAGCACAAGATCCTAAACTGATGGCCATCACTCCAGCAATGCGAGAAGGTTCTGGAATGGTACGTTTCTCAAAAAAATTTCCAGAACAATATTTTGATGTTGCTATAGCAGAGCAACACGCGGTAACTCTCGCTACTGGTATGGCAATTTCCGGAAAAAAACCAATTGTAGCCATTTATTCAACTTTCTTGCAGCGTGCATACGATCAATTAATCCATGATGTTGCAATTATGAATCTACCAGTAATGTTTGCTATTGATCGCGCTGGTTTAGTTGGCGCGGATGGAGAAACGCACCAAGGTGCGTTCGATCTAAGTTTTATGCGATGCATTCCAAACATAACTATAATGGTGCCTAGCGATGAAAATGAATGCCGACAAATGCTCTATACCGGCTATCAACATAGTGGTCCAAGTGCGGTTCGTTATCCTCGCGGCAATGGAGTAGGCGCTGAAATTCAGACTCAATTCAGTACATTTGAAATTGGAAAAGGTCGTATTCTTCGAAAAGGGAAAAAAATAGCTATACTGAATTTTGGTATTTTGCTATCTAATATATTAGAGGTGGCAGAAAAACTGAATACTACAGTTGCTGATATGCGTTTTGTTAAACCGTTAGATAAAAAACTCATTGAACAACTCTCTAAAAGTCATGATCTGCTCGTTACTGTAGAAGAAAATTCAATTTTAGGTGGCGCTGGTACCGCGGTGCTTGAATATATGATGAAAGCAAAACTTATAAAACCAGTGCTTAACCTTGGCTTACCAGACAAATTCATCGGACAAGGATCACAAGAAGAAATGCGTGCAGAACTTGGTCTCGATGCAAAAGGTATTGAAAAAACAATTAAGCACTATCTGCTTAAATAGTTAGAAATTTGAGCAATTTCTCAATTGAAAATAAACTATATGTAAAAATATGCGATAGGTTTATCTTATTTTTTTCAAGTTGA
The DNA here is from genome assembly GCF_000731795.2 of Candidatus Photodesmus blepharonis. Taxonomy (GTDB): domain Bacteria; phylum Pseudomonadota; class Gammaproteobacteria; order Enterobacterales; family Vibrionaceae; genus Vibrio; species Vibrio blepharonis. The sequence continues at coordinate 37,806 of NZ_JGVK01000001.1, read as the reverse complement.
AATCTATTTTCACAATTTTGTTGTTTGCTGACAACTTTTTAGTGACTTTCTTTACATTAAAAACAAATGGATATACCATCAATGCGTACCAGTGAATATCTACTCTCTACTCTAAAAGAAACTCCAAGTGATTCTGAATTGATAAGCCATCAACTGATGATACGTGCAGGGATGATCCGTCAGTTAGCTTCAGGGCTGTATACTTGGTTACCCACAGGTCTACGCATTCTTCGTAAAATTGAAAAAATTATCCATGAAGAAATGGAAAATATAGGTGCTGTAGAAATCCTTATGCCTGTAGTGCAACCTTCTGAACTTTGGAAAGAAACAGGACGCTGGAACAAATTCGGCCCTGAACTGCTACGTATTTCAGACCGTCATAACAGACAATTCGTACTTGGACCAACTCATGAAGAGGTAATGACAAATATAGTGAGAAGGGAAATAAATTCCTATAAACAACTTCCATTAAAACTATACCAAATTCAAACTAAATTTCGCGATGAAATTCGTCCACGCTTTGGCATCATGCGTTCCAGAGAGTTCATCATGAAAGATGCCTACTCTTTTCACTTAGATAAAAAAAGCCTACTCGAAACATATGAAGCTATGTACCAAGCATACTGCAACATATTCACCCGTGTCGGCTTAAATTTTCGAGCAGTACTTGCGACAACAGGTTCTATTGGAGGTGATAACTCTCATGAATTCCATGCATTAGCAGAAAGCGGTGAAGATCTAATTGTTTTCTCTTCTCACTCTAATTACGCAGCAAATATTGAAAAAGCTGAAGTTTTAATACCTACTTCTAAATGCGGTGCTCCAACTCAGGATTTGAAACTGATTAACACCCAAAATATAAAAACAATTCCAGAACTCGTAAAACAGTACAACCTTACAAGCAATAAAATCGTAAAAACTCTATTTGTCAAAGCATCTGACAAAATTTCAAGTTCAATTATCGCGCTAATAATACAAAGTAATCATGATTTAAATCAAAGCAAAGCAGAGAATTTACCCGAAGTTGCTTCTCCACTGACTATGGCAAGCGAAAAAGAAGTTCGTAATTTAATCGGAGCAAATCCTAATTCAACCGGTCCTGTCGGACTCCAAGTACCATTCATTGTTGACCATTCCGTTGCAATAATGAGCGATTTTATCGCCGGTGCCAATATTGACGGAAAACACTATTTTGGTATCAATTGGAAACGCGATGTTGAATTAAAACGAGTAGCAGATTTGCGTAACGTGATAGAAAACGATCCTAGTCCATGTGGTCAAGGTAAACTACTAATTAAACGTGGTATCGAAGTCGGTCATATATTCCAGCTAGGTAACAAATACTCTAAATCAATGAACGCCTCTGTTCTTGGCCCCAATGGTAAAAAGAAAATTATAGAAATGGGTTGCTATGGTATTGGCTGTACCCGAATGATTGCGGCCATAATCGAACAGAATAACGACAACCGCGGCATCACTTGGCCAAAAAATGCAACTGCACCTTTCCAAGCAGCCATCATACCAATAAATATGCATAAATCTAAACACGTCAAAGATGCAGTTGAAAAACTTTATACCAGTCTCACTTTTGAAGGTATTGATATATTGCTAGACGATCGTAAAGAACGATTAGGCGTGATGTTCTCTGATATCGAACTTATAGGTGTTCCTCATATTATTGTTATTAGCGATGATAATCTTAACGAAGGCAACTTTGAATACAAAAACCGTCGCTCTGGTATAAAAAAATTAGTACCAATTTCTAATTTTATTGCGTACATAAAAACACAATTTTCTTGATAAAAACATCAAAGGTTGCAAGAATTTCACTCTTTATTAATATACGATTTTCCAGCACACTCTTTCTAATTCGTTGAAGCAAAAGTAACTGTTGCTTCACTAGCCAATGTATTTTCTCGCGTTTTGAAACATACGCATCCAAGCACCATTTTCTCCCCACCCATCTGGAACCCAAGAATTTGAAATTGTACGAAATACACGCTCTGGATGAGGCATCATAATTGTCACAGAGCCATCTTTTGTTGTTAAACCTGTAATCGCATTTGGCGAACCATTTGGATTATTAGGATACTGTTGTGTTGGATTGCCATAATTATCAATATAACGTAATGCTACAATACCTGAGTTTTCGATTGCATCTAAGTGCTCATCATTACGTACTTCCATACGCCCTTCACCATGAGATACCGCTATCGGCATATGAGATCCTTCCATACCACTGAAAAAAATGGATTCCGACTTCTGAATTTTCACTAAACTAAAACGAGATTCAAAACGCTCAGATTCATTACGTACAAAACGAGGCCAATTTTCAGCTCCAGGTATCAAAGAACGCAAATTAGACAGCATTTGACAACCATTACACACACCAAGAGAAAAAGTGTCCTTACGCTTAAAAAAATTTTCAAATTGATCGCTAGTGTTTTCATTGAATAAAATAGATTTCGCCCAACCTTCACCTGCTCCTAATACATCACCGTAAGAAAAACCACCACAAGCAACTAGGCCAATATATCCGTGCAATGTTACTTGCCCAGCAATGATATCACTCATATGAACGTCAATAACTTCAAAGCCCGCGCGATGAAATGCAGCAGCCATTTCAAGGTAAGAATTCACACCCTGCTCACGTAGAATGGCTACTCTAGGCTTAGCACTTATGTTTACCATAAATAAAATATCTTCATTTACATCAAAGCTTAGTTTTACACTCAAACCTGGATCTAAATTGTCTTTCTTTGCTTCATATTCTTGACGCGCACAAGCTGAGTTATCTCTTAAAGCTTGCATCTGATACGTTGTTTCTGCCCAAATACTACGTAATTTAGTACGACTACGCTGAATAATGACTTTTTTACCAGAAGTAATTGTAAACTCATCAGAACTTTCAACATGACCGATAATATGAAAACATCCTTCTAAACCATTATCCGTCAAAACAGAAAAAACTGAATTTATATTTTCATTTTTAATCTGAATTACTGCACCTAACTCTTCATTGAATAACACACTCAATGCATCTATACCCAACTCTTCAATATTTACTTTTATACCACAATGACCTGCAAATGCCATTTCAGCTAAAGTGATAAACAAACCTCCATCACCTTTATCGTGGTAAGCAATAATTTGATTATCTTCTATTAACGCTTGTATGCTAGAATAAAATCCTTTCAATTTTAGCACATCATCAACATCTGCTGATTCATCACCAAGCTGATTATAAACCTGAGTTAACGCTGTTGCGCCTAAACGATTCCTACCATTACTAAGGTCAATAAGAACAAGGGAACTATCAAGATTTATTCTCAATTGTGGAGTAATTGTCTTGCGAACATCTTCTACACGAGCAAAGGCAGTTATAATTAAAGAAAGCGGAGAAGTAACTTCTTTTTCTTTACCATTTTCTTCCCATCTAGTTTTCATTGACGTTGAATCTTTACCTACAGGAATAGTAAGACCCAGTGCCGGACAAAACTCTTCACTTATTGCCTTAACTGCTTCATAAAGACCGGAATCCTCGCCAGGATGATCTATTGAAGACATCCAATTAGCTGACAACTTAACACGTTTAATATCACCAATATTTGTTGCCGCAATATTAGTTATTGCCTCTCCTACTGCTAAACGAGCTGAGGCAGCAAAATCTATCAATGCGACAGGAGGACGCTCACCTATAGACATCGCCTCACCATAATAAGCATTATAACTTGAAGCAGTGACCGCACAGTTAGCCACTGGAATTTGCCAAGGGCCAACCATTTGATCGCGCACAACAAGACCGCTCACTGAACGATCACCAATTGTAACTAGGAAGGTTTTTTCAGCAACACTTGGAAGGCGCAATATACGATCTACTGCTTCATTGATTTCAATACCAACAAGATCAATGGTTGAACGTCTCGCCTTAAGTGTTTTTGCGTTATAGCGCATTTTAGGAGCTCTACCTAATAGAATGTCCATTGGCACATCGATTGGTGTATTACCAAAATATTCATCTTCCACTTTGAGTTTTCGTTCCTCAGTTATAGTACCGACTACTGAGTACGGTGCACGCTCACGTTTACAGATAGCATCAAATACTCCCATTTTTTTAGGAGAAACTGCCAGAACATAACGTTCTTGAGATTCATTGCACCAAATTTCTAATGGACTCATACCTAACTCAGCGTTTGCTATATCACGCAATTTAAAAAGACCACCACGTTTCCGATCGTTAACAAACTCTGGCAACGCATTAGACAGGCCACCTGCACCTACATCATGAATAAATAAAATCGGATTGGAAGTACCTAAGTGACAACAACGATCTATCACCTCTTGACAGCGACGTTCCATTTCTGGATTAGCGCGTTGAACAGAAGAAAAATCCAAGCTTTTAGACAACTTTCCAGACGCCATAGAAGATGCTGCACTACCTCCAAGACCTATATTCATAGCTGGACCACCTAAAACGATGACTCTTGTCCCTATTGGAACCTCCTTTTTATTTACATGCATTTCACGAATGTTACCCATACCACCAGAAATCATAATTGGTTTGTGATAACCACGGATCTCTTCACCAGCATGAGAGTTTACTTTTTCTTCATAGGTACGAAAATAACCAAGTAAGCAAGGTCGACCAAATTCATTATTAAATGCCGCACTTCCAAGTGGTCCCTCTAGCATAATGTCAAGAGCAGTAACAATACGATCCGGTTTACCAAAATCAACTTCCCATGGTTGCTCAAAATTAGGAATGCGAAGGTTCGAGGTCGTAAAACCTACTAAACCTGCTTTAGGTTTCCCACCAACACCGGTCGCGCCTTCATCACGAATTTCACCACCGGAACCCGTAGCAGCCCCAGGCCAAGGAGAAATCGCCGTTGGATGATTGTGCGTTTCAACCTTCATTAAGATATGTACTTTTTCATGACTATAATCATAGCGATGAGTTTCTGGGTTTGGAAAAAAAAGACCTACTTCTGAACCCATCATAACTGCAGAGTTATCTTTGTAAGCTGACAACATGTGCTCAGGAGTCGTTTGGAAAGTATTTTGAATCATTTCAAACAATGATTTCTTTTGCTTGATACCATCAACACTCCAATCAGCGTTAAAAATTTTATGACGACAGTGTTCAGAATTTGTTTGCGAAAACATCATTAACTCAACATCTGTTGGATTACGTTTGAGATTCACAATAAAAGTCTCTAATAAGTAATCAATTTCATCGTCAGAAAGAGCAAGGCCTAAAGCAACATTCACCTTCTCAAGTTCAAGACGACCACCGCCAAACAAATCTATATCTGAAACGGGTTTTGGTTGAGTTACTTTAAATAATACATTTGCTAGCTTAAAGTCTGATAATACAACCTCCATCATACGATCATGCAAAAAAGATTCTATCTTAAAAATTTGCGATTTTGTCAATACTGATGAGCTTTCAATGTAATAAGCTATCCCACGGTCTAGCCGTTTAATTTTTTTAAAATTGCAATTGTTAATTATATCCATTGAATTGGAAGACCAAGGAGAAATAGTCCCTGGACGAGGAATAACTAGTAGTAACAAACCGGAAGGTTGATACTTTTTAATTGTCGGACCATAAGCAAGTAATTTGTTTATTTTTTCCACCTCAGATATTTCTAGATCGGAAACTAGATCAACAAAGTAAATAAATTCAGCATAAATATCCGTCACAGGTAAATTCAATTCACGACAGAATTCTAAAAATTTATTAACACGAAACCTTGAAAGAGTTGGGGAACCACGAAAAATTCTCATGTACTTAAGTCTCTTTATGTCCAATTAACAAACGTTTTACGCTAAGGTTAAAGCAGAATAAAGCTATGAAAAACCCATCTTCATATTCTCTACCATGCTTTCATTATAAAGCAATTAATTTTTTGATGTAATAGCAAAAACAATTACAAAATCCGCTCTTTCTTTGAAAAAAGAAAAATATTTAAAGGTTATAGATCGGAAAATTATCGAAGACATCTCGAAATGTAGGATACAATCCTACTGTAAATACTTGGAATTTCACCCCATTTATGGATTTGCATTCAACATCTAGTTATATCAACTTAAAGATCAGAAATCAGGAATCTATATTTTGTCTAGCTTTCAATTCACTAAAGAAGATGAAAATTTTATGCGTCGAGCAATAGAACTTGCTTCTTACGCAGAACAAGAAGGAGAAGTACCTGTCGGAGCCATATTGATTCAAAACAAAGAAACAATAGCAGAGGGGTGGAACTGTTCTATCCGCAACCACGATCCTACAGCACATGCGGAAATCGAAACTTTGCGCAAAGCGGGACGATCACTAAAAAATTACCGACTACCCAACGCTACATTATACGTCACACTAGAGCCATGTTTAATGTGCACAGGTGCTATATTACATAGCCGAGTAAAACGTGTAGTGTATGCCACATCGGGTCTAAAATTTAGACCTGACGGAATAGTGCTCAGCCTATTTGCAAATAACATCCATCATCTCAGGGTAGAAAACGGCCTGTTAAAAGACGAATGCCAAAACCAGTTACAAACTTTTTTTAAAGAACGTAGAAAAAAAGATAAGGTATGACAAATGACTCACCATAACTAGTGGCACACTACCCTGAAAAACCTACTTAAGCAAGCACATTTTGCATTAAGTGACCTTCCGACTTAACTAGTCAAGTCATCAAAAAATTTCTTAACACCATTAAAAAAGCCTTCAGATTTCGGCTTATGCTTATTCGCTGCATCACCGCCACAAGATTCTTCAAATTCACGCAACAATTCTTTTTGTCGAGGACTGAGTTTGACTGGTGTCTCGACTACAAGTTTAACAATCAGATCCCCAACAGCGCCACCACGCACACTTTTTACACCTTTAGCTCTCATTCGAAACATACGGCCAGTTTGCGTCTCTTCTAAAACTTTAAGATTGACACGCTTATCAAGAGTTGGAACTTGAACTTCACCACCTAGCGCTGCCATCGCAAAACTAACAGGAACCTCACAATAAAGATTATTCCCATCACGTTCGAAAATATGATGCTCTTTTACATGAACCTGCACATATAGATCTCCAGCTGGTGCTCCTCTCTCTCCAGCCTCACCTTCACCAGACAAACGAATACGATCACCGGTATCAACGCCAATAGGAATTTTGACGTTCAATGTTTTATTTTTTTGCCTACGACCTTTACCATGACAGACAATACATGGATCCTTAATAATTCTGCCTTTTCCATGACAAGTTGGGCAAGTTTGCTGAACCGCGAAAAAACCTTGACGCATCTGGACTTGACCATGCCCCTGGCAAGTACCACAATTATTCGGAGACGAACCTTTCTTAGCACCACTACCACCGCATGAATTACAATGAACCAGCGTTGGTACTTCAATTTCTTTTGATACTCCGCGAACAGCTTCTTCCAAAGATAGTTCAATGTTATAGCGTAAATCAGCTCCTCGCTGTTGTGCACGAGATTGACTGCGACGACCACCACCGAAAATATCACCAAAAACGTCACCGAAAATATCACCGAAATCGCCCTGGCTGCTAAAACCACTTCCTCCTATACCACCTTGTTCGAAAACAGTGTGACCATACTGGTCATAAGCTGCTTTTTTTTGTGGATCGAGCAAGATTTCATACGCTTCTTTTACTTCTTTAAATTTATCCGCAGCATATTCATCACCTGGATTGCGATCAGGATGAAATTTCATTGCCAAACGCTTGTATGCTTTCTTAATATCACGCTCAGATGCATCGCGGCTAACTCCTAATACTTCGTAAAAATCACGTTTTGACATGTTATTTGTCACCAATTCCTTTCTGTAAACAACTTTAGTATCGCTTGACAACTGTATGTTCTAACGAAAAAACCTAAACCCTAGAACGATATTTAATCAGATACCAACCAAATTCTACCACCGTCCATAAACACACGGGCGTATGAGTAACCCCAAACGCCCGTATCAAACTGGAAAAAAGCCTATAAACTGAGAATTACAAATCTCTTGCTCCAAAACAAGAAATTACTTCTTCTCATTTTCTTGCACTTCTTCAAACTCTGCGTCCACAACATTGTCGTGAGAGGACTGTTTTCCAGCTTCAGGCTCTTTTACCTTCTCAGATTGGGCTTGCTGTTTCTGCTGAGATATTTCTATCAGCTTTTGAGAAGCCATCATAAGTGCTTGAATTTTAGAATCAATAGCTTCCTTATCGCTTCCTTTTTTAGCTTCTTCTAAATCTTTAATTATTGATTCAATATTCGCCTTTTCATTGCTAGGAAGGGCCTCACCGACCTCATTAATTTGCTTTTGAGTGCCATGAATCATTTGATCTGCTTGGTTGCGAGCGGAAGCTAGCTCTTCAAATCTTTTATCTGCTTCCCTGTTTACTTCAGCCTCTCGAACCATCTTTTCTACCTCATCATCACTTAATCCACTTGAAGCTTGAATAGTGATCTTCTGCTCTTTACCAGTTTGCTTATCTTTTGCGGAAACATGCAGTATACCATCAGCATCCAGATCGAAAGTCACTTCGATTTGCGGCATACCCCGCGGCGAAGGTTGAATACCCTCTAAATTGAACTGACCCAAGGATTTATTATGAGTCGCCTGCTTACGTTCACCTTGAAGCACATGAATAGTAACTGCACTTTGATTATCTTCTGCTGTAGAAAAAATTTGATTCGCCTTAGTTGGTATGGTCGTATTTTTCTCAACTAGCTTAGTCATAACTCCACCCATAGTTTCAATACCTAAGGAAAGAGGAGTAACATCTAGCAAAAGAACATCCTTTACATCACCTGCAAGCACACCACCTTGCACTGCAGCTCCCATTGCCACAGCTTCATCAGGATTTACGTCACGACGAGCTTCTTTACCAAAAAATTCAGCTACTTTACTTTGAACCATAGGCATACGCGTCTGACCACCAACAAGGATTACATCGCTAATATCTCCCACAGACAAATCCGCATCTTCTAAAGCTACCTTAAGTGGACCAAGAGAGCGCTGAACCAGTTCTTCAACCAAAGATTCTAATTTTGCACGCGTTACTTTAACGTTCATATGCTTAGGTCCAGAAGAATCAGCAGTAATATAAGGTAAATTGACGTCAGTTTGCTGTGCAGAAGACAATTCGATCTTGGCCTTTTCTGCTGCTTCCTTAACACGCTGCATAGCAAGAGGATCATTTTTAAGGTTCACGCCCTGCTCTTTTTGAAACTCTTTAACTAAATAATTGATTAAACGATTATCAAAATCTTCACCACCAAGATGAGTATCGCCGTTGGTTGCTAGAACTTCAAAAGTCTTTTCTCCTTCAACTTCGTCTATCTCGATAATAGAAATATCAAACGTACCGCCACCAAGATCATATACAGCAATAGTTCGATCTCCACCCTTTTTATCTAAGCCATATGCTAAAGCCGCAGCTGTTGGTTCATTGATAATACGTTTGACTTCAAGACCTGCAATACGTCCAGCATCTTTAGTGGCCTGACGTTGAGAATCATTAAAGTAGGCAGGAACTGTAATAACTGCACCAATTACTGCTTCACCTAAAAAATCCTCAGCTGTTTTTTTCATTTTTTTAAGCACCTCAGCAGAAACCTGTGGAGCTGCCATCTTTTGTCCCTGTGCCTCAACCCAAGCATCACCATTATCCGCTTTCACAATATTAAACGGCATAATTTCGATATCACGTTGTACTTCCTCATCTTCAAAACGACGCCCAATTAAACGCTTAATTGCAAAGAGTGTGTTAGTAGGATTTGTAACCGCTTGACGTTTGGCCGGCTGGCCAACTAATATCTCACCATCTGAATATGCAATTACCGATGCTGTTGTACGCTCACCTTCCGCGTTTTCTATCACTCGCGGCTTCTTGCCATCTAAAACAGCTACGCAAGAATTAGTAGTACCTAAATCAATACCAATGATTTTGCCCATCAGGCTATCTCCAAAATAAATTTATCCCTTGCCTCACTAGATCGCTCTCCTAAACAGGTTCCGGGAGAAAAAAATGCTCACACAACCCTTAACTGGCAAACGAAATAACTGTGTCGATCTCTACATGCACAATACATAAGGGCACCAAAACACTTTTCAAGGGGGAAACACCAAAAAAATCCATTTTTTATTGCAAAGACAAAAATAAAGCGATAGACCCGATCCGTGATTTGGAACAAAAGCACATCGATCATTATCCAGTGGGCTTGTAAATGATAGAATATCCCTAGTATAACTATATTGGTATTATTTCGCTACCATAACCATTGCAGGACGCACTACTCTACCGTTTAATTCATATCCCTTTTGCATAACTGACATAATTGTTTTCGATTCATGATCAGGACTATCTTGAATTGACATAGCTTGATGAAGTTCTGGATTAAAAACCTCACCTTCAGGATTAATCTCTTTTAAACCAAACCGAGCAATAACATCAATAAACGTTTTATGGGTTAACTCCACACCTTCAAGAATTCCTCTTGCAACTTCATCTTCGCTATTTGCTGCTTGAATAGCACGTTCTAAATTGTCAATCACTGGCAATAATTCTTCTGAAAATTTGCTTAGAGCGTACTTATGTGCTTTCTCTATCTCACTCTCAGTACGACGGCGTATATTTTCAACTTCAGCTTTTGCTCGTAAAACTAAAGCCTGTTGATCCTGCAACTGAGTTTTGCTTAAAAGCAAAGCCTCTTCAAGTTGAACAATTCTAGCTTCCTGCTCATCAAATTTAGATTTTTCACTCAATTCAACATCAGCGCCTTCAACTGCTTCTTCAGAGACTTCTTCTCGTTCTAACTCATCTTCTTTGATTTTATTCTCTTCGTCACTCATGATATCTCCTGAATTCAACCTATGCTATCATCTCGTTTATATTTTCAAATACAAAAAAATTAACATAAACAAATAACTTGCACTTATTATGGGGATAAAGATTCCTGATTCAAGCCTAATTTACCTAGAAAACGTATGAAAAAATCATTTAAAGTAATTGCTATTGTCGGTGAACCAAGAAATCAACAAGCGATACAAACTCATAAGGAACTATACCCGTGGTTAACTTCCATAGGCTATCAAGTTTTTGTTGATGATAGATTGAAAGAAATACTTCATAGTATTCCTAGAAAATATTTTGCTAACCTCACAGAGCTAGGAAAAAAAGCTGATCTTGCTATTGTTGTAGGCGGTGATGGTAATATGCTAGGAGCAGCGCGTGTTCTTTCACGCTTTGATATCTGTGTTATAGGAGTAAATCGCGGAAACCTAGGTTTCTTAACTGATCTAGATCCAGAAAATTTTCAGTCTGCATTAAAAAAAGTACTAAATGGTGAATATTTCCTTGAAGAACGTTTTTTGTTAGAAACTGAAATTCATCGTCATGAACAAATTAAAAGCCACAATTCAGCACTTAATGAAGCCGTCTTACATCCAGGTCAAGTCGCACATATGATCGAATTTGAAGTATATATCAACAACAGCTTTGCGTTTTCTCAACGTTCAGACGGTTTGATTGTCTCAACACCAACAGGCTCAACTGCTTACTCATTATCAAGTGGTGGCCCAATTTTATCGCCTAACTTAAATGCTATAACTTTAATACCAATGTTTCCTCATACCTTATCAAGCCGACCTTTGGTAGTTGACAGTAGTTATCAGATCAAACTGATTGTATCTCGCGATAATCATGGTCTCCAAGAAGTAAGCTGCGATGGCCAAATATCTTTACCAGTATCACCTGGCGATGAGATACTTATCTACCAAAACCCTAACGTTTTAAAACTACTCCATCCAAAAGATTACAACTACTATCACATCTTGCGGAACAAACTAGGTTGGTCAAATAAGCTTTTCTAGAGGATATGCAATAAAAGAACAACTTCAAAAAAGAAAAATGCCAACCCATTGAAATATTAATATCAAACTCAAGCCTTATCTTCTTAAATTAAGATGATCATCTATTGCAGGAAGGTAAAATTTCATATTGAAGTCGGTACTATGTTTTTAAACATAAAAATAACTCTCAATCCTCGTGCTATGATCAATGAGTCTCACCGATTCAATTGTAGAAACCAATATATTGCAGAAGTTGTACGACTATTTTGTGAAGAGTAAATCTTTTAACCTAACAAACAACCCAAAAGTTCAGGATTTTTTTACTTTACCTTTGAAGTATTTTAAGCTTATATAAAACTTTTGCTTAAGAATTTTAACATGCACCAAACAGTGAACTCTTTGACTACTATCTTATCATTATTAATGGCAACAATAACATTGATAGGCTGCCACTCATCGAAAAGTCTAGTCTATCGCATTAGTATAAGTCAAGGTAATTATATTGAACAAAATGATGTAAACCAACTCAGATTAGGGATGTCTAAAAAACAAGTTCGTTATATTATAGGCTCTCCAATGTTGATTGAACATAACCATCCGAACACTTGGTATTACATTCATTATACTTCTTCAGGCCAAGATAAGCCTATTCAAAAAAACTTAGCTGTTAACTTCAATTCATCGGAAGAGCTTACTAGTGTTACTGGTGACTTTCAAATTAGCAAAAGGTTCTTTGAAAAAATTCATCAATAACTAAGATCTATTAACTTTTTGCTTATTTCCTTCTCTTATCTTACGTCGAATTTCTTTTGGATCAGCTAATAATTCCCGATAAATTTCAATGCGATCTTTATCTCTCACAGTGGTATCTAATTTAACAATACGACTAAAAATACCTACTTTATTCTGAGATAAATCAATCTCTGGATATGAAACTAATACACCAGATCGAATAATAATCTCTTCTACGGTCATATCTTTACTAACTGTTAATCCAAATACTTGTTGCTCATGCGGAAGCGCATATACAACCTCAACTTGAATTGTATTACGATCAATACTCATTTTACTTGTACACCTGCTCCGCACGCTTGCTAAATACATTTATTATATCACTTGAAATTTGATTAAAAAACTGATCGAACACAGCCTCAGCAATTTTACTTGAAAATTCAAACTCTAGCTTTAATTCTATCTTGCAAGCCTGCTCATCAAGCAGAGTAAAATACCATCCACCTTTAAGATCTTTGAAAGGACCATCAATTAAATGCATCAAAATAGCCGAACTAGACATGAATTTATTCAATGTAATAAAAGTTTTGTGTACTCCCGCTTTAGAGACATCAATAGAAGCTAGCATGCTATTACTGAAAGATTCAATTACACGAGATCCCGAACAACCAGGCAAAAAATCTGCGTATTTAGAAACATCATTGACTAAACTAAACATTTGTTCAACACTAAACGATACCAACGCAGAAGTACTAATATGCTTCACACTTGTTACCTTAACAATCAAGTTATATTATCGGTGCAGTAATTTTACTTTTATTCCTTCCAAGAACCAATAAAAGATTTCCTATCCAAAATTTAAGCTATATAATGCATAATATTATGATAAAGAAGTCAAAGAATCGATCTAATAGTAGTAATACTATTATTATCAATAAAAAAGCTCGCTATGAATACTTCATTAGCGGCGAAATTGAAGCTGGTTTAGAGCTAGAAGGTTGGGAAGTGAAATCGCTTCGAAAAGGCAAGGTTAACATTACAGAAAGCTATGTTTTCATGAACAATAATGAAGCTTTTGTCAGCGGAATAAGAATTACACCTTTAAATCAAACATGTACACATGTACTTTTAAATCCAACTCGTATACGCAAGCTGTTGCTAAATCGTTATGAACTTGATAGCTTGCTCGTTTCACTCAGTCGTGAAGGAATGAGCTCAGTGACCTTATCACTATATTGGGTACGTTCATGGGTAAAAATTAAAATTGGTATAGCAAAAGGCAAAAAATTGCATGATAAACGTAATGATTTAAAAGAAAGAGATTGGACACGTGATAAAGCACGAATTATGAAGATTTCCTTATCTTAGCCTCAGTACTACTTGAATGGGTCGTCTTTCTTTGCTACCCTTTAATTAAAGAGATGGGGCTGTTCTAGGATTCGACAAGAATTCTGAAATCTGAGGTGCATGTCGTGGGGCGGTTGGCCACGTTAAAAGCCGCAAAAAATAGTCGCAAACGACGAAAACTACGCGCTAGCAGCTTAAAAAACTACTTAGTGCACTTCTGCTCTAGCTTCTGCACGTAAGACGGGGAAAAACGGAAGATAAAACAAAACGTGCTTTGCCTGGATTCTCCAACCTGAGAGATGAACGGTGAACAAATATTCAGGTTAGCTTTTTTCCAGTGTGTCGATATCACGGGTTAAAGTGAAAATTGAAAATCGACTAAGCATGTAGTACCAATGAGGGATGGTTTTTGGACGCGGGTTCGACTCCCGCCAGCTCCACCACCCCGTTGATTTTAGATAACGATACTGAGCAAATAAATAAAAATCTTATTTTTTATTCTTTTTTTCCCAGTAACTAGCACCTCTAATACCCAGCTTGATTGGATCAAACTTGTATTCAGTAACTCCTAACTTTTTCTGTTTATCATAATCAGCTAAAGCTTTTAACGCTGGTTTTGACATGAAAGAGATAACCAAAATACCTATAATGTTGAGCCAAGCCATTAAACCAACACCGATATCACCCATAGCCCAGGCCACATTTGCTTCCTTTATAGTGCCGTAAAATGCAGAGAATACTAATACCAATTTAAGTACAAAGATCGATCCGTTAGCCTTAATTCCACGAGCAACATAAGCAATATTAGTTTCTGCAATATAATAATAGGCAAGAATAGTAGTAAATGCGAAGAAAAATAGCGCTATCGCAATAAATAGTTTGTCTAATCCAGGCAAGGCACTTTCAACTGCTAATTGAGTGAAAACAGGTCCATGAGGATTAACATCTGCCGGAATATTCTGGAGTAAAAACAAATTTTCTGTACTGCTATGTACATTATATGAATCGGTAATGAGAATCATAAATGCCGTTGCAGAACAAACTATTAAAGTATCAATGTAAATTGAAGCTGATTGAACGAGACCTTGTTGGGTAGGATGCTCAACACTGGCTGCAGCTGCTGCGTGCGGACCAGTACCTTGACCAGCCTCATTTGAGTAAACTCCACGTTTAACTCCCCAACCAATGGCTGCACCAAAACCCGCCATTGGGCTAAAAGCATCTTTCAATATCATACTAAAAACCCTTGGCACTTCATTGATGTTCAGCAAAACTATGATAAGAGCTGTCATCACATAAGCTAATGCCATGAAAGGCACCACGACCTGAGTAAAATTCGCAATACGCTGTACTCCACCAAAAATAATAAAACCTAAGGTAACGGCAATAATTGTACCAGTGAAAATTTTAGTAAAACTAAACGTACCAATAGCACTGTTAATCATCATTACAGGACCAAGTGCAGCCTCTACTGCATTACCAATACTATTCGATTGCACACCCGGTAAAAGAACACCACAAGCAAAAATAGTCGCGAGAGCAAATATCCATGCATACCACCTTCCTCCCATCGCTTTTTCAAGATAGTAAGCCGGCCCACCACGAAACTCATTTCCATCTTCCTCTTTATAAATTTGAGCGAGAGTAGATTCTGCATAAGCTGTTGCAGCACCAAAAAAAGCAACAACCCACATCCAAAATATTGCACCAGGCCCACCAAATCCAATAGCGGCAGCAACACCAGCTATGTTACCTGTGCCAACACGACCAGATAACGATACCGCTAAAGCTTGAAAGGAAGAAATACCGCTTGAAGAATCTTTTCTAGAAAATAATAATCGCCACATTTCAAAAAAATGGCGAACCTGAACAAACCTAGTTGTTATTGAGTAAAACAAACCAACACCCAAGCATAAGTAAACCAATGCTGGACTCCAGATAACTCCATTGACAAAATCAATTAATGATGTCATAAACATTTTCCTGTTTTGTAATTTTATTATTTCGATACGCTGGTAAGCACAGACTACAACATTAGCCGCTAACTTTTTATTGCTTTTATTCTCAATTAGCTTTTATTGCTGCACTATCGATCTATGCATAGTTGAAGCGGCGTGCTCTCTATATGAAATATGCATTTACATACCATTTCCTTCAAAGATTTAAGTATTCTCAAAACAATCCTCCTCTATTATTCTTCAGTTAAAACAAGATACAAAAGTATCAGATACAAATTATATAACGCGAGCGAAGTGATTCTACAACAAAAATAATGAACAAGTGAAGATTAAAGAATAAACGTAAAGAATTCATCAAGTTATTTTCTTCA
Source organism: Candidatus Photodesmus blepharonis (assembly GCF_000731795.2). Lineage (GTDB taxonomy): Bacteria > Pseudomonadota > Gammaproteobacteria > Enterobacterales > Vibrionaceae > Vibrio > Vibrio blepharonis. The sequence goes on along the minus strand of NZ_JGVK01000001.1, from coordinate 21,536 downwards.
CTCCCACTCAATAGTTGATGGCGGCTTTCCAGAAATATCATAAACAACACGCGAAATTCCTTCTACTTCATTTATAATTCGGTTAGAAACTTTACTCAGAAAATCATACGGTAAACATGCCCAACGTGCTGTCATAAAATCAACAGTTTCAATAGCACGTAATGAAATGACCCAGTCATACTTACGAGCATCACCCATAATACCAACAGAACGGATAGGTAAAAATACTGCAAATGCTTGAGAAACCTTGTAGTATAAACCCCAAGAATAAAGCTCTTCGATAAAAATAGCATCTGCGAGACGTAATAAATCACAATGCTCCTTCCTAATTTCACCGAGAATACGAACGCCCAAACCTGGACCTGGAAACGGATGGCGATAAAGAACATTATAGGGAACACCTAATTCTAGGCCAATTCTACGGACCTCATCTTTGAATAATTCACGTAAAGGCTCAATAAGATTCATATCCATGTCATCGGGAAGACCAGCAACATTGTGGTGTGATTTAATCATTTGCGCTTTGCCTGTTTCAGAAGCAGCAGACTCAACGACATCTGGATGAATCGTACCTTGGGCTAACCATCTAGCATTTTTTAATTTTTTAGATTCTTCATTAAAAATATCAATGAAAACTTTACCAATAATTTTGCGTTTTTCTTCTGGATCAAGCTTACCTCTTAAAGCCTCAAGAAAACGATTTTCAGCACTAACGTGAATAATATTCATAGAAAATGACTGGCTACTAAATATCTCCATTACTTTCTCTGATTCATTTAAACGCAAAAGACCATTATCAACAAACACACACGTCAATTTAGTACCGATAGCTAGATTCAAAAGTGCTGCTACAACAGAAGAATCAACGCCACCAGACAAGGCGAGAACTACTTCATCATCACCTACTTGGTCTCTAATACGGGCGATAGCATTATCAATAATAAACCTAGGTTTCCATTTACGCTCACAACCACATATACCTACCACAAAATTTTTTAGAATTTGGATACCATTCTTAGTGTGAGTCACTTCTGGATGAAATTGCACACCATAATATCTCCTCTCTTCATCTGCCATTGCTCCATAAAAACAAGTGTCAGTCTGCGCAATCTGGGCAAACTGAACAGGAATCTCAACAACTTGATCAGCATGACTCATCCAAACATCTTGAATTTCATCAAGATCTTTAAAAAGGGAAGACGTATTGGTAATTTTGATGGAAGCATGACCAAACTCACGTTCTCCAGTACCCATAACTTTTCCACCAAACTGTTTAGCTATAAGATGCATCCCATAGCATATACCAAAAATCGGAATACCACAGGAAAAAATATATTCCGGAGCACTTAGAGAATCTTTTCTTCCTACGCTATCAGGCCCACCAGATAAAATAATACCCTTCGGATCAAATTTACAGATATCTGACTTTTTTACATCACAATTAAAAACCTCGCAATAAACACCAATCTCACGAATACGACGGGCTATCAATTGCGTATACTGGGAACCAAAATCCAAAACTAGAATACGTTGCTTATAAATATCTTTAATCATTTTAAAAAGTTTATCCAGGCAGATGGAACTAAGAGCATTCTCTCTTCTTTTAATTAAATATTCAAGAAATTAAGAGCATTTGGCTAATATCTTAATATATTAAATTAAAATTAAGTGTTGACGTATCAAAAAATTGCACTTCAATAAGCAAAACAAACCGTAATCTACCAAAAATTATTAGCCCAAGCGATAGTTAGGCGCTTCTTTTGTGATTTGAACGTCATGTACATGCGATTCTTCCATACCTGCACCCGAAATTCGAACAAATTCAACTTTAGTACGCATCTCTTCAATGGTAGCAGAACCTGTTAAACCCATACTCGAACGAAGCCCCCCCATTTGCTGATAAACTATTTCTTTTAAATGACCTTTGTAAGCGATACGACCTTCAATACCTTCCGGAACGAGCTTCTCAGTTAAGTTACTAGACTGAAAATAACGATCTGAAGAACCCTGAGACATAGCACCTAGTGATCCCATACCCCGATATACCTTGTAAGACCGACCTTGATATAGAGTAATTTCTCCTGGAGCCTCTTCAGTACCAGCAAACATTGAACCCACCATTACAGATGATGCACCTGCCACTATCGCTTTGCAAAGATCTCCAGAAAATCGAACACCACCATCTGCTATAATAGGCACACCATATTCATCAGCTACTGATGCGGCATCAGAAATAGCTGTAATTTGAGGGATTCCAACACCAGTCACAATTCGAGTAGTACAAATGGAACCAGGTCCGATACCAACTTTTACTGCATTTACACCTGCGTCAATCAACGCCTTAGTACCAGAAGCTGTCGCAACATTACCACCGATAATATCCAAATTTGGGTAGGCAACACGTATTTCGCGAATACAGTTCAAAACACCTTCAGAATGCCCATGTGAAGAATCGATTAATAACACATCAACACCTGCCGCAACTAACGCCTCAACACGCTCTTCATTACCTATACTTGCGCTAACTGCTGCACCAACACGCAGACAACCTTGCGAATCCTTGCAGGCATTTGGTTTACGTTCTGCTTTATGAAAGTCTTTCGCTGTTATCATACCAGTTAGTTGAAATTTACCATTGACCACTAAAACTTTCTCTACGCGCGCACTATGCATTTTTTCTTCAACATTTTTTCGAGACGCGCCTTCTTTGACGGCTACTAAAGATTTTTTAGGTGTCATAACTGCTTCTACTTTCTTAGAAAGATCAGTAATAAAACGAGTATCACGACCAGTTATAATACCAACCAACTCATTGTTTTTAGTGACAACGGGAAAACCTGCAAAACCATGTCTTTTGGTTAAGGCTATAACGTCTCCAACTGTGGCATTCGGAGGTACAGTTACAGGAGAAGATACCATACCAGCCTCAAAAATTTTCACCAAATGAACCTGTTCTGCTTGGCGTTCAATTGACATATTCTTATGAATGAAACCGATACCACCTTCTTGAGCAAGCGCAATCGCTAAGCGCGCCTCTGTAACGGTATCCATCGAGGCCGAAATTATAGGAATATTTAACAAGATGTTTTGAGTAAGCTGCGTTCGAAGATCAGCAGAAACTGGAAGAACAGCAGATCGCGCTGGGACAAGTAAAACATCATCAAAAGTCAAGGCTTCTTTTACGATTCTTAGCATTTGCAACATCCCACAACAAAGCTGCCGTTTAAAACTTCACATTGATTATACATACAGCACGATTCCTTTGCTATAATTTTTTAAATTTTTATTTGTGTTTTATTGCCATATGTTAGAGAATTCCCCTTCGCATTTAGATGAAATCTATTGAGGATAACGAGTTTGTGCTGCCTGCGATAAAAAATAAAAACATCTTCACTGTTTCGCAATTAAATTCTAAAGTTCGCTCATTGATTGAAGAAATAGGAACTGTTTGGTTGGTAGGAGAAATATCAAACTTTTCTATACCAGTATCCGGTCACTGGTATTTTACACTCAAAGACTCTAATGCTCAAGTCAAGTGCGCTATGTTCAAAGGAAATAACCGAAGTGTTACTTTCAAGCCTAAGAATGGCAAGCAAATTTTAGTTAAAGCTCATCTTTCTCTTTACGAACCTCGTGGAGATTATCAGTTGATAATTGAAAATATGCAACCAGAAGGTTATGGTCAATTACAACAGCAGTTTTATGAATTAAAAATAAAGCTAGAGAAAGAAGGGCTTTTTGCCCAAAGCAATAAAAAACCTTTTCCCAAGCATCCCAAATGTATTGGTGTAGTAACTTCAAGTACTGGAGCTGCACTCTTTGATATACTTGATATACTAAAGCGTCGTGATCCAAGCTTATCTATAGTGATCTATCCTACCATGGTACAAGGAAATGGTGCAGAAATACAAATAGGAAAAATGATCAAACAGGCTAATATACGTAACGAGTGCGATCTAATTATTCTTGGACGTGGTGGTGGTTCCCTAGAAGACTTATGGTGTTTTAATAACGAAGCCTTGGCACGTATCATTGCTTCTAGCCAGATTCCAATAATCAGTGCAGTTGGTCATGAAACAGATATTACGATCACCGACTTTGTTGCTGATATGCGAGCTCCAACTCCCTCTGCAGCAGCAGAGTTAGTCAGTTCCAGCAAAGATAATAAAAATGAAATGTTAGCTCACTTATGTCATAAATTGTCAAATACAATTCATCACTACCTATCGATTAAAAAGCAGCTGTTAACACAATCCACGCATCGGATTGAAAAACAACATCCGAATTATCAAATCCATAAACAAAATCAACAACTAGATATCCTAACAAATCGTTTAGAGAACTACATTAAGCAATATCTTTCTTACTGTGAACAAAAAATAAAACATAGACAGTACCTTTTACAACTACATACTCCGAGCAAACAACTTGAACAACAGAAAGTTCGGTTAACTCGTACCGTACAAAGGTTGCTGGGCAGCATGGATAAAAAGTCGCTCAATATCCAGCATAAGCTGTCTTTGACTTTAGAAAAATTGGAAGCACTCAGTCCTCTAGCAACACTAAGACGTGGTTATTCAATTACACAAACAGCACAAGGTGATGTAGTCACCTCTTGGCAAAGTTTAAAAACAGGAGACAAACTGAGGACACAACTGATAGACGGAGAAATTAGATCAACTGTAAATTGACTTTTAAAAAAACAAACTGAGTCTTTAAAAACAAGAAATTGAAACAATAATTAATTCAGCTTTTTTCTTAGCTCCGATAAAATCTTTCGTACTTTTCCAACGTCTCCCTCCTACTTACTTGCTCTAACATTAAATGGGTTTTTACTATTTTTGAATTGAACACGAATTGGCGTACCTACAATATTCAATGACTTACGATAATAATTCATTAGGTATCGCTTATATGATAACGGTATAGTATCAACTAAATTACCATGAATTACTATAATTGGTGGATTATAACCGCCAGCATGTGCATATTTTAGTTTTACACGACGACCACGTACCATAGGCAATCGATGATTATCAATTGCCATTTTCATAATGCGAGTCAACGATGCAGTTCCAACACGAGTCGTTGCTACTTCATAAGCCTCTCGCACGGATTTAAATAAGCTTGTGAGTCCTGTTCGGTGTAACGCTGAAATAAAGTGAATACGAACAAAATTAACGAAGCGTAAACGACGTTCGAGCTCTCTTTTAACATGCTTCTTCATATCAGTATTCAAAGTATCCCATTTGTTCATAACGATCACAATTGAACAACCAGTATTCAACGTAAAACCAAGTAGACTTAAGTCCTGATCGGAAATGCTCTCATAAGCATCAATAATAAACAAAACAACATTAGCACTTTCAACTGCTTTCAGTGTCTTAATTACTGAAAACCTTTCAACTATCTCATTGACACACTTACGACGACGTACACCAGCAGTATCTATCAAAATATACTTACATCCATTATAGCACATTGGGATATAGATAGAATCTCTTGTGGTTCCTGGTAAGTCGCAAACAACTACACGATCTTCTCCTAAAATACGATTTATCAAAGTTGATTTACCTACATTGGGACGACCAATAACAGCCAGCTTTATTGGCTGATCTTGTTGTAAGTTTTCAAGCTGACTCTCTTGGCACTCTTTAATAAATAGACTTGAGAGAGAATCAACAAGTTTTTCTATACCATGAGATTGACTAGCAGAAATTGGGTATATATTCTGAAGACCCAATTGACAAAACTCTGTTATTGCTACCTCAACATTCACACCATCTACTTTGTTTGCCACAAGCATCACTCTTTTTCCGATACGACGCAAACGCTGCAAAATTTCTTTATCTTCTACCATCAAACCTGAACGCACATCTACCATGAAAAGTACAATATCAGCTTCATTTATTGCAATAAATGATTGCTCTGCGATTTTAGTTTCCATACTTCCTTTGCTATCAACACCTCCAGTATCAACTACAATAAATCTATGTTCGCCAAACTCAGCTCGACCATACTGACGATCACGTGTCAAACCTGGAAAATCAGCAACTAATGCATCGCGAGTATTAGTCAATCGGTTGAATAGAGTAGATTTACCTACGTTTGAACGTCCAACAAGAGCCACAACAGGTACCATACAAAACCTCTATAATTTTCCGCGTTAACTAACGATCACTCCTATTTGATCATAAAATTAAACTTTAATTTTTTAAAGCTCTCTCCCCCACTTTCTTTATTCGAGGATAGACAGAAAAAAATTTATTAGTTAATCGCCAATTTCTTTAAGTTCCCATTACGAGTAATCAGCACATAACCACCAGGAATTTCAATCGGCCCTACTGCGAAACCACTGTCATCAACCATCTGTTGAGCAATTAATTCACCATTTTTCCGATCGATCCAATGTAAATATCCTTCATTATCACCAACAACGAGATATCCGTTAATAATTTTAGGAGATGTCAACAAACGATTACTTAGTTGATGATTTTTCCAAATCTCTGCCCCGCTTTGAGGATCGACCGCCACCAGGCGATCTATATCCGTTACAATAAATATTCGGCTACCATCGCTCACTAAATCAATCGCAGAAGAGTAAGTGCGTTTCCAGATCAGCTGTCCAGAATATAAATCAACAGCAACCAACTTTCCGTTGATACCAACTGCAAATAAATTGTTGCCCAAAACTAATGGTAATGAATCTACATCTACAAGACGGCTAATTTCTGTACCTCCCTGAGGCAAACTGACAATTTTCCTCCAGATTAACTCCCCTTGTTCAAGCGTAGCCGCTGCTAAATAACCATCAGCAGTTCCCCAAAAGACAGTTCCCCAAATAGCCACTGGAGTACTATCTCCGCGCAAAGTTAAACTTGGAACATCAGTCTGAACTGTCCACTTTTTTTTACCACTATCTTGCTCTAGTGCAACTAAAGCGCCTCTGTTCGTATTTACTATAACCATATTACTATCAGTTACAGGACTAGATAACACTTCACCACCAACATCAGTAAACCAGATCAATTTACCGCATTCTACATCTAATGCTATCAGCTGACCATTTTCAGTACCGATAAATAATTTACTGTATGCCGCGCTAATACCACCAGATAGACGTGCTGAAATATCTCTCTCAAGATTATTTTCCCACAATGTAGCACCATCTTCAGGGTTTAACGCTTTGATCAAACCCGACCGACTTGCAACGTAAATTTTACCATAAGCATACTTAGGGGTTAATTTAGAAAAGTGATGCCCTACACCCTGACCAACAGAAACTGTCCATTCCTCAATTGGGATAAAGCTACTTTGTACTTTTGGAACAAATGTACCCTCTGTGCCAGCACATCCCACAATTACTTGAAGGAAAACTACGAAGATCAGCTCATTGCTAAACAATTTTCTCATCAACGAATACCCTTACTTCGCTAAATCATCTAACTTCATTTTTAAAATTGGATTCATACCCCCTAGACTTTGAGCTTTTCTATACATTTCATAGGCAGCCCCTCTATCACCTTTACCTAAAAAAATATCGCCATGAAGCTCTTTCACTCGACTTTTCCAACTAATATCTTTAATGTTTTCTAACTCCATAATAGCAGAATCAAAATTCCTCTGTTCAGTTTGAATACGAGCAAGACGATATGAAATTATTGATTTTAATAATGAATCTCTAGTATTAGCCTTTGCCCACTGCAATTCTGATAACGCCTTAGGTAGATTAAGTGCTTCAATTTGCAACTTAGCTGATTTAAGTGCCGCTAACACTGAGTATTCAGAATTTTTATTAGCATGAATAAAACTTTTGATTTTTGTCTCTGCGTTCGCATTTAAAGGTTCTGGTAAAGTAATCACGTTCATATATGCTTTAGAAATATTTTTTTGTTCCATACGTGCTGAATCTAGATAAATAAACCAACTAAATAAAACACCTAGAATAACTATCAGGCTAAAAAACACTATTTTTCTATATTTTTTCAAAAAATACTTGATTACTTCAATATTTTTTCCCCGACAATTGTCAAGATCCACCGTCTTCTATACCTCTTAAACAAGCACTTTAGGATTTATACTTACCGACTTAACTTAGCCAAGTACTTTGCTACTTCGCTTTGAGAATATATATTTTGTGCACCATTAATAAGATCCTTTACTACTACTGTTTCTTTTTTTATTTCTTCTTCGCCAAGAATAAGGGCAATAGTTGCACCAACTTTGTCTGCACGTTTCAACTGTTTCTTAAAACTACCACCACTAAAATGATTCATTATTCGAAGAGCTGGTAATTCTTTACGCAGCTGTACAGCCAGCTGCATACTTACTACCATAGAATCTTCACCAATAGTTACGATATACACATCAACACTAGGACAAACCTGAGTCAACTCCAGCTTCTTTAACATTAAAATTAGACGCTCAAGTCCCATAGCAAAGCCCACAGCACATGTCGATTTACCTCCAAGTTGCTCAACTAAGTTATCGTAACGACCACCACCACAAAGAGTACCTTGCGAACCTAAGGTATCAGTTATCCACTCAAAGACAGTACGATTATAGTAATTCAATCCGCGAACTAAACGTTCATTAACTGTATATGCAATACCTGCTGCATCTAGAAATTTACATAAACCAATAAGATGTTGTTTAGAACCTTCATCTAAATATTCAGAAAGACAAGGAGCATCACCTAAAATTTTTTGAACATCAGTATTTTTAGTATCAAAAATACGTAGCGGATTAGTGTGCAAACGACGTTTACAGTCCTCGTCTAACATATCAACATGTCTTTTAAAATATGAAACTAATGCGATCCTGTGTTTCTTACGCACTTCTAAAGAACCGATAGAATTCACTTCTAAACGCACATGCTTATCAATACCCAACTCACGCCAAATATGCGCAGATATCATAATCAATTCAGCATCAATATTAGGACCATTTAGACCAAATACCTCAACACCAAATTGATGAAATTGACGATAACGACCCTTTTGCGGACGCTCATAACGAAACATCGGTCCAATGTACCATAATCGCTGTTCCTGATTATATAATAAACTGTTCTCTATAGCGGCTCGCACGCAACCAGCAGTACCTTCAGGACGTAAAGTTAAATTTTCACTGTTCAAATCTCTAAAAGAATACATTTCTTTTTCAACTACATCAGTAACTTCACCGATAGCGCGTCTGAATAAATGCGTTCTCTCAACTATTGGTATACGCACTTCGCTATAGCCATAGGTACCAATTATATTTTTAATTACATCTTCCACTTTTCGCCAAAGGGGGCATTCTTCTGGAAGACAATCACTCATACCTCGAACCGCTTGGATAATTTTTTCCACAATACTTACCGTAATATAATTTAATTAACTGGATTCGATCTGATTTATATTGATGCGGTTATTCTGATCAAGCATTAAAGCTTTAATACGGATCTTCTCTTCTAACTTATCGACAAGATCGCTATTATCCAAGCGCTCTCGTTGATGTTTTCCATCCTCGTAAAAAGCGCTCTTTTTACTGTTGCCTACTATTCCTAAATGCGAGATTTGTGCTTCACCTGGACCATTAACTACGCAGCCAATAATAGAAACATGCATCGAAGTGATAATATCTTCAAGACGACGCTCCAACGCACTAACCGTTTTAACTACGTCAAATTCTTGACGAGAACAACCTGGACAGGCGATAAAATTAATACCACGTGAACGAATATGTAATGATTTTAGGATATCAAAACCAACTTTTATCTCTTCAACAGGATCCGCCGCTAATGAAATACGCAAGGTGTCACCGATTCCTTCAGCAAGCAGTATACCTAAACCAACGGAAGATTTTACAGTACCAGCACGCAACCCACCAGCTTCCGTAATCCCTAAATGCAGCGGTTGATCTATTTCCTTCGCTAATAAACGGTATGAATCAATAGCTAAAAAAACATTGGACGCTTTTACACTGACCTTAAATTGATTAAAATCAAAACGATCAAGCATATCAACATGCCTCATTGCTGATTCAATTAAAGCAGATGGTGTTAGCTTTCCATACTTCAGGTAGATATCTTTTTCAAGCGAACCTCCATTTACGCCAATTCGGATCGGAATATTTTTATCGCGAGCACAATCGACAACAGAGCGAATACGTCTTTCATTGCCAATATTACCAGGATTAATACGTAAGCAATCCGCACCATATTGCGATGCTTTAAGAGCAATACGATAATCAAAATGAATATCAGCAACCAATGGAATAGAAACTTTTTGCTTAATTGTTCTAAAAGCCTCAGCCGCATTCATTGTAGGTATAGAAACACGAACAATATCTGCACCAGCTTTTTCTAAAGCACAAATTTGAGAAATAGTTGCATCAACATCTGTAGTTTTTGTATTGGTCATAGACTGTACTGCAATGGGAGCATTATCACCAATTGGAACACTACCAATATAAATGCGCCTCGATGGACGACGTTTAATACACGGGTTATATTGCAACATAATTTAAGTTTCTAAGGTAGAGTAAAACGAGCAACAGTACCCACAGCGTACTTTGACAAGTCAATAGATTCATTTGCAAATGTCATAGAAACGCCTTCTGGTACACCTAAAACAACACTAAATGGTAGGGATCCAATTATTTCCAACCTTTGTCCAGCTTTTTTAACACCTGTTGATAACACTTTGTTCTGAGAATCTTTTATTTGAATCCAGCAATCTTTTTGAAAAGATACAATAAGTGCTTCTTCATCGTATTCAGAAATTATAGGAACCTCTTTAATCGTAGTGTTTTCGATTGAATAAGAAGGAATAGTTCCATCAGAAAGAACCTGAGAAAGTAGTTCCAGATTTTTAGTAGAATTTAAATTCTCATCAACCTTCTGTAGTGCGAGTTCTCCATTTTTGCTAATGCTGATGGGTTTATCTTTATCATCTTGTTGATTTTGCCACCACCAAAAAACTGAAATGCTAATAACGACAATAGATATTCCCCACGTAAGACTCATGATCCGAGTATCATGACGTTCTCGCCTAGTTTTCTCCGAAAAACTGAACATTTCATACTCTTGATATTTAATATCAGTACAATCATCTAAAGCGTTCAATACAAGAGATTCATTCAACCCTACAACTTTAGAATAAGAACGTAAGTAACCACGAATAAAAGTGAACACCTGACCAAAGTTAAAATTATTTTCTTCAATATTTTTAATAACAGATAAACGCAACCGCAAGCGATCAGCAATTTGTTTTTGAGATAATCCAAGCTCTTTACGACGTACTTTTAGTAAAGTTCCAGGTCTCACTTTTTTTTGTTCTTCGCTTACAACTACTTGCTCATTACTCATTATTTTGCATGCTTCTTTTTGTATTTTTCTTACTCATTCTATAAGTCTAATTTATTCACTGAATCATTGCCTCCGGCTACTCAAATACTAAAAAACCAATATTTTTTCAGGATACTTTATCTATCATTGACGAAAATAGACTATATTAGATTAATTTTAAATTTAAAATAGATTATTAATACTTAAACAATAAAGATTAAAAATAAACGTCAAATTTTTTCAAACGATTAAAATAAGAGCCGTGTTCTGGCCTTAATTATATGAACTCTATATAACGAAAAAGAACACGTCAAAACCTAAGTCAAACCTAGTAGTCATTTAGCCTACTTCGTTTTATCAATCACATCTCCAACTAATTGACCACATGCGGCATTAATATCATCACCACGAGTTTTTCGTACCGTAACTATATAATTATGCTCCATCAGCTTTTTTTTAAAATTCGCAATACGAGAGTTACTTGTTTTATTATAACAAGAACCTGGATATCTATTAAACGAAATCAAATTGATTTTACACGGAGTGTCCTTCATCAACAAAGCAAGCTCATGCGCATGCTCTACACTGTCATTTATAGAATTCAAAAGTACATATTCAACTGTCACCTTACCACGATTAGCATTTGAAAATGCAATATAACGACGAACTGATGCAAGAATATGCTGAATGTTCCAACGTTTATTAACAGGCATGATAGTACTACGTAACTTGTTATTGGGCGCATGCAACGAAATAGCTAAAGCCACATCTACTTTACCAATCATTTGATTAAGACCTGACACAATACCAGAAGTTGAAACCGTTACGTGACGTTTCGATAAACCAAAACCAAAATCGTCCAACATTAAACTCAAGGCTGGAAAAAGATTTTTAACATTGAGAAGAGGTTCACCCATACCCATCATGACCACATTGGTGATCGGTTGAAATCTGAACTTCTTCTTTTTCTTTACGCTAATTTCCTGCGTTGCACGCCAAACTTGTCCAATAATTTCAGATACTTTCAAGTTGCGATTAAATCCCTGCTGTGCTGTCGAACAAAACTTACATCCCAGTGTACAACCTACCTGAGAAGAAACACATAACGTAAAACGATTATTTTCTGGAATATACACAGTTTCAACACACTGATCACCTACGCTCATCATCCATTTTATAGTACCATCACGAGAGTGTTGCGTTTTAGAAATAGAGGGTGCTTGAATTTCACATCTATAACGTAATTTCTCACTCAGTTTTTTACCAATGTCAGTCATTTCATCAAAATCATCCACTCCGAAATGATAGATCCATTTCATCACCTGTTCAGCTCGAAACGCCTGCTCACCAAGCTCTTTAACGAAAAAAGCACGCAGAGCTTCTCGATCAAAATCAAATAAATTGACCTTATACAAGCATATATCCCCTATTTGGCAAAACGAAAAACTACTTTGATAACACGCAACATAACTAAACGTTAAGTAAATTAATGTGGATAAATTTCAGATACAGGAAAAAAAAATTCAATTTCACGAACAGCAGATTCTAGATTATCTGATCCATGTACAGAATTACAACGTGTACTCAAAGCATAATCGGATCGGATAGTACCACATGCAGCCTCTTCTGGATTCATTTTTCCAATTAACTCACGATAGCAAGCAACCGCGTTTCTACCTTCCAAGATTTGAACCATAATAGGACCAGAAATCATGAACTCTTTAAGTTGAGGATAATAAAATTTATCTTGATGCTCAGTATAAAAGCCAAGTACCTGTTTCTCATTTAAACGAAGCATTTTAGCTGCAATAATACACAAACCTGCTTTTTCAATACGATGATAAATTGCACCAATTAAATTCCTTTTTACTGCATCAGGCTTAATTATAGACAACGTTCTTTCCAAATTCACAAGATATCCTTTTCTTCTACCATAAACAAACCTCAAAAATAATACTGATGTTTAACCGTTTGTGATAATCTGAGCAATAGTTCTCACCCCCATACCTGTTGCACCTGCAGCCAAGATATCGCTCGCCACTTTACGATAAGCTCCAGAACAATCAAAATGCAACCACTTTTTTTTATAATTATCAACAAAATAAGAAAGAAATGCTGCTGCAACACTTGCATCTTGAAAAAAATTATCACCGTTAATATTAGACAAATCAGCAAAATTAGAAACAAGCATCCCACGATGGAAATCAGCCAATGGTAAACGCCACAAGCCCTCTTTTTCCTCTTGAGCTATAGTTAAAGCTCGATCCGAGAATTCCTCATCAAAACTCAATAATGCATGATAATCATTACCCAAAGCACTTTTAGCAGAACCCGTTAAAGTTGCACAATCGATAATCATCTCAGGATTTTGTTCGCTAGCATACAGAAGACCATCAGCCAAAACCAAACGACCTTCTGCATCCGTATCCATAATCTCGACAGTTTTACCATTTTTATAGGAGATTATATCACCTAGTTTAATAGCTTTACCAGATATCATATTTTCTGCGCAACATAAAATAAGCTTCACTCGCTTCTTTAAACCACGCATAATTGCTAAAGCAAGAGCACCAGCAATTATTCCTGAACCTCCCATATCCGCTTTCATACTACTCATAAGAGCAGAGGATTTTAAACTATAACCACCTGAATCAAAAGTAATTCCTTTTCCAACTAAACAAGAAAAAACAGGAGCATTTACATCGAAAGTAGGATTATAATCAAGTTGCAACATTACAGAAATTTGTTTTGAACCTCGACCAACTGCGTAAATACCTTGCCAATTCTCAATTAGTAAATTTTTGTCTTTCACCATTTTTGCTGTAACCATACCCTCTGGTGCAACAGACTTAATAAATTCAACAACCATAGTTGCCAATCTATATGGAGTCACCTCTTCTGCACTCTTATTAGTAATATCACGAGTCCAATTAGTTACTTTTATTCGAGATTCAAGTTCCTTTTTTTCGACTTCCGAGAATAAATTCCATTTTAGAAGATTCCTATTTTGAGGACTATAATAGCTTTGATGAAATATCCAAATATTTTCTAAATCCCAACCTTCTCCTCGAAGAGAAACAGATAAAATACCCAAATTACACAACTTACGAGCAGCAAGTTGAATAACACTGTAATTATGATGCTTATTCAAATGAATTGTTGCACTACTCTCAGAAAACGACAAAAAAGCATTTTTCCCCCACTGAGGCTTTGCAGGCCTGCAAGTAATATGCACAGGCATTGTTGTTAACATAGCTACTTCCCTCTTTAGAATAAAACAAGAAACAGTGAATGAATCAATGCGATCACGCGTAAACTGTAACACAGTAAATTCGTCAAAGAGCTCTAAATTAAGTAATCATCCTCGCATTCCAAATCCAAAACTCATAACCTTACTAAGAATTAGATTTTTCCAGCTTCATCCAACATAACAAAATTGCCTCTAAAATTTTTTCGCTTGAGTGATCAGGTTTGCCATCAAAATCATTTAAGTCTAGAACCCACTGATATAGATCAGTTAAACGAACTGTTTTAGGATCAACATCAGGAAACAAATTGTGTAATTCAATCGCAATATCACGTGAATCTTTCCAGTTCATTATGGTACCTCCCTCCCTTATTTGTACAATTCTTACAAAAAATGCACTTCACAAGAATTTAAAATGACTAATAGTTATCTAACACATAATTCACTGTATATTTTGGAATTTCTATAACAAGATCCTCGTCCAATACCTTAGCTTGACAACTAAGTCGAGACTCTGGTTCAAGTCCCCACGCTCTATCCAGCATATCATCTTCTAATTCATCACTTATCTCTAAAGAATCAAAACCTTCACGAATCACAATATGGCATGTGGTACATGCACAAGACTTTTCACAAGCATGCGGAATATCTATAGCGTTTTCTAAAGCCACATCAAGAATACTTTCGCCTGACTTAGCTTCTAAAACTGCACCTTCAGGACAAAGTTCTGAATGCGGTAATACAATAATCTTAGGCATATTTGCCTCTCAAATATCATCAATCGAATGACCTAAAAGAACTGATCGAATCGATTGTTCTATACGACTTGAAGCAAACTTTTGACTTGCTTTATCTAACTCCTTAATACCTCTCTCAATTTCACTAGCATTACCATTATCACAAAGCGTGATTAACTTTTGAATCTGACACGATAAGTGTTTCTTTTCTTCGGATGATAACAATACTTCAGCATCAGCTTTCATTGCTGCAACAAGGGCTTCAATAATACCTCTAGCTGCTACCCTTTGTTCAGCAAACGCACGGGCATCCGCATCTTCTTTAGCGTTAATTACCGAATCTTTTAGCATACTTATTGCTTCCGTATAACCCAGACCATAAGATGGCTTAACTTGAATATCAGCTTTTACACCACTACTTTTTTCCGTAGCTGTTACAGACAACAGGCCATCAGCATCGACTTGGTAAATCACTCGAATCTTCGCAGCACCTGCCGTCATAGAAGGAATCTTCTTTAAGGTAAATCTGGCTAACGAACGACAACCGTCAGCCATTTCGCGCTCACCTTGAACGACATGAATCGTCATCGCTGTTTGAGCGTTTTTATACGTCGTAAACTCTTGTGCTCGAGCAACTGGAACTATTGTATTACGTGGAATAATTTTTTCAACTACACCTCCTACAGTTTCAATGCCAAGAGATAGAGGAATGACATCCAATAACAACACTTCTAAATCAGATCGATTACCTACTAAAAGATCAGCTTGAATCGCAGCACCAATCGCTACTGTTTCATCAGGATTAATACTAGTCAACGGGACACAATTTAAAAAATCACCAACCATTTGAAGTACTAATGGAATGCGAGTCGAACCCCCAACCATAACTACTTCTATTACTCTACTGATATCCACTTCTGCGTCTTTCAACGCTTTAGAACACAAAATTAAGGTTTTTTTCACAAGGGGTTGAATGAGAGCATTAAATTCTTCGCAAGTAAAAGTTCCAATCCACCCGAAAATCGATACTTCAACAAAATCAACATAAGATAAACGCGTTTTTGCATCAATTGCAATATCAAGCAATTCACGCTTTTGTTCAGAGGATAGTTTACCTTTTAAATTTGCTTTAGCTTGAAAATATTCAGCAACCAAGTTGTCAAAATCATCACCACCTAAAGCAGAATCACCCATTGTTGCTAAAACTTCAAAAACACCTTTGGATAAACGCAAAATAGAAATGTCAAATGTACCACCACCGAGATCATAAACAGCTATAACACCTTCTCGGCCTGAGTCTAAACCATAAGCAAGCGCAGCTGCAGTTGGTTCATTGAGCAAACGTAATACACGAAGACCAGCTAAATTAGCAGCATTTTTTATACACATACGTTGAATATCATCAAAGTAAGCTGGCACAGTAATAACAACGCCAGAAAGCTCACCACCTAATCTCTCTTCAGCACGCTTGCCAAGAACTTTAAGAATTTCAGATGAGATCTCGACTGGACTTTTATCACCCTGATTTGTTTCTAAAATAGGCAACCCACTCTCACCTTTTTTCAAAGTATAAGGCAATAATGGATAACAATTCTGAATATCATCAAACGATCGCCCAACCAAGCGCTTGATGGAAAAGATGGTATTTTTAGATTCAATTTTAGCCCTTTCTTTTGCGTTATGACCAACTAACAACTCTCCCGAAGCGTAATTAACTATTGAAGGTAAGATACCTCGGTTTTCAGAATCCAAAAGAACCCTAGCCTCACCTTCCTTTACAGAAGCAATCAAAGAATTTGTTGTGCCAAAATCAATTCCTGCAGCAAACTTGTGCCTACGTAAAATACCACTTTGATTTGGTTCTTCAATTTTAAGTAACACAATAACAAATCCTTATTTAGTCAATAACCAAATGATTTATCTTCTATTCGTTGTTCAATCCTACTTTTAAACTTAGCAATAAACTGAAGTTTTTTTAAACTTTCCATAGCATTTATCCACAAAGCAGCATCTAACTCTTTCTCCATTAACATCAAATGCTGTTTGTAACTCTTACTAACTTTTCTATAGAACTCAAGCAAAGCGTCCTTACCTTCCGGATTAAGAAGTACCTCTTCCAGTTCTTCGTATAATTCCGTTTGTTTTATTAAAAATGCGGGATTTTGGATCATCTTCCGATCATTGATTCCAAAACCATTCTGCAACAACAAGTACTCAGCACGCGAAAGCGGATATCTCAACACTTGATATGCGTCATTAATTTGCAAAGCTTTCTGTAAAGACTTCAGACGTTCTTGTTCCGAAGCAAGCACAAACTTATCCGGATGAAAACGCTTCTGCAACATCCTAAATTTTGAAGAAAGAAGAGCATTGTCTAAACGAAACTGAATTGGCAAATCAAACAACTCAAAATAATTCATTGACAGAACAACCCTATCTTATGAATAATTTAAAGTGTAGTTAGCTTACTGTTTAAAAAATAAGAAAAACTAAACTCTAAAACTTTCACCACAACCACATTCGTCTTTAACATTTGGATTGTTGAATTCAAAACCTTCATTTAATCCCTTTTTAACATAACTAAGCTCAGTACCATCAAGATAAATTAAACTTTTAGGATCGACTATCACTTTAACTCCCATATGTTCAAAAATTTTATCCTCCACATTAAGCATATCGGCAAACTCCAAAAAATAAGCCATACCAGAACAACCAGTCGTTTTTACTCCTAAACGCAAACCTATGCCCTTACCTCTGTTTTTTAAAAAAGCCTTAATTCGTGTTGCTGCCGTTTCTGTTATTGTGATAGCCATGGGAGAACGTCTTACCTTAAATTTATAAAAAAATCAGTTGCTTCTCAATTATCGATCATACGTTTTTTTCTATAATCTGCAATAGCTGCTTTAATTGCATCCTCAGCTAAAATAGAACAATGCACTTTCACAGGAGGCAGT
This sequence comes from Candidatus Photodesmus blepharonis, assembly GCF_000731795.2. Taxonomy (GTDB): domain Bacteria; phylum Pseudomonadota; class Gammaproteobacteria; order Enterobacterales; family Vibrionaceae; genus Vibrio; species Vibrio blepharonis. The sequence continues at coordinate 3,266 of NZ_JGVK01000001.1, read as the reverse complement.
TCTAGCTCCTCAGCAATCTCAACATTTCTAATTGAAATCGCTTCATCAATACTTTTTCCTTTTACCCACTCTGTAACTAACGAACTAGAGGCAATTGCACTACCACAACCATAAGTCTTAAACTTTGCATCTTCGATAATACCTTCCGGTGTTACCTTGATTTGCAACTTCATAACATCACCACAAGCTGGAGCTCCAATCATACCACTACCAACATTTGGATCTTTCTTATCAAGGGAACCAACATTACGCGGGTTCTCATAATGATCAATTACTTTTTTACTATACGCCATAACATGCACCTAGAAATTAAATTCTTAAGAAATTAGTGATGAGCCCATTTTACAGCACTCAGATCAACGCCGTCTTTATACATATCCCATAAAGGTGACATATCACGCAATTTGTCCACTGCAACACGAATTTGAGATACCGCATAATCGATCTCTTCAATTGTCGTAAAACGACCAAAGGAAAAGCGAACTGAGCTATGCGCAAGTTCATCATCTAGACCTAAAGCACGTAATACATATGAAGGTTCTAGACTAACTGAAGTACATGCGCTACCAGAAGAAACAGCCAGATCTTTTAAAGACATGAGCAAAGATTCACCTTCTACAAAAGCAAAACTAATATTTAAATTATTCGCTAAACGTTGTTTTAAATCACCATTAATAGTCACTGCCTCTATATCTTTAATGCCGTTAAGCAAACGATCACGTAACTCTTTCGCATGATTTAAATCTTTACCCATATCCTTTGCTGCAATACGAAAAGCTTCTCCCATTCCAACAACTTGATGAGTAGCCAAGGTACCAGAGCGAAAACCACGTTCATGACCACCTCCGTGTATTTGAGCTTCTAGACGAATACGCGGTTTACGACGAACATATAATGCACCAATGCCTTTTGGTCCATAAATTTTATGTGCAGATAACGAGATTAAATCTGCTTTTATTTTCTGTACATCAATAGGGAGTTTTCCTGCAGATTGTGCAGCATCAACATGGAAAATAGTATTATGCTCACGACATAGATCACCAATAGCGGCAATATCTTGAATTACACCTATCTCATTATTTACATGCATAATAGAGACAAGAACAGTATCTTTACGAATAGCAGCCCTGAGCTCGTCTAAATCAAGAATACCATTCGCTTTAGGCTCTAGATAAGTTACTTCGAAACCTTCATGTTCAAGCTTACGACATGGATCAAGAACAGCCTTATGTTCTGTTTTAGATGTAACAATATGCTTACCTTTTTCAGAATAGAAATGAGCGATACCTTTAATGGCAAGATTATCAGATTCAGTCGCACCTGATGTAAAAATAATCTCACGCGGATCAGCATTTAATAAATTAGCAATTTGCTCACGAGCCACGTCAACTGCTTCTTCAGCCTGCCAACCATAACGATGAGAACGAGAAGCAGGATTACCAAAAGCACCATCAATAGTCATATATTGAACCATTTTTTCAGCTACACGCGGATCAACAGGACAAGTAGCTGAATAATCGAAATAAATAGGAAACTTCATTTTAATACTCCAAAGTAAAGACTATTGTTAGGAGCGAATATTAGTGTAAAATAAATCAGTACTATATACTACTGCCCGAAAAATTGCGATTGGCTATCAAATCGACATTTTGACGTTCCGAAATCTTCAATACTTCATTATTGGTCATAAGTTCACCAATCGTAATACTGTCTAAAAATCCATTTATACGTGAGTTTAAATTTAACCAGAAAACATGCGTTAAACAAAGAAGACCATTTTGACAATCGCCTTTCCCGCTACATTTCGTTACGTCAAGAGATCCATCCACTGCGAGAAGAACGCTTCTAATTGCAATTTTACGTCCATCAACACCTAGCTGATATCCTCCAGCAGGTCCACGAGTACTAACAACTAATCCCGCCTGACGCAATCTTAGAAATAATTGCTCTAAGTAAGAAAGAGAAATGCCTTGACGGATTGATATATCTGCTAAAGGAACTGGAACTTCTTCTGAATGTAAAGCCACATCTAACATGGCCGTTACAGCATACCTTTCCCTGGATGTAAGTTTCATATCACACTATGCTAAAAAATTATATATTAATGATAATTGCATACCTGATTAAAATAGTCAAGTATATGGCTAGAGAAGATCGGAAAAAGAAGAATTTTATTAAGAATGATTATAGCTTCAAATTAATCCTGGTATAGAACAGTCCAGTTAAGTTAAAGTTCATTACTTATTCACCTTCTGAATTTTTATAAAATTTCAAGGAAAATTATCGGGATATCAAATACATATTCACCGATAAGTAGCATTTCAAAATAATTTCTAGTCTATTATCTTTAAAATTTAAATTCTGATAGACTACTCCTATTTTTTCGTTCTTTAAAATGCTGGGAAAAATATATGCATCCAATACTCAACATTGTAGTACGGGCTACACGAAAAGCAGGTAATTACATTGCTAACTCATTATCAGAACATGAAAGAATTGAGCTAACTCAAAAAAACATAAAAAAATTGATTTCTGAGAAAAAAGCAGAAGCGATCATTGTAAACAACATCAAAAATTCGTACCCTGAACACTCAATTTTTAGTGAAGAAAGTGGTTTCCTTAAAGGTAAAAAAAAGCATGTGTGTTGGATTATTGTTCCAATAAGTGGAAGCAAAAACTTTGAAAAAAAATTACCACATTTTTCTATATCCATAGCAGTTCGCATAAAAGATAGAACAGAGTTTGCGTGTGTTTATGATCCAATACGTAACGAACTATTCACAGCCCAGCGTGGTTGTGGCGCCCAATTAAACAATACACGTATTCGCGTTAAAGAGTTTAAAAAAATCAAAGGAAGTATAATTGCTACCGGTTTTTCATTTGAGAAACAAAAATATTGTGAATCATATATAAAAACAATATCATCCTTAATGATAAACTCCGCGGATTTACGTTGCACTGGTTCATCTGCTTTAGATCTGTGTTATCTTGCAGCTGGGCGTTTTGACGGGTATTTTCAACTAGGCTTAAAATTTTGGCAAATCGCTGCCGGCGAATTGATAGCAAGAGAATCTGGAGCTATTTTGACTGATTTTTCAGGAGGCACTAAATATATAGAATCAGGCAACTTAGTTGGATCAAATTCAGGCAACATCAAAAATATACTTAAGCATATCATTCACTACAACAATATCTCATTAGAGGAATAAGAATAAGAGAAGCCCGTTCACAAGTAAAGTGGCGGAGTGGACGGGATTCGAACCCGC
>NZ_JGVK01000030.1 GCF_000731795.2 Candidatus Photodesmus blepharonis | reverse complement strand
TTTTTTTTAAAAAAAACATAGAATTACGTGTGTTTCCGTCATTTTGTTATCGGATGGAAAATCCTATGATTTCCACTAATATAATGGCTTGGATTTCGCGATAAGGTAAGGTACTGAAAGCTCTTGATTTATTCAGACTGAAACATTATCAAATTGATAATTCAAAAATACTTAACAAGGTCAATAGGTGAAACAAACAATGTAATCGTTACTACATTATTGTTGAAGAACATAAAAAAGTGAAAAGTAGCGAAAATTACTAGAAAAATTATAAAGATATCAGTTCAGTAGACTACGATCTTTTTGATAGATAGTTGCAAACAATTCCCCCGAGTTAGTTTGGTGAAGAAACAATGACATGATTGGATGAAATCAATTGTTGAAGTATATCTGAAAAGTTGCGATCAATTCACATGATGTATTTCAAATTAACACCATAAAGCAGCAAAATAGCTGCTTGACCTAGAAAAGCGGCTGCTAATTTATCCTTTCATTTTCTTTATAGCAAGGTTGAATTCTTCAGACTTTTTAAATTTATCTAAGGTAATAGAGTTGTCAAACTTAAAGGATTCAAAACCCTTATCTCCAGATGCAAGGAATGAGCAAAATTTTGACAAGAGATTCATTCCTTTATTCTCATAATCGATCCAGAGAAATTGACCATTTGCATTAGATTCTAAAAACCACCAATTGCTAAACTTATCCACTGAAAAATCTAAGCATGTGAAAGATAGATCCGAATGTTTCATGAAAGTATGAATGCTTTCTTTAATGTTTTCTGGAACTTCAATTTCCTTTACATCCATTTTAAAATTGATATGTAAAGCGGGTCTCCAATCTGTCGGTGCCTCATCTTTCTGATTTTTCGAGATAATTTTAACTGCTGTTATTAATTTACCCATAACTACAACGCGTGTGTCAAAGGCCTTATCTATATATTCTTGCAAAATTAGAGGTGTAGATTGGACTACAAAATCATCTAATAAGTCTTTTTCAGTAATTTTAAAAGTTCTTGTTTTTGAATGTGTATTCTCTTCTTTAGATTCCCAAACATGTGGTTTGAACGCTTTATAAACGCATTCTGATGTAAGGGATCTAATGAATTTCCTAGCGTTATCTGGATGATTTGTCATTAATGTTTTTGGAACTAAAAATTTAGAATCAACGGCCATACCCAGTTGAAAAGGTTTATTCTCAAATTTTTCCTCTTCACTGTAGGAATTTACGCATAGCTTCAGTGACTCTAATCTATGTAGTAATCCAATAAAAGCATCCTTGTATTCATGATTAGAAAATTTTTTATCTAGCGGATCTGTGTCAGGGTGAGTGATTGGGGGGACCGGTCGTCTTATCCAGGCAGAATCACAAGGTTCTATTAATTTAGTGCCTATTTTATATTTCTTCTCAGGAAATAAGAAGGAGATGGATGAATCTATCTTATATGAAATCCCAGGGATTATATTGGATTGAACCCCCAATTTTTTTAAACCCCAATGGACAGCAACCGCATGATAGTCATCAAAATCTGAGAAAATATGAACCTTCATCAAACATACCCGATTACCGTTACGAACATCTCACTTAAGAAGAAACATTTGATCAAGAATATCGATTCTTATGTGCGATTATTCATAAGATTCCGATTTTAACCAGAACTTTAAATATCCTTGTATACAACAAAATACGCTCAAACGAAAGACGCTTTAAAATTATAAAGCGCCAAATATTTTTTTTAAACCCGTGCATCTTTTTTTTTATTTATAAGACACTGCAGGTTGGATCATATCTAGTGTCTCTTCCGTACCTAGTGTATGTACTTATTATCATATCACTGGTACATATAAAAGCGCCGCTCACTTTTTTAACTTCTTCAGGTGATAGTTCACAAGCAACTTTACGAGCTAAAACACGATTCTCTTTTATTTCTTTTTTCATCTTAAAATCCTTTTTAAAGTCAGCCTATTCATTACGGCTCGATTATCATCATAGTTGTTACTATATACCTGATCAATAAAATTATAATCATAATTTTTATAGCGTGATTTGTTTCAAAATATCTGTATTGACGGAAGAAAAATCAATGTCACGTTTTTGAAATTGAATATGATGAGTCTAAATGCAAAATTTGCGTACAAAAAAATGATAAGTAGTCACCATTCGTAGCAGCGATTTTAGAGTGAACTGCATTCATTCGATTATTTTTCATTTGTATTGATGAGTAACATCAATGATTTTATCTCTTTCAAGTCTTAATGCACGATCTGCCGAACGAATGGTAGAGAGTCTATGTGCAACAATTAAACGTGTAATGTTCAAAGAACTTATTGAATCGTATATTACTTCTTCTGTTGATGAGTCAAGATTTGATGTAGCCTCATCTAAAAAAATAATACGAGGTTTTCTATATAAAGCTCTAGCAATTAATATTCTTTGTTTCTGACCACCAGATAGGGCCGTACCCATATCACCTATTAAAGAATGATAGCTCATTGGCATTTCCATTATATCATCGTGTATTGCTGCCATTTTTGCGCACTCGTATATCCACTCAAGATCAGGACCTTCATCGAAAAAGCATATATTCTGCCACAGTGTACCTGACAAAAGTTGATCATCTTGCATAACCGTTGAAATATTAGCTCTATATTTTTGTTTGGAAATTTTATTGACATTAAAATCATCGATATAAGTATGACCCATACTAGGCTTTTTAAGTCCTATAAGAATTTTAAGCAATGTAGATTTACCTACACCTGAAGAACCAGTAATGGCAACAAATTCGCCGGATTGTACAGTGAAGTTTATATTTGAAAAAATATAGGGTTCTGATGATGCGTATCGGAATGATAAATCTTTTACGGAAAGTTTTCCTGATAGAATTGGATTTAATCCAACAGGAATATTGTCGAATGCGTCTTCTCTAGATTCAGAGGTAACTTCAACTAACCTTCGTAAATGGAGCTTGAGTACTCGAAACTCGATGAGCATTGATAAAAAATTATTTATCTTTTCAACGAAAATTAACTTATAAGCTGTGAACGCAACTAGCATTCCAACAGTGAATGAACCTTTGATAACCATATTGGCGCCAAAATACAACATTATTATGTTTTCTAAACCAAAAATTATATTTCTAAAAGCATCAATATTAATATTCAGACTTGAAATTTTAATCTCTGAATTAATGTTGTTGATAAAAAAATCTTGCCATATCCAAAATCTACTTTTTTCGTGTGAAAATAGTTTAATAGTCTTTATACCACGTATTGTTTCGATAAAATTAGATTGTTCTTTTGATACGTTGCTAATAAGACTTTCATTAAGTTTCCTTTCATGTTGGACAACAGAAAACCTTAATATAGAAAAAAAGCATATAAGTACAAAAACAACAAAAGATAATGGTGGACTGTAAGTCATCATTATTATAAAAGTGATGCTACACATTAATCCATCAATGATGCTTTGAACGATACCTTCCGATAAAAAGTTCCGTATTTTCTCAAGAGATGAAAATCTCGACACGATATCACCAATATGTCTTTTTTCAAAATAGTCCGCAGGTAAATTGACAAGGTGCCAAAAAAGTCCTGTACCCATTTGATAATTAAGTTGTGTACTGAAGTGCAAAACAATTCTGGAGCGTAAAATTTCAATAAAGCCTATAATAAAAGCAAGAGTTCCAAATAGTAAAAATAAAGAATCGAGTAATATTTCATCCATTTCTACGATAACATCATCAAAAATAATCTGGCTGTAATACGGTGGTGCCATTAAGAGCAGCTGCAAAACTAGAGAAACAAGAAAAATTTGTGATATCGACTTTTTTATACCGGAGATAGATCCGATCATTTTTCGAAAACTAACTCTTTTTTCAATTTTCTTAGCTGCGAAGTCTGGTCCTGGTGATAGCTCAAGTACTACTCCAGTAAAATGTTTATCAAGTGATTGACGGGATATTGTTTTTTCTCCGAAAGCTGGATCATGAATTTTAATTGTTTTGTTCTTTACTTTAGTTAAAACGACAAAATGGTTCATGTCCCAATGCAGAATTGCAGGAGTTTGTATATAAGGTATATCCTCTATTTCTATCCGGAGTGCACGGGATATAAATCCTAGCTTTTTTGAAAAATCTATAATAGTAGATAGGGTCGCACCTTTTAGTGACAAAGAGAAATCGCGTCTCAACTCAGTTAGGTCTGTTTCATAACCATGAAACGAAGCAACCATAGCTAAACATGCTAGACCACATTCAGATTGTTCTGATTGTATTATTAAAGGTGTTTTCAATCCAAAAAAAATCTTTTTCATAAACTTATATTCTTACAAATCATATTTTTTTTTGAAAATTGTTAAGAATTTTTCGAGAAGAGTCACTCTCTTGTGAATAATATTTGCCTCGACTTGCATTCCAGAAATGAGCTCAAAAAAATCATCATCATGTTTGATTTTTTCTTCCTCTATTTCTATAAGTAATTTATAAACGGGCTCAGCTTTTCTATATCCTTTAATGATTTCATCATCAGGATAAAATGCAGATTTTGTTATCTGGATAACTCTTCCCTTATGCTGGCCATATCTTTGGTATGGGAAAGACGGATATCGTACCGTTACCGGTTCTCCTAATTCAATTCTACCTAAAGACCTAGCAGGAATAAGCGATTCGACTAATAATYTTGATTCTTCAGGAACAACGATGACGATTAGTTCACCCTGCCTTATATCCATCCCTTCAGATACCTGAATCGCTGTAATTGTCCCAGAAACAGAAGCGGCAATTGGATGTTCTCTCTCAAAGGATGCAATGAGAATATCACGTGTTAGGCTTGATGCGTTACTTTTAAGACTCAGGATTCTCATTTCCCGTTCTAATTCCGAACGATTGAATTTTATTCTATTTTTTAAAAAATCCGATTTCACTTTATCGAGACTTTGCCTATTGATTTCGAATAACACTTTCTCTTTCAATAAACCAATTTTGTCATTTTCGTAGTGTATTTTTGAAAGCAAACCTTTCTTGAACAAAATTTCGCTTTTTGCAATCTTATCTTCATAGATTAATAATGAACTTCTGTTTATCATTAGTCTTTCATGGATATGCTTCTTCTCATTCTCCAATATTTTCACATTTTCACTATAAGATAACTTATCCACTTCCAATAGAGCATTTTCAATTTCTATTTTAGATAAGGTATTTTCCAATTCTTTTTCTAACTCTTTGGCTATTTTTTCATCTATTTTACTTCCATTTATTCCCCTTCTTTCGCTTACAATGCTGAGAAGAACATCCCCTTTTTTTACTTTTTGACCTTGGTATATATTTACTTTTTCGATTCTACCACTTCTAGTAGCATATAACTTAATTGTCCCTTTATCAGGTATTAAGCTACCTACTATTTGTGTTTTATGCGATACACTAACCGAGCCAAGTAATATTAAAAACAATATAAAGAGAACCACTACTATAGTTGTTAACTGAAAGTACAATTTTGACTGTAAAATCAAAATCGAACCTTCATTACTTCTTGTTAGCTCATGAAGTACTTTACCTCTAAATAATTGTTTTTTATGTACATTTTCTATCATTTGAAACTTATAATGTTATCGTTGATTATAAGATCTGGCTTTAATAAATTCCTATCATTAGACACAAGAAGAAAATATCCACCTCTTTAGTTTTCATCTTTCATTCAGAGAACTTCCAAAGAAATTGGCCATCTAAATTTGACTTTTTGGACCACCTGTATTCAAACATGTCAACTGAAACAGTCTAGATACTTGAAAGATAGCTCTGATTTTTCCGCAATGGCGTTGGTACTATCTTTAACTTCCGATGAAATCTCTTCCTCTTCAGAATCAATACGTGAAATCGTGATATAAGGCAGACTTTCTAATCTATTGCCTTTTTATCTTGGCACTAAAACTCAACCACCCAAATTCTTAAAAAAACACATCACTTAAATCCATGTATACGTGGGCATTACCTGTTTCGGATTTAAAATGGTAATGTAACCGACATACTAGAATGTAAAACCAATGTATAACTTGCTTATACTCCCCGCTTGACCGTAGAGAGATATGCGCGCGGAGCAAGTCTGCTCTCTACGGTAGCGGAAGATCTACCATACTGAAAGAATAATGCGGCCACCGAGAAATATAGTTTGGATAGTCATTGCTGTGAAATCATTTTCGATGAGAAACTAACCAAATATAAAAATATAAATAACTTAGGTATAAGGCTTTAATATCTTAAAGCCTTATATTCTTAGTGATAGCGTTTTTTTATAGTAATCTACCTACAAAATATAGTAATCAGTCATTTTACTATAGTAATCTACCTACAAAATATAGTAATTTACCTATTCTATGTATAGTAATTTATCTTTTTTCATGTTTTGTGATATAGTTATTTACAATCTGTTTGGTTTTTATATGGTATATCTACGTAATTAAATATGTGGTCAATGACTAGAAAAATTGCTGTGTATTACAATAATGTATAATGAGTTTAAATGAGCCAAAGGTATTCAAATATAGGACAGATAGCTGATCTTATAGTGAGTTCAGATAAAACAAGTTTAGATTCTGGATCTAAAAAAACGTTGACAGTTGTTAGTGAAACTAATAGAAAAAATAACTTTATATCTTCGTTATTACTTTCTAGAATGACGATTTTTCATCCTTCCCAAAGACCTACACCTTATATGATTAGAAGGTTGTCGGAAATTGCAAAAAGAGGTGGTACCAACTTCCTTACTCCACTGGAATCTCAGGTTGTCAGTGTTTACGGTAAAGATTACCAAATTGATCTTTTCGTAGATTATCTTCTACAAGGCCATAGAGATTTGTTAGATACGTTATTGGCATTTTCAACTACAATAACATTGGATGAAACTGCCTATAAAAGTGGTAAAAAATTCACATGGTCAGAAATTATACGTGAGACCTTACCGGAAGGTAACTTAAGTTCTATTCAGCATGATAACTTTGATGTGTTGAATACTGGTTCGGTGGTTTTATCAATTAGTATGTACGATTTGGCCAAGCGTATGGGCATTATGCCACATCGTTCCTCCTATAATATGATTGAAAAACGTATTTCTCAGTTGGCTGGTGCGTTTATTACTGTAAGTGAATTAGACGAGGAAAATAATTTCAAAAATCGCTCTCATCTTAGATTTATACAAGACTTTCGTTTTCTTTACGATAATTCCAAAAATAAGAACGGCAAAGCTAAGAAAAATACTAATCATTTGTTTATTGTTCCCGATAACCGCTTACTTAAAGCTATACGCGATCAAGGTTACTTTTATCGGAAGGAGCAGTACCTAATGTGTCATTATAGTAAACCCTCTGTCCGTTCTTTCTTGAAATACCTGCGAACTCATCAGTACCAATTCATCAATGGAAAGACTTTCGAGTGGCTTCTTTCTAACTACATTGCTTCTATCCCATCCCCTGTTTCGAAAACGTTCAAAAATGATCTAAAAAAAAGTGTGATCAGTGTTGATAGACAGATTGAAAGTGATTTTTCAGTGCAATTGAAAAAAGTAGATGGTGAGACAAGAATTTTTTATGTTGGAGACGAACGATGACTTTAGAAAAATGGATAAAATTACCATTTTTGAAAGTAAGAACATCTAATTTATCGGATTTTAATTTACCACCAAAGTACACGTTGAGAGGACTCTTACAAGGTCATATCGGTATGATGATTGCAGCACCGGATGTTGGAAAATCTCATCTAATGCTTAGTGTGGCCATTGAACACGCCTCCAGTTGTAAATTAGTGGGGTTAAGCGCTCAACAAACTCCAAAAAAAACGCTATATATTACTACGGAGGATTCCATCGAAGTAGTTGTTCAGCGACTCAAAGAGAAAGCGTCTATTTTAAATGAATTGGTGCTAAGTGAATTAGATAAGTTTTTGGATATTGCGGTTTGTAAGGAACCCTTTGTAATCCCTCCCGGTTCTCCAGATCAAGTTTATATTTACCACGAGCGCTTATTAGTTTCTCTTAAACAAATGTTTAGTGAATATAGTTTGGTAATTTTGGATACCGTAACTGAAGCTATTGGTGAATGCGACGAAGTGAAAGATGACCGAAAAATCAAAAATACTTTTAATCGCTTAGCTAGCGAATCCGGTGCCAGCATTATTTTAGTTCATCATGTAAATAAAAGTGAGATTCATGGTTTACAGAAAATCACGATGGCCTCTGGAGCCGGTTTAACGTCTATAATGAGACTAACAAAATTTTTGATCTCAATGTCTAAAAAAGATGAATCATTGAGTTTACAGTTCTTGAAGGCTAACTATCTCTCTAAAGAAGAGAGTAAAAACATCCCATTGGATTGGTATAATAATCTTTTAGTTGCAAAGCATTATGATCAAGTATCGATTGCATATCCAGAATTAAGAATGTCAACGGTTCATAAAAAAAGACGTAAGATAAGCAAAAAAGTTAAAATAGAACCGGATTCTATTACCCTTGGTGGTATTGATGATGCGAATAATAAAAAAGATGAAGATATGAGAAACGTTTTATAAGGACTTCACTCTATCATAATAGTGAGACCGGTTATCGGCTATTCTTTACATCGTCTAGAAACAAATGAATTGCTGTTTCCTTGTATTTTTGTAATTCTATAATCTCTTTCACACTCCCAGCTTGTAACAGGATTAAGCTTATTCCATACTTCCATTGTTTTTCTTTCTTTTTTTGATAGCTTTATGTTGTATTGTTTACTCATATAAAGGTATGCCCTCGCTATTTTTCCTCTTGTCTCTATAGGAGGCATCGCAATTTTTTCTTTAAAACTAATCCTCATTAAACACTGACCATAAGAATCGCCTCTATTATCATTCCATTGTGTAAATTTATAATTGCTTCTATTTCCGTTAACTTCCCCAACAGCAGGAACAAGATTATGCAAATCGGATTCCATTTTTTTAAATTTATGTTTTTTTAGGCAATTTTTTCTACCTCCCTCTTGCCAGCATCGCATTTGATGCCCGAAGCTCCATGCTGGCATGATGTGTTCCCACTCAATTCTGTTAGCTCTTTTGGGTTCTTTTCTCACTTTGTATCCACAAGATTTTAGATCTGGACTACCTGATCCTTTAATGCCTTTCCATGTAATGTCGCAACCACAGTAAAATGTGTAAGGATGATATTTGTAGACATTAAAAGCTTCTTTTTTGGCTTGTTGAAAACTATTCGGATAAGAAAATGATAAGGGTGAAGCGATGAGTGTTAAAAGTAATATTTTTTTCATAAGTTACTATTATTTTTAGTTTTGTTTATATGAATAATGTATTTTACATTTATTTGTGTACTCATTTCAAAGATCCTTAGAATTAGCTTATTTCGATCTGATTTGTAATTTTTACAGGAAAAGTACATTTTTAAGAGAACAGAAGGTTGATCGGTCTCTTTTTTGATTTACTTTTTTACCTTTGAACGTGATTCAATTTCAATTAATGAGTAAATGACAAGTAAGTAGTTAAGAAAGTAAGAAATTCAAAATAGTTTTCGTAGCGAATACGAGTGGTATATATTTAAACTGGATTTCTTCTCTCTTTACCCGATTGAAATACACTGTTAATTAGATCAGGAAATAGGCTAGTTATCAGATCAGAGATAACCGCATTATGGAATGAAAAATATAATACCTAGAGTACACCTGAAATAGATCTTGGAGAGACCGTCTATAAAAGTTGGTTTTGCTTCTTCAAACTTTATTAGCGTTCAAGAAAACTTGAGTTTGAAATCGTTTTTTTATTGATTTTTTTGATCTGCTAATGATTAAGATTTTCTATTTAAGAAAGTATGGATCATTTTGTGCGATAAATGAACTCTGTTGAGAGTGTAATTGAAATCTTGCTTGGTATTCGTAGCTCATATAGGAGAGATCTTTTTTTACTTTAATTTGATTATTTTTCATTGTCTTTATATGTAGTAATTTCATTTTGATTCTAAAAAAATATTTACATGAATGATTCATCGTGACATGATTAATTTATCTTTATGATGCTAAACGAAATGGAGCTGATGAGAAAGCAAATTGAAACATTAAAAGTACTTGAAGAAATTTCTAGGGGCGCATCCGAGCTGCTTGATCAGCGTGAGAAAATTAGACCAAAACTTCCACGCACTTTTGACAGGCCAGACGCTGTTGAGTATCTGAAATGTGATTATAGAACAATTGAAAAATATGCAGCTGAATTAGGTATTAACCCGAAAGCATATTCTGAAAATGGTATTAGGTGGATGCTCGATATTAATCAAATTTACAAAATTCGTGACGTCCTTCCTGAAACGACTCTTTTGAAAAAAAAAACCAAGCCATTTAAACGTCAATCTGATCAAAAAACACAGGTGATTGTTGTACAAAACCAAAAAGGTGGAGTAGGTAAAACACTCAGCTGTATTACTGTTGCTACGGGGATAGCCGTTGAATATCATGAAGTTTATCGAGTTGCAGTTATCGACATGGACGGACAAAGTACATTAAGTGCGTATCAGCCGTCTATAAATGGCGATGATCGTACGACTATTGGTGAACTTATACAGATCAATCCAGAGACGCTGAGCTATAAAGATTTTATTCGGGACTCCGTGTCTGATACCACCATTCCAAACTTAAAGATTATTCCTGCTACTCAAAGGGATAGAGATATTGAATCCATCTTCCACGAAGGAGTGTTTAATGGATCAATCCAATCTCCTTATTCTCGCGTTAAAAACGTGATAGAAGTTATTAGTGGTGATTTTGATATCATTCTAATCGATACACCACCTTCTCTTGGTTATGCGTCTATTAATGCTTACAATGCTGCGACAAGCGTCATTATTCCCCTAGGGGCAAATCAAAACGATACAGATGCGACATGTCAGTATCTCAGTTATCTCCCAAAGATTTATAAAAACCTCATTTCTCAAGGTCATGAAGGATACGATTTTGTGAAATTTCTTCTCACAAATTATGAAGAGAATAGTGTTTCTTCGTTAGAAATCAGAGAAGAATTGAATGAGTACTTTAATGGCTATTTATTTTCGACAACGTTTAAAAAATCTGAAGCGGTTAAGCTTTGTTCTTTAGAAAAGAACAGCATCTACGATTTATCAAAATCCATGTATTCAGGTCATAAAACAACGTTTAAAAATGCCAAATTAAACGCTGATCAAATCTTGATAGACATCATGTTACAAGTAAGAAACGTATGGGATAAGGAAACAGATGAATATGAACAAGAGAAAACATGCTATTCAAGCGACATTAGCAAAAAGACATAATACCAAATCTCTTTTTACTCCAAGTATGCCTTCAGGTGATATAGATCATATCTCTGAAGCAAAGATTGATTCTGAACTGAATTATTTAAAACTAACAGATAGCCTAAGTAAAGCCGGCATCTCTTTTGCAAACTTTCTTAAAGAAAAGTCTGGTATTCTCCTCTCAAAGCCTATACGAACAATTACGACCCCATCCGGTGAGATCTATACGGTAGCTACATCGCATTTAACGTATAAGCAACTAAAGGAACTTTGCGTTATTGATAATGACAACGTACGAGATGAATCTGAACTTACAGAAAACGCGTTGGTTGATATCATTGATGAAATCGGTATGGGTTTTCAGCTAATGCCTATTATTGCGTATATTGATGCTAATCATAAGAAATCTGTCATGGAAGGTTCTAGAAGAATGACGGCAGCGCTTATACGTAAAGTTGGTTTGGACGTCGATATTTTTGATCGAAAGCCGAGCGAAGAAACCATTCGATGGGTAGTAGAAACATCGAATAAGAAGAAAGGGTTTTCGTATTTCGAAAAAGGAAAACTTTACAGCAAACTAATGGAAACACATGCCTGGACGCAAGCTGATTTGAAAAGGGAACGTCGATACACTCAGCAAGATATCAGCCTTAGCCTTTCATTTTTCTCTGCACCTGCCCAATTACTCAGGTTGCTACCGAGCAAGGCTGTACCCCAGTCCTACGTGTTAAAGTTCAATACAGCAACAAAACGAATACTAGAAAAAGAAGTGTTCGATGAAGCGTTGCATGAGTTAAAGGAACAAATCTTAGGTTTAGAGGTGCTCCCAATTGACATACAAGCTAAAAAAATTGTGGATATATGGCATGAACGAGCACAAAAAATCAATAAGAGAACAAAAAGTAGTGATCCAATTTTTAAATATGGAGAATCAAAAGTATTTATTAAACGAACGAGAAAAGGCAGCAACATTAGCTTGCAACATATTCCTAAAGCATTAGAGCAAGACATGTTATCTGCTATAGAGAATGTTTTCACCTCTCCTAAAAATGGATTTAACATTTATAAATGTTAAACAGTTTTTTTTAAAAAAAA
>NZ_JGVK01000007.1 GCF_000731795.2 Candidatus Photodesmus blepharonis | reverse complement strand
TAAACCGCATTTCAATTTAGTATAAACCGCATTTCAATTTAGTATAAACCGCATTTCAATTTAGTAATGTAGTCAAATACACAACATTAGACATAAAACCGCATTTCAAATGGGTACTAACCGCATTTCAAATGGGTACTAACCGCATTTCAAATGGGTACTAACCGCATTTGAAATATAAAAAAAACATTCAAGGTAATGAAATATAAACATTTTTTTTTAACCATAGTTTTTATAGATCTTATAAAAACCTTATAGTTTCTGTGGATAACTGAAAAACTTTCTACTAACTCAAATCAACAAAAACTAAATAAACTCTAAAAAACAACAAAACATCCTCTATTAATCTAAAAGAACGTTCTATTCAATTTAGAGTAGGGTAACCAATATAATCACATTTTATGTACTCCAAAACGATATACATGAACCCTAAAGCTTATTTTCAACACTTACCTCTGTCTCTTTTAAACTGTTCACTATTTCAAAAGATTGTGATATTTTTATACCATTATTCAATCAAATATTAAAAGTAGCATCCATATGAAAAACACTGCTTCAAACAAGACAAATTACAAAAATATGTACACCAATCACTTTAAAATATCAATTAATCAAATATATATATCTTATTCCTTAGTAAATATTTAATTATATCCTTAGTTATAAACATTATTTTAATATGTGATTATTATGTACAACAAAAACCTAAAAAAAAAGAAAAGTATATATCAAACTACCAACCTAATCTACTTAACCCAATACCACGAATATTAGGAAGAAAAAAAATAAAAAATTTCGTTTCAATTAAATTCTATGGTTTTGATTTATGGACAGCATTCGAATTATCTTGGTTAAATAAAAAAGGAAAACCTCAAGTTAGCATAGCTGAATTTTCAATTCCTCAAGACTCTCCAAGACTAATAGAATCAAAATCTATGAAATTGTACCTTAATAGCTTTCATCAAACAAAATTCAATTCAAAAATTCAAGTTTTAGAAACAATTAAAAAAGATATTAGTTTTGCTTCTGGTTCAACTGTTGACATAAACTTTTTCTCAATAGAAAAAAGTCAAAAACTCAATATAAATCAATCTTTTTTTTGTCTAGATAAACTAGACATCAATATATTACAATATGATTATTCAGAAGACTTTTTACAAAATTCAACTTCAAACAAAGAAGTAACTGAAAAACTATGCTCACATTTATTCAAATCAAACTGTTTGATAACAAACCAACCCGATTTTGCAAGTGTATATATTATATATACTGGAAGAAAAATTAATCACGAAACGCTTCTAAAATATATTATTTCTTTTAGAAATCACAATGAATTTCACGAACAATGCGTTGAAAGAATTTATTCAGATATTAAACGTTGTTGCAGATCTAAACAGTTAACAGTTTTTTCAAGATACACACGTCGTGGAGGATTAGATATCAATCCATTTAGAAGCGATTCGTGTAATCATACATTAGTTTCTCGTATGCCAAGACAATGAAAAAAATATTGCTACGTAAGATTTTTATACATAGATTAAAGTTAATTTAATATCAATTTTAAAACTAATAAAATATTGGAAATAAACTGCTTTTTGAACAATACATTATCATTTGTCATAATGTATTGATTAAATGCAAACTTGTTTTGTTCTATTTGTTAAATAAGTTTCAAATCTTTTTGAAATAGTCTTAATTTTCTACTAAATAATTTGATTTTTTGAGGAACTTGATTTCCTAAAAAAACGCTGGCATGCTACGATCTTAAGATGGCTATATAATTAATGTGATCTACATTCAGATGTTTTATTTATTACCATTTAACAAGTAATTAAGGCTTAATAAAATTGATTAAATTTAGATTGTTTACTTTTGTAACAACACTTGTTGCATCATTGATTATGCTTTTTGGTTTCACTACACAAATTTATCCAATCTCTGATTTTTGGACTCATTGGCAAGTAGAAAATTTAACCCAATACGTAAAAGGTGGAGGGCTAGTACTTTTATACTATCCCTTCAAAAGACTAGAATTTCATCCTTCATCCGCTGCTGCCATCATAAATTTTTTTTCTTGGATTTTATTCGCATATTCTGTTAGACCAAACAAAATGTCATTTTCCTGCGAATGTATTGTTTCCATACTAATACTTACATTTGGAATATGGTGGATTCCTGCATCCAGCTTTGTAGAAGTGATGCAGCCTCATATAGCACTATTAGCATTCGGAATGAGGAGTTTGTTTTTTTCTGAAAACAAAAAAATAAAATTACTTGCGATCTTTTCATTAACACTAAGTTTAAGCATGAGAATGCAAACAGTGTTAATTTTATCTCCAGCTATAATACTATATTTTTTAAGCATATTAATCAAAAAATACAGTTATAAGAAAAAAATAAGTTTCACATATTTAACTTATATCTTTATTGCAGCTATTTTCGGTGTGAGTATCGAAATGGGATTGCGTACGATTAGTAAACAAGATGTCAGTATAATTTTAAACCAAAGAGTAGCACTTTATTCAGGATTACTTTCTTCTGATAAGGGAACTAATAGCTGTGGTTCTTGGTCATTGAGTTCTGAAAACAAAGCAAGAGACGAATTAAATTTAGACCTAATCGATATTATAAAAAACAATATAAGTTTTATAAAAGAAAATATAATGGAATTAGCATTATGTAAATATAACAGGATTTTGAATTTAGCCCCGTTTTCTAGTTATATGACCATGGCGCATTTGGATAAAACAGATATTTTTACAAAATATTTTCTTTCATCAAAATATATAAAGATAGAATCATTTGGCAATGAATTAATGAAATTTATTATTTTAATTTCATTGATTTATATGATCATATCATCGTTTTTTTTAAGAAATCATAATGATATTATCATAACAAAATCTGGCATATTCATTGGAATACTTTTAGTATTTGGAATATTTGAGTTCAATCCTAGGTATATGTATACGGTAATAGCATTAGTAATAACATTATTTGTTATTCATGCAGAATCGAGATTTCGAATAAATGAATGATAATATCAGTTTAAAAAAAATAATACTATTTTCATTAATTGTAAAATTTCTTATTTCAGTTTTTTTTACCTCTCAATATCAAATTCTTCTTTTTAACCAACCAATTTTAGATTGGTTAAAATATGGTTTAAATCCTTGGAGATCCAGCATCGAACTTCTTCCTAATTATTCTTTTCCATATCCTTCTCTGATGCTTTACATATTATCAACGTTTTACAGTCCATTATTATTTTTTGGAGAATCCAACCCATTTATAATTAATATTTTTAATACTTTTCCATTATTAATATCAGATTCTATCATTTTATTTTGTTTAATAAAATTATCTAGCTATCCTAAAATCACTCTTTTATTCTATTTGTTCTCTCCTATCTTAATATACTCAACTTATATACATCATCAAATTGATATAATACCAGTCTCATTATTAATGGTATCTCTTATTTTCTTAAAAAAACGTAACATTTTATATTCGGCGTTATTTATATCTTTCGGTATTTCTTCAAAATTAAATATTGCTCTTTGCTTACCTTTCATTTTTATATATGTATATAAGTGGTTCGGATTAAAAATTTCTTTAAAATTTTTTTCTATTTCTGTATTGACTTTTTTTTTAATTAATTTACCTTTTCTTAACTCAGAATTTTTTTTAAAATCTATATTTTTTAACGATATTCAATCGAGAATTTTTTCAACATTTTTCGAATTTAATAATAGAAAAATTTACTTAATTCCATTGATCCTTTTCATTTTATATTTCAATTTTCTTTCTTTTAAAAAAGTAAATTTTGATTTATTAGTTTTATATATTGTAAGTATTTTCTCTTTGTTTCTACTTGTATTTGATGTTGCACCTGCTTGGTATATATGGATACTGCCATTTTCAACTTACTTAGTAGCTAAGTATGAAGATAAACTTCTTTCGTTGATTAGTTTTTTATTTTTGAATATTTCATACCTAGGATATTATATCCTTTTTTACGATTATGATTTATCACCTATTATTTTTTTAAAAAATTATGAATATAATCATATTGATTTAAAATCAAATGTTGAATTTCTAGGGGATATTTTTTTTACTTCATTAAAATGTTCTACCTTTTTGTTCCTATACGTAATATATAAATATTCAATTGAAAATAATAAATTATATCGGAATTATTCACCGTTTTTAATAGGTATTGGTGGAGAAAGTGGAACAGGAAAAACTACTTTTCAATCTGTATTAAAAAAATTATTTGGTACTCAAGTTTTGCAAATTGAAGGGGATGGTGATCACAAATGGGAAAGAGGTCATAAAAATTGGTCAAAGTACTCTCACTTAGATCCAAAAGCTAATTGGTTACATCGACAAGCTCATGATCTTATTGAATTAAAAAAAGGAAAGAGAATATTACGTACAAACTACTGTCATAATACTGGCACATTTAAGAAAACTCATCCTTTAAAAGCTGGAGATTATGTATCAATATCTGGCTTGCATCCTTTCTATCTTCTTTTATCACGTGATGTTCTCGACCTTAAAATATTTATGGACCCAGAAGAAAATTTGAGAAGACATTGGAAGATTGAAAGAGATACTAACAGTCGAGGATATTCAATAGAGGATGCAAAAAAGCAGATCGAATCGAGAGAGGAAGACTCTAGAAAGTACATACGTCCTCAAAGGAAATATGCCGATATAATCGTATCATATTTTAGTAAAGAAAATTTGGAAATTGGGGTAGAACCAAAATTATCTTTGCGTATTTTTATTGATTCAAGTTTGCCTATAGAAAGTATGATACAAAAACTCCCTCTATGCCAAAACATAAATTTTGATTACAGTGAAAACATTGATTTTCAAATCATTACTCTTGATCGTTGTACAGAAGTTGATGGATTAGAGGACGTTACTAGGAGTCATATTCCAAACTTAGATGAACTGTGCAATTTAGTAAAATTTAAAAAAGGATTCGATGGTTTTATTCAATTTATCGTTCTGTTATCTATTTCTGAAAAATTAAAAAACAGTAATAAAAATTGGAATTAAATGATGAATGTAAGAGGAATATTGCTTGATCTAGATAATACTTTATATTGTTACAATCTTGCTCATGATCTAGCTTTAAAAAAAACGTTTGATGAAATAATTGTTAAGTTTAACATTGATAGGGAGTTTGTATTTAAAGCTTTTAACAAAGCAAAAATAAGAACTAAGACAATGTTGCCAATTTCTGCTGCTGGGCACGATAGATTGCTATATTTTCAGAATATGTTTGAAATTTTAAAAATTAATCCACTTTTATTTTCCTATGAAGCTTCAGAAATTTATTGGAATCATTTTTTTAAAAACATGCTTTTGACAGAAGATTCCTTGATTTTTTTAAAAAAAACTCAAAAAATACCTATTTGTTTAGTTACAGATTTAACAGCCAGTATCCAATTTAGAAAGATTAAAAGGTTAAAACTAGATGACCGAATCACTAGTATTGTAACTAGCGAAGAAGTAGGTGTAGAAAAACCTCATCCTTTTCCTTTTTTGTATGGAATAAAGAAGCTTGGTTGTCGTTTAGATGAGGTAATAATGATTGGAGATAGTTTAGAAAATGATATTTTAGGTGCTACTTCTTTAGGCATTAAATCTTTTTTAATCAATAGAAATTCTCATCAGGATGACAAAATAAAAAAAAATGGAAGCGAGCATTATACAGTTAATTTATTAACTGAAATTGAAATAGATAGGTTATGAGAAAAATAGTTTTAGCATCGAGGGAAATAGGATCTAGATTAGATCTAATACAGTCTGGTGGTGGAAATACATCAGTAAAAATTGGAAACTTTATCTTTATAAAAAGATCAGGTTTGAACTTATCAGATATTTTTGATCACACAAGTTTTGTACCCTTGTCTTTGACAATTTTAAAAAATGAACTTATTAATTTGCCTAATAAAAAAAAATGTAAAAAGAAACTAGAATGTATTGGTAATAAGATTTTGTCTAAATCAAATTGTTCTAAAAGGAATACAAGACCTTCAATTGAAACTTTTTTACATGCTTTTAGTAAAAAATATACAATTCATACCCATCCAACATCAGTCTCTATATACTGTTCGAAAAACAGCTTGTTCAATAATTTAAAGAATATTTATCCAGATTCTTATCTTGTTGATTATGCAAGTCCTGGTATCGAGCTCTTTCTACAAGTTTATAAAACTCTGCGCCATAATTCTATTTTCTATGATAATGAAATTATTTTTTTAAAAAACCATGGTCTTATTGTAAGTAGTGATAGTTGTTCTAAAGCAGTAAAAATTACGAATGATATTAGTAGACTACTATCGTCAAAATTAGGTTTGGACTTTCTTCCATATGAAGAAGGAAGCATATTAAATAGAGCATTAAACACTGTTTTCAAAGATAAAATCTTAACGAAGTATATTGATGATAAAAATTTATCAAAGGATATACTTAAGTACTGTAATGAAAGAATACATCCATTTTCACCAGATATTTCAGTATTTCTTGGAGATAAGATTTGCTTAGTAAATTTAAACACTATAGAACAAGATTTGTTTTCTTTTTATAGAAAATTTCGTGTTTTACCAAGCTTGGTAAATATTAAAAATAAGCTGTATGTGACTTCAAAAAGTTATCAGAAATTATGTGAAAAAATCGATGTGTTAAAATTTTATTGCCAGGTTATGTCTTTTCTTTATAAAGATGAAGATAGTTGTTATCTATCAGATGATGAGACTAGATATTTAAGAAATTGGGAATCAGAAAAGTTTAGAAGGTAAATCCAAAATGCATGTGGTTATTCCAATGTCTGGTATAGGTAAAAGATTTCTCGATGCTGGATATAAGGAACCAAAGTTTTTAATTAAAATTGATGGTAAATTCGTCATTCAACATGTCATTGAATTATTTCCTTGCGCTGATCGATTTACCTTTATTTGCAACAGCAAACACTTAAAAGAAACAAATATAAGGAAAATTCTCACAAAACTGAAACCAAAATCTAATATTGTAGAAATAAAACCGCACAAGTTAGGACCTGTCTATGCTGTACTTCAAGCTGAACACTATATTAATGATGAAGAAGAAACAATAATTAGCTATTGTGATTTTGGAACGTATTGGAATTTTTTAGATTTTTTAAGAGATGTCAGAGATAGAAACGCAGATAGTGCCATTCCTGCGTATAAAGGTTTTCATCCACACATGTTGGGAAATACTAACTATGCTTTTATGAGGGATAAAGATCAATGGATGGTCGAGATCCAAGAAAAAAAACCGTTTACTAAAAATCGCATGGAAGAATATGCTTCTAATGGTATTTATTATTTTAAGAATGGAAAAATTATTAAAAAGTATTTTCCAAAATTGATCGAACGAGGATTTGACTTACATGGCGAGTATTACGTTAGTCTTGTTTTTAATTTAATAAAAGAAGATAAGTTAACAACTTATATTTATGAAATTAAATATATGTTACAGTGGGGGACTCCTTCTGATCTGGAGGAGTATAAAAATTGGTCTTATTACTTTAATACAAGTAAAAATTTTTTTTTAAATAAAAAAGTTGTTTCAGTAGATCATTTAGTCATTCCAATGAGTGGATTAGGAAGCCGTTTTTCTTCTGACGGGTATAAAAAGCCAAAGCCCCTTCTTCCAGTTGACAAAGAACCGATGTATTCATTCGCTATTAAATCATGTCCCAGTTATAAAAAATTGCATCTTTCAATATTAGAAAAACATAATAAGGAGCACAATATTTTAAATTCTATTTTAAGAATATATCCAGAATCTAATATTAAAGAAATTAAGAGCGTTACGAGCGGCCAAGCTACTACTTGTTCATTGTTAACAAAAGATATAGCTGATAGCGAATCTTTGTTCATTACGTCTTGTGATAGTGCTTGTATATGGGATCAAAAAAAATTTGCAAAATTAATTCAAAAAGAAAAAGCTGAAGTAATAATTTTCGCATTTAAGAATCATCAACACGCAAATCTTCATCCAAACCAATATGGTTGGCTCAAGACGGATAACGGACAAGTCAAAACTGTATCGGTTAAGAAACAGATTTCGAAATTAGTCAGTAATGATTATGGTATTACAGGGAGTTTTTTCTTTTCTAAAAAAAGAATATTTAAGGAAGCATATGCAAAGCTTATTGAAGACAATGCTAGAGTGAATAATGAATTTTATATTGATTCTATGATTAATTATATTAATTCTAAAATTATGATTTTAGAGGTTGATTTTTATATCTCTTTAGGTACGCCTAATGAGTATAAAACTTTTCATTATTGGAAAAACTATCACAAACTAATGAAATCTTGTAAATATGATCCTTATTTCAAATTCTAACAGAATAGAAACGCTTAATTTTTTCATTAAACTAAAGAAAATAATTTCATACCCTTATCAGACAACCGATAATAAATTGAAACAGAATTTCGGTTATATCGATCTCCAGAAATAATCTTTCCACTATCTGACGAAACTACTATTTTTTCTATGAATTTTGCATCTTGTAAAGCAGAGAAGTCTTTCACAGAATTCATTTGTTTTTTAACACTTAACATATATTTGATAATAGAAACAGATTCTACAAATGGATATCCATTATCTACTTCTATTTCCATCTCTTTGGAAGATAATCCGCAATGACACCAATTCAAAAAGATCATGATTTGTAAACAAATACCATGTTTTGGAAGCATAGATACTTCTTCTAGCAAGTTGGTGTAGGATTTGAAATCTCTAATATTTCCTATTTTATTTGAATTAAGTTCCTTTTTGCTCTTTGTTTTTTTTGTTATTCTGTTTCTCTGGACATTTTTAATGTCATTAAGGCAAGTGTGTAGCCACTTAAATCCTAATTCTCCTTCTAAAGCTCTTGGCAACATTTTTGTTAATTTTGAATAATCTAAGTTTCCTTCTCTATTTTCTTTTACAAAAAGAGATATCATAGCAAACCACTCACCATTTTTGCTAGGTTCCCATCCTTCAACTTCTAACAAGCAATAGTATGATGCCAGTCCAATCCATTTAGGTAAATGCTTATATTTTTTATGTTGATATACACGATTTTTCAACCAATCTGATGTCATTTCCTGCTTTTCTGTTAAACCTTTTTTTAATGCCATCTCATGCAATAAATGCGTGCTCAACTCATAGTCTTCTTTTGATTTTTCAACTGCATTAAAGAATGCGATAACCAGGGTTCGAAATTCTTTTCGAAGCCTTTCGTTATAGCTCAGTTCCATCCTTTATTCTCTTTTTTAAAAAGTGAATTATTAGTAATAAATCCAGTATGAGCATCTTGCTATTTTTGTTCTATTAACTCATCTATCAATTGATGAACTAATTTCGATAAGTTAGCGAAACCGAAAACCGTGTTTAACACGTTTATTTCTTTTAAATGCATACTTTTCATCACGTTGTATAATTACATACTACTTAAAATTTTCAAATTCTATCAGATAGGAATAAAATTGATATGAACTCATTTTAGGCATACATACTCAAATGTCAAAAAAATAAAATAAATACGTTCTTAAAAAAAGAAGAAAATTTAGTAGAATTTATAATTATTTATCTCATAAATATATTTTTAAATAACAAATTGGATCGTGTCGAAATTGTACTCCGTTACTTCTTTCCTATAATAGCGTAGACTCTATCTCTTTTTTTTAAATAGGAATTTTGAGTATGATTTGTTCGATAGTTGTTCCCTGTTACAATGAAGAAAAAAATATAGAATCACTAATAGATAAATTTAAATTATTAAATAATGGAAGTTTTGAACTTATTATGGTTAACAACGGTTCTAAAGACAATACACTAAAGATGATAGAAAAAGAAGCAAAGAATTACACGTTTATCAAGATTGTAAATATTCATATAAATAAAGGTTATGGAAATGGAATTTTAAATGGGTTAGAAAACGCGACAGGAGATATTCTTGGTTGGACTCATGCCGACCTTCAAACTGATCCTTTAGATATAAAAAATGGGTTAGATCTGGTAAAAAAAAATTCCAATATTAAAAATATATACATCAAAGGAAGGCGAAAAAATAGATCTTTCCATGATAGTTTTTTTACTTTTTTTATGTCTGTATTTGAATCTATTCTTCTAAAAGAAAAGCTATATGATATCAATGCACAACCAAACTTATTCCATAGAGATTTTTATCTTAGAATCAGAGATAATGCTCCTAAGGATTTTTCTTTAGACCTTTATTTTTATTACATGGCTTTAAAAAATAAATTAGAGATCAAAAAATTCAATGTTTTATTTCCAGATCGAATCCATGGGTATTCAAGTTGGAATAATAGCTTAAAATCTAAGTACAAATTTATAAAAAGAACTATAAATTTTTCGTTTAAACTAAAGAGAATGATAAAATGACATTGTTTATAGCACATCGAATTAATGATTCATATTCATTGTCCTCAATTAAGTCAAATTTTGGTGTTGAATTGGATCTGAGAGATAGTAGCCACGATGTTATTTTATCTCACGATCCATTTACAATGAATAGTTTTATTTTTAAAGATTTTTTATCGTGTTACAAACATAAAACAATTATTTTGAATATAAAGTCAGAAGGAATAGAATACAGAGTTATTCAACTTTTAAAAAAATATTCAATTCATGATTATTTTTTTTTAGATTCATCATTTCCAATGATGGAATCACTTTCAAAAATAAAGGAAAAGAAAATTGCAGTAAGATTTTCAGAATATGAACCGATTGAATTTATCAACGCTGCGAGAAGAATAGCAAGCTGGGTATGGGTAGATTGTTTTACAAAATTTCCGTTGGATAAACGCACATTTGATTTTTTTAAGTCTATTGGTTTAAAAGTGTGTGTAGTTTCTCCAGAATTGCAAGACCAACCAGAAAAAATTCGATTGTATGCGCATTATATGGTTAAGAACGGAATTCAACCTGATGCAATTTGTTCCAAAGTACATAATTATGTACTTTGGTCAGAATATTTTAATTTTGAATAACAGATTCATTCTTGATGATAGTTTTTATTGACACATTAAAGTTTAAAATGACTAATCTCATGCTCTAGTTCACTCGATAATTTTGATAATTCTGCAGCTTTATCTGCCGTGTCCCTTGCTTCATCCGAGAATTGGTTGGAAACGTCACTGATCCCTTGTGTATTTCTAGTTATCTCATTAGTAACATTGGCTTGTTCTTCCGCAGCTGAAGCAATTTGTGTTGCCATATCGCTAATTCTCTCTACTGCTTCATGTATTTTAGTTAAACTGGATGCAGCTGAGTTAGCATCATCAACGGATGTTGTAGACAGCTGAAGACTATCATCCATGATGCTCACTGCTTTTGTTGTTGTCTCTTGTAGCTTTTCAATAGTATCTTGAATTTCTTTTGTTGATGCGTGAGTACGCTGACTAAGTACACGAACCTCATCAGCTACAACAGCAAATCCACGTCCTTGCTCTCCGGCTCTAGCTGCTTCTATCGCAGCATTAAGGGCAAGTAAATTTGTTTGTTCTGCAATTCCTTGGATTGTTGATAGAATAGTATTAATACTATTTCCATGTGCTTCTAATTCCTGAATAACACTTGTTGCAACTCGAACTTCTTCTGCTAAATTTTGAATTGAACTTTGAGTTTGAATAACTTGCTCAGAACCATGCACACAAGCGGAAACAGCTTCTTCAGAGTTATTAGCAGTATTATCCGCATTATTTGCTATCTCTTGAGTTGCCGAAGCCATATCATTTACAGCAGTCGCTACCATCTTTATTTCTCCTTGCTGTTGCAAAATATGCTTGCTACGAATAGCAGCTTGTTTCGCAGTATGATTTGCTTGTTCAGATAAAGAAGTTGATATACAACTTAATTTAACCATCATCTCGTGCATGTTACCAACAAAAGAGTTAAAGTTTCTCGCTAATCTACCTACTTCATCGTCGCTACATGGTTCCAATCTTTGTGTTAAATCCCCTTCTCCATTTGTAATTTCTTCTAGTGCTTTTGATACCTTTATTAAATCTTGAAACAAGAAACCTACTAGCCAAGAAACAGCAAATATCACTAAAGCAGTAATTATAATCACTGTGAACAGCATTTCTCTTATTAGCTTAATATGCCTGTATTCCTCAGTTTTTTTATCCATTTGAATTGCAAATAACCATGGAGTTTGTGGAACAGAAATAAAATAGAACAGTTTTTCGTTGCCATTGATCATGAAATTTTCTATTGTTCCTTCTAGGACTGCTTTATTGATGACAGACATAGACAAAGACGGAAATAAACTTTTTATAGGTTTTAATACATATTGATTATCAGGATGAGCTAAAAAAACTCCATTTTGAGCATCAATTAACATGGTATTCGCATTTTTTCCTGCATCTAAGCTTATTACATCATCAATAAGTTGATCAATTAGGACGTCAGCTCCTATCACTCCTAAAAATTTTCCATTGTTCTTAATTGGCTCAGCAATAGTCACAATTGATGCTTTCGTAATCGCATCCTGATAAGCCGTTGTAATAATCTGTTTGTCTGCTAAGTGAGCATCTCTGTACCAAGGTCGAGAACGAGGATCGTAGTTTTTTCTATTACGTTCAGGGTGTGAACGATACATATCTCCTTGAGTATTACCGAAGAAAATATCATCAAAACCTCCAGATTGTCTGGCTTGTTGTAAAAAATCGATTATGTTCTCCTTTTGTGCATAATTTTTCAAAGAAGACACAATATCTTTACGGATAGAAATCCAATCAGATATAGCTTTTGCAGCAGATCTAC
Source organism: Candidatus Photodesmus blepharonis (assembly GCF_000731795.2). Classification (GTDB taxonomy): domain Bacteria; phylum Pseudomonadota; class Gammaproteobacteria; order Enterobacterales; family Vibrionaceae; genus Vibrio; species Vibrio blepharonis. The sequence goes on along the minus strand of NZ_JGVK01000007.1, from coordinate 5,701 downwards.
CCAGGGCTTTTGCTCTAGCATGAGAAGAAGTCCTTGTTTGATCAAGCAATTGTTCAGTAGACAACCAGGTCAATGCTGATGCCATAACAAGAACTGCTGATAGACTGGCACCTATCAACTTTTTCTTAAGAGTTAATTGCATGCTTATTGTTCATATAATGGACGGTACATATTCAAAATGATACACAATTTGGAAGCGAGATGCAGCAATTTAGTCAACTATCGAACAAAGATAGAGCTATTATTCCCAATAAAAGCTTTGTCATGAAAAACTATAAAAACCAATGATCTGATCAGTTTCGACAAGTGCTTTAAAATTAATATTGATTGTTTAATCATATAAGTTTAAATACCTTATTTACGGCATGAAGAGTTTTTTCTATTTCATTATCAGTATGAGCTAACGAAAAAAAGCTAGTTTCATAATGGGATGGTGGAAAATAAATACCTTCTTTTAACATCAATATAAAGAATTTTTTAAATCTTTTGACATCGCATTTTTTTACATCATCAAATGATGAAATGTTCTTGTTTTCTGTAAAAAAAAGTCCAAACATACTGCCAACTCGGTTAGTAGATAATGCTATATTGTTGATTCTTGCTAAATTTTCTATTTCAGAAATGAGAGTTTTAGTTTGATTTTCAATATATGCATATACACCTTCTTTTTTCAGTACGTTTAGGCAGGATAGACCTGCTGCCATCGCTATTGGGTTTCCAGATAATGTTCCTGCTTGATAAACTGTTCCAACAGGAGAAACACATTCCATAATTTCACGTTTTCCTCCAAAAGCACCAACCGGCATTCCACCTCCAATTATTTTTCCAAGCGTTGTCAAATCAGGATTTATATCATATAAAGCTTGAGCACCACCTAATTCTACACGAAACCCAGTAATTACTTCATCAAATATTAATACAACACCATATTGAGTACACAATTCACGAAGTCCATTGAGGAATCCGTTTTTTGGAGGAACGCAATTCATGTTACCGGCAATAGGTTCAACAATAACGCAAGCGATATCTTCTGGATAATATCTAAACATTGATTCAACAGATTTTATGTTATTGTATTCGCAGATTAGTGTATGTTTTGTAAAATCTTTAGGAATTCCAGATGAACTCGGTTTTCCTGATTTTAAATATCTTGAACTAGAATTTACTAAAAGGCAATCTGAATGACCATGATAACAACCTTCAAACTTTATAAGTTTATTTCTATTTGTATAACCTCTTGCTAATCGAATTGCGCTCATTGTAGCTTCTGTTCCAGAGTTAACCATTCTAACTAATTCGATAGAAGGCATAAGAGTTGTAATTGTTTCAGCCATTTTAACTTCTATGGATGTCGGCGTACCAAAACTTAGACCTAATTCACTAGCAGAAGTAACTGCCTTTTTTATCTCAGGATTGTTATGACCAAGTATAATTGGTCCCCATGAACCAAGATAATCAATGTAAGAATTACCATCTACATCAAAAAGATAAGGTCCATCAGCTCTTTCAACAAAAAAAGGCGATGAATCTAGACCAATAAATGCTCTAGCCGGAGAATTAACTCCTCCTGGAATAAAACGGTTAGACAACTGATACAAATGATTAGATTTATTCATAATAGTATTTAGAAAAAAATTCTAATTGAGACTCGCAATTGTACTCAAAAAAAAAATGAGAGATCACTCATTTTTTTAAACTAAGAGTGTCGATTAACTCTATAAATTATATCATTATTTTTCCTGGTTCTTCAATCATGTTAAATTCTGTTTATTTCATTGAAAAATACAAAAAAATTGAAAATAGATTGAACAATATGCACCACCAATTCAATTAGAAAATTCTAAATACATACGTCAACTAATACAAAATCATTAGGAAAAGAAAATAACCTTGGTAAAAATAGGTTACTTTTAAGAGAGCACAAACAATGATGTCACTTGATGAACTTTACGAACAAAACTTCAAAACCTCAAGGCAACAAAGCTTATCTGAGGTTCAATTAAATCAACTACACATAGAAAAATTACTTGAGATTAATACTGATAATATTCCTCCGGTTGTTAATAAAATTAATCTTTATGCTGACCATATGATTAACGGTAGATGGATGTACAATGGAGACACAATTAGGGTAAGTAAAGATGGTCTTCTAATTGATGGTCAAAATAGACTTCTTGCCGCAAAAAAAGCAAAAGTCAATTTAACGTGCGATTTACTCGTAGGACTTGATGAAGCAGTATTTAATACCATTGATCAAGGTCGAGTTCGACAGAAAGGACATTTAGTGGCTCGTGATATAAAAAATATCAGCGTAGCTGATGCTAAAACTGTTACTACATCCGTAACAAGGATTATTAATTATACAGAAAATCTATCTCAAACAGTAACTGCAGGAAAGGATGGAAGATTTGCAAGTAAATTAACTGCTGATAAGGTAATAGAATTTATTCATCGAAATTCTGAAATATTAGATCAACTTGAAATAGTGAAAAAAGAATTTAGTAATCGTTGCAGTATAAGCAGAGCGATAATTCTCTATCTCTATCATCTAGGATGTAGATTTGACGAAGAATACACATACAAATATCTAAAAAAAATGGTTCTTGGTATTGGTCTCAAAGAAGGAGAAACTCTTCATTTTTTTCACCAAATACTTAATGATATTAAAGCAAAGAACTTACGTTGGACGACATCTGAAAAAGAGAAGACGTTCATTAAAGTTTGGTCAAAAATTGCAGTAAAGGGATTATTTGCCATTAATAGTAAATCAAAGATAAAATGTACAAAAGATGAGGATTATGTTCAATTTATAAAGCCAAGTGATGAATCATTAATTCAAATGTATAACAGCTAACTATGAATGGATTTAATAGAATGTCTTCCAATGAAGAACAAAAAAATAAGGAAGACTTACTCTTTAATTTTTTTACAAAAAATCCAACCATTAGGAGTAAGTAAGAACAATATTTTATATGTTGTAGAACAATACTCCACACTTAATCAACTATTGCGTTATGTACTTAAGGACTACAGTATTAATAGGCGATAAGAAGTACTAGTGAAAACTAATAGCGTTAAATGTTCTTATAGAACATAGTGCTGTGGATCATGAGTCTTGACTATTTTAAAATATGTATGTTATACTTTATGATATACATAGTAGTATACATAAAACGTATACTTTGAACGCATGAAATATTTATGACGAGAATAATCAATATTGCACAGCGTAAGGGTGGTGTTACAAAAACAACGATAGCTGTTAATTTAGCTTATGAGCTTTCTAGAAAATATTCGAATATTTTAATTATTGATTTGGATTCTCAATCTGATTCTTCTAAGTTTTTTTCAGCTATAGATACAGAATTCTACGTTGGTGATGTATTATTAAACCGAAAATTTGATATTATGAAAGCAGTTTATCCGGCTAAAGTTAAAGGGTCATGCCAAGAAAATCTTAGTATTATTTGCGGTCGTTCTGGTGACTTAATGTCAAAATTAGAAATGGATATGATGGGTTTACAACGTAGAGAACAACGATTGGATCTTCATTTATCCGCCATCAAGGAAAAATTTGATTTCATCATTATTGACACTAGCCCATCTTCAAACATTCTGATGATGAATGCTGTATCAGCATCAAATGAATTTATTTTTCCTACTGATTTTTCAGAACACAGTCTGGATGGAATAGAAACTATTTTAGATCATATTCAGGATGTTAAATTTATTGATGAAAATGAAATAAATTTTCTCGTTGTACCGTCTAAAGTTAATAAATCTGCTAAAAAGTCTCTTCGTTATGGTAAGAATTATTGTTTTGAACGTTTTCCTAATAATACTGCAAAAACTTATATTTGGGAAAAATTAGGGGCATTTCGTAATGCAGAATTGAGACATCTTCCTGTTTCGGTTGCTCAACCTGCGTCTGAAGCAGCTATGTATTACAAACGTTTTTCAGAAGAAGTAATCAATAATGAAATTTAAAGATCTAACGGAAATGGAACAATTTCATCAGTTAAAAGAAAAGCGCTTGAAAAATGAAATTTTGCAGCCAACAGAAAAAATACTCATTAAAAAAATGGAAAAAAAAATTTCTCATGCGTCTTCGAAAAGTATCAAAAGAAAGATCAATGTTTTTGGAAAAACACCAACAACAAAGATTAACCCAAAACCAATCCGATTTGTTCAAGCAGAACGCGATGCGTTGACTTCGAGAAGAGATAGCCTAGTACACGGAAGCAGTGAAGAGATAGTAGAACGTTTAGGATCGTTAAAATTCGCTAATACTACAATGCTTGTCCGAGCCGCAGTATTATCGTTGTTAGATATGTCTGATAAAAAATTGATTGAGTACATGAAAAAAGCGCAGAAAAACATGATGTAATGTTTAATTGGAGTTAATATTCCAAATTATTTAGTAATCTACCTAATTCTAATAGTTTTCTATCATAATTTTCCAACTTTTTTCTTGAATCAATTCTCTTTTTTAATGCAAATTCTATTTTTTCTGATCTTTTTTTATCACCAATTTCTAAATAAAGTTCACTTAACTCAATCATTTCTTTATCAGATAGTCTATTTGAGTTAATTAATCGACTTTTTTCAATTTTAAGAATCCTTTTTTTCTTCTCTGTTAGAAAATTGATTTCTTCAAGCTCTTTATCTTTTATTGTTTTTTTTAGTACAAAGTTATCTTCTATTTCAATGTTGTTTTTAACTGAAAAATCTTGTATTTCAAATCCTTTATTCTCGTCTATCATTTTGTAGAACGGTTTTTCCAATAAATTTTCTATTGTATTTTTTCTATAAATCCATTTAAAATTAAATATTACATGAGATATTAATCTTCCTTTTCTAACTAAAGAGAATCCGAGATATTTTTCTTCTTTAGAAAAGAGAAGTTCTTGACCGACGACAGAGTGTGAGTTCAAGTAATTGACTGCTTTTTTTACACCATTATTTATAAAATAATTAGAATCTAAATGACATTTTTTTCCTTTATTGACAATTCCATTACGATCTATAACTCCAAGATAATATCTAAGCTTATCAATTGATATTGGGTTAAGTTTGCCAGACACTTTAAAACGTGAGAAAAACTCATATAGTCTCTTTGCCATTTCATTTTTTATTGAAATAAAAGAATGAGTATTTATTAAAGAAAAACCTTTACTATACTCTATGTATTGTCGTTTTAATTCATCATTAGGAACTAACGTTAGTTTTCTATTTTTATATTCACAGCGTTTAAAAAAATTATAGTAAATGAATTCTTCACTTAAATCTGAGTTTCTTGTTTCGAAACCAATTACATGAGATATAAGTCTTTTCGCTACTGGTTTTATTTGAGACACAACGCTAGTTCGTTTGTTTAAATTTAACCATTCGCTAATTTCGTTAGATGTAAACTGATATTTTGGTGTATTATTTTCCCAGTCTTGAGGTCGCATATGAGCCATCATCAGTCCAAAAATATCCTGTTCTCTTGCTGATAATCCCTGTGCTGAAAAAACTAAATCATGTGTTTTTTTTATATGTCGAGGAAGTTTTGTCATTTGTATTAGTACCCATTTCAAATGCGGTTTTATGTCTAATGTTGTGTATTTGACTACATTACTAAATTGAAATGCGGTAAACCGCATTTCAATTTAGTATAAACCGCATTTCAATTTAGTATAAACCGCATTTCAATTTAGTA